>JAFTPN010000005.1 GCA_017463245.1 Clostridia bacterium
TGCTTGACAAGGCCGCGCAGGTCTTCCACCTCTGCCTGAAGCTCGATCAGCTCCTGCTCCCTTCTGCCCAGCAGCGCATGGAGCTTCTGGCGGTCGGCGGGATAGCGCTTCTTTTTCTTTTCGGTCATGGTTCCTCCTTAATCAAGTGGCAGGCGGCCAAAGCCATACAGTCGCTTGGACCATTTTTCGCTTTTGAGATCGGCAAAACCGACCGGGTCGCCTGCGTGAATCATCATGTCGTTGCCCACATAGATGCCTACATGGGTGATGCCTTTGACATCTGCGCCCATCGTTTTCTCGAAAAAAACGAGATCGCCGGGGCGCGCGTCTTGTTTACTGACATCGCTGCACAGGGAGTAGAGCCCATTGGCGCCCATCCGTCCTACATCGCACACGCCGGAGTTGTTAAAGACCCAGCAAACATAACCGGAGCAGTCAAAGCCGGTATCGGGATTGCTGGCACCGTATACATAGGGATAGCCGATGTACTTCTCGGCCTCGACCATCAGGGAGAGGAAATCGGGATCGGCCCGAAGAAGCTGCTCGGGAATGGTGTAGTTGACCAGCTTGTACTTGGACTGCACGCCATGGATTTTGACGTTGGTTTTGCCCACCGAGGAAATGACGGGGATGTGATCGTCTTCAACACCCATGAAATACTGCGGATCTTCCAGAATCACGGACTCGCCATTCCAGTTGTCCATATCAAAGGCGCTTGAATCCTCCGCCGCAGCACCCCGAACGGAGAGAAACAGGGAAAGCAGGAACAGCGCTGCGATGGCAGCGATCACCTGGCGGATGATGGTAACGATGTGATTTGAGGGATTTCGATTCATGATCAATGGGATACTCCTTTCATATCTGTGCATGGAAATGGAGCCCTGCGGATGCAAGGCCCCTTGTATCGATCATCAGTTGGGTACTCGTCCAAACGAGTGGAAATGCGTCTGCCAATAGGCATCGCTGAGATCGGCATAGCCGATGGGGTTTCCGCAGTGCAGCATCATCCCGTTGCCCACATAGATGCCGCAATGCGTGATTCCGGCGACATCCGCGCCCATCGTCCCCTCAAAGAACACGATGTCTCCGGGCTGCGCCTGGTCATCCGGCACAGTGCGGCACAGGCTGCGCAGCCCCTTGGCCCCCAGCCTGCCGGTGTTGTAAACGCCGCTGTTCGTGAATACATACGAGACAAAGCCGGAGCAGTCAAAGCTGGTTTCCGGGCTTGCACCGCCCCAGACATACGGATAGCCAATGTACTTGGTCGCTTCCTCCATCATCGCGGCGAAAGAGGGATCGGCATCCAGGGTTTCCTGCGGAATGTCGTAGAGGGTTGGTTCGCGGAGTGGTACTGCATACGGATTGCCGGAGAAGATGCCCTCCATGTTACCATGCGTAGCCATGTACAGCGCGTACATGCCCATGGTGTGATGGCTCATGCTGACAACCGGCAGATGGGATAAGTTCTTGTTCTCCAGCTTCACGTTGCAGATGCTGTACGCATAGGGCACCTGCACGTCATAGGTGTAGGTTTCGGTGTGCTGCTGCCCGGTGACGGGGTCGGTCACGATGCGTGTGCCGGTTCTCGATTCTGTCCGATATCGGGTTTCCGTTGAAACAGTCTGCGTGACAACGTATTGGAGATCGAAGTATTTCTCGATCACCGGATAAGCGGTGTCCAGCGTCCACTCCTGTCCGTCGTAATACGCGGAAATGATGGCGATGAGCACATAGGGATCATGCCAGATTTCATCGGCATCGACATGGTATTCGTCATAGCCGGGGTGGTACTGCTCGTAGCGATCCATTTCATCCTGAAGCTCCCGCTCCTTGGCGGCATAGGCGCGCTCCGCGGCGCGGACATCATCCTCCGTCGCCGGATAGGTGCCGATGATGAGCGACTCCAGCACCGATTGCGCCAGCGGCGTACAGGATTGCAGGCTGCCCATGAGGATCAGCAGCATTGCGCACAGCAGAATGATCAGCAAGGAAGACGGATGGCTTTGGAAAACCTCCGCCATCCGTCCTGCGACATCACTCGCTCCGCGAACGGTCTTGCCCGTTGCGGTGGCGCTTTTCCCTGCATCGCTCACGGCGTTTCCGGCAGCCTTCATCGCGGCATATTCCTTGCGAATGGCCCGCTTTTGCTGCCAGCGAGAGAGCGGATTGCTGGTGAACTGCGGATTCTCCGCGCGATGTTTGGCCTCCAGATACCGGAGGTTGGCTTCATCCAGCGCACGTTCAGCCTTTTGCGCCTGCTTATAGGGGCGCAGCTTGTACGCGTGATAGGCGTGCTCGCCCATCTGCAAGGCGGAGGTGCTGAGCCTGTCGCCCTGCAGCACCGCGCTTACCGCAGCGTTGTCATCCTCATTGGCCTCTGCCAGCTGCTGGTGCAGCTGATCGTGCGCCGATTCTATCGGACGCTGAACAGGATGCCGAAGACGGGAGGGCGGCTTCGCTTCGGTTTCCTCAAACCGGAGACGGAGTTTCTTTTTTCTGGCTCGGGGCGAAGAAGCATCACCCGCCTCGGCTACCGCCTGCGGAACAGGGGACGTGGGCGCAGGCGCTTTCCCTGAAGACTTTGATCTTGTGGGAGAGCGCCCATCCTTTGCTTCCTGCTTCTTTTGCAGAGAAGACGCAGAGGACGGCGCTACTGGTTCATGCAGTTCAGCCGCATCCGCATCACTCTGCTGCATGGCATCCTGCTCGGTTTGAACCTCCTCGGCAGTCAGTTTCAGGCGGCGCGTTTTCAGCTTCTTTTTCGCCGCATCGTATCGGTCGGCAGCTTGTTCTGCCTTTTCGGCCTTGCGTGCCAGCTTCGGGTTTTCCAGCTCCTCCTTTGAGAAGCGAAGCCAGGGAGAGCCACGGTTATGGAGTTCATTCAATTCAATCACCTCCTAGGAAAGTCACGACGCATTGACCTCCGTAGGCTTCGTCGTCATAATGCTGTACAGCTTGGTGTTCTTCGGGAACCGATCTTGGAACGGCAGAATGACGTTGCCGTAGAACAGCAGGCCCTCGCCTTCGCCGCTCTGGGTGACGTAGGACAGCTGATGCGGGGAAATGCCCAGCTTCTTCGCCAGAATCTCACGATCACCCGCCGCCTGGTTGAGCATGTAGATGTAGTCGGAGTTTTCAAAGATGTTCTCGATCTCCTGACTTGCCAACAAATCCTTGACGTTCTGCGTGATGCCCGTCGGAATGCCGCCCCACTTGCGGAATCTCTTCCAGATTTCCACGGAGTATGCCGCCGTCTGCTCTTCTTTGAGCAGCAAGTGGAACTCGTCCATGTAGTACCGGGTGGATTTACCCTCGGCACGGTTGGCGGTGACGCGGCCCCACACCTGATCCTGCACGATGAGCATTCCCAGCTTCTTGAGCTGCTTACCCAGCTCCTTGATGTCGTAGCAGACCAGCCGGTTGTTCACATCCACGTTGGTGCGATGATTGAACACATTCAGGGAGCCGGTCACGTAGATTTCCAGCGCGGTCGCCAGCGTCTGCGCTTCCTTCTCCTCCTGCTCTCTCAGCGCGTTGTACAGATCCTCCAGAATGGGGATGTTCTCCGGCCTTGGGTCGCTCAGGTACGGTTGATAGATGATGTGTACTGCGCGGTCGATGATGGTCTTTTCGATGGGCTGCAGTCCGTCGCGCCCGCCGACAATCAGCTCGCACAGCGACAGAATGAAATCGGACTTGAGCGCCAGCGGATTGTCATCGTCGCTGTAGTTGAGGTTGATATCCATCGGGTTGATGTAGCTGTTGCTGGTGGGCGAAATGCGGATCACCTGTCCACGGAACGTGTTGACCAGCGGGAAATACTCGCCCTCGGGATCGCAGATGATGATGTCATCGTCTGTCAGCAGAACGACGTTGCAGATCTCGCGCTTTGCTGCGAACGATTTGCCGGAACCCGGCGTGCCCAAAATCAAGCCGTTCGGATTCTTCAGCTTCTTGCGATCCACCATGATCAGGTTGTGGGACAGGGCGTTCAGCCCGCAATACAGCGCCTCGCCGCCGCTCTGGAACAGCTCCTGCGAGGTGAAGGGAATGAAAATCGCGGTGGACGAGGTCGTCAGACCGCGTTGAATTCTGATTTTGTTGAGGCCCAAAGGCAGACAGGATACCATGCCGTTTTCCTGCTGGAAGTCCAGCGGAACCAGCTGGCAGTTATGCTGCTGAGCAAGGCTCTGTGCCTGCTTGACGTTGAGGGCAAGCTGCTTCTTATTGTCCGCCGTATTCATCACCAGGAAGGTGATGAGGAACATGCGCTCGTTGCGGCTCTGCAAATCTTCCAGCAGCTTCTTCGCTTCGCCGCCGTAGGTGGCCAGATCGGACGGAATGATGTCCATGTCGTATCCGGCGCGGACAGCCTTCTTCTGCTCCTCGATCTTCATCTTATCGAGGTCGGTGATCTTGCGTTTGACATCCCGGATGGCTGCCACCTGGTCGATGGCCTGAATGTGCAGGGACACGATGAGGCTGGATTCCATGGCGAGAAAATCCGCCAAGCAGCGGTCGTTGAGGTCAGAAGCCAGAATCGAAAAGAAACTGACTGCCGCCTGCTTCTTTCCCATGCCAAAGCTGCGCTTTTCGCGGAAGTCAAAGCTGGACGGCGCGATGAAGTCCTTGGTGGACAGGCCGGAGGGCGGCAGCCACTTCCAGTCAAAAATAAAAGGCGCCTGGGTGTCCATGTGGAACATATCGTGCATGAGCTTCAGCCGATCCCGCCCGTCGAGTGGGGATGCCGCCACACCCAACCGCTTGAAGTTGTTCAGCAGATCGATCTCGATGCGTTCCAGCCTCGGTTTGGCGGTCTTGATGTTCTCCGCCTCGATACCGAAGGTGATGAATTTTGTCTTGGTCAGGCCGTTGTTGCCCTTGGCCTGCTGGTTTTGCAGCATTTCCGCATATTCGTGCCGGATTTCGTTGTTGCCGTCATCCCTGTCGGGAATCAGGATGCTCTGCTCAAAGGCTTCCGTGCTGGCCGTCAGGTCGAGAAACGAAAACTGAAGGTGGATGCTGCTGTCGAAATAGTTGAGGAAATCGCACCAGCCCTCGAAGATCGCCGTCTTGTCGTCGTTCTGCGCGAGCTGATAATTGATGTCCTGAAACTGGATGGTCTTGGTGTAATACTGATCCGTGACGCGGCAGATGCCGTCCGGCCACATGCGCTGATAAGGAATGGTGTCCTGCGCAGTATGCGGCCCCTTTCTGCCCTTTTGCTGATTCCGGGCCATGAGCGCCTTGAGCTGCTGCTTTTCTGTGCGCGTCAGCTTGATCTTTTTAGTGGGGTGATTTGCCATGAAGGATTCTCTTCACCTCCCGCCTTGTGCGGACGTTTTGGTCGATGGTTGCATAGAAGTTTTCGGTCTGGTACACCCGCATGCGGGGACGGATGAAGCGCGCCTGAATATAGTGCTGCAGGAGCACCTCAAGCGGCTGACCATGCTGCTCATAGATAGCGAACATGAAGAACGGCATCATAGCCGCAATCATGATCAGAGCAGCCATGCTGGGGCCCAAGGTGCCCTTGGTCAGAAAAAACAGGGGCACGCCGACGAGCGCACCCAGACTGAAGCAAAAGACCTGACGCTTGGTCAGGTTAAACAGGAACTTGGTTTTGACCCTTGTCAGGTCCTTGGGAACGGGCACATATGCCATGATGATTCTCCTTTCCTGCGGCAAAGGTGTTGCTGCTGCCAACTGCGATGAACAGACTGAAAGGGCATAGGCCGTCTTTGCGGCAGATGCTTGCCAGCCTGACTGCGGCTTCCCTGCCGCCTGGGTTTGCGCCTGCGCAGCACATTGTGCCGCTTCCGGTTTTGGCTTTCCGATGCATGGGCAGCAAATGCATGTTTTCTGGTGTTCTTGCTCATGGTGTTCTCCTCATGCGGCTCAATGGGCGTTGAAGATGGACTTTGCGACGCTGCTGCTCTTGAACAGGGTGAAGCACAGCAGCACTGTATACCCGATGCACGTCCAGAGCGCCGTGCTCACATCGCTGTCCACGCTGATGTTCTGCACCAGCACTGCGTAAATGCCGACGCAGACCATGATGAGAAATGCCTGAAAGCCCAGCGCGAACAGGGAACGCAAGTAGTTCTGCCCCATCTGTCCCCACTCGCGGTTGACCATGGTCGCCATCGGGATGGGCGCAACCGAGGTGATCATGTAGATTTCGATCATGCGGCCATAGGTGATGATGAAGATGCAGATGCTCAGCGCCCAGGCGATGATGCCGATCAGGGAGGACTGGAACCACAGACCGAAAAGCGGCCCGATCTCCATGTCCATGAGCCGAGCTTCAATATCGCCCATCAGCTCGCTGACGTTCATCGCGGTGTCTCCAATAATCACGCCGGCTGCCTGGTTGACCACATGCTGCGCCACATCGAACACGCCCATGACAATGTTCCAGGTGTTCGTCACGATGAGCACTGCGGCGAAGGTCTTGAACACCCACTTGAAGAACAAGAACGTATCGAAGTCGTGCATGTTGTTGCGGTCAATCAGCATCTGGATCAACTCCAGGCACATGACGAAGGTGAGGATGATGCCGGCGATGGGAACCATGACGTTCTCGGACAGACTTTTGATCATGCCGAAGATGCTGCCGTTCCAAGCCTGCGGTGAAGCGCCCACCGTTCCGGCGACATCCGCGACCTGCGAATTGATGCTGTCAAACAGCCCGGAAAGATTGCTGACGACGCCGCTGACCAGCAGCTCTTTGAGCCACTCGGTAATCTTGTCCCAGATAAAGTTCAAAGGAGCATCCCTCCTTGATGCCCTCCCCCGGAAACCCGGGAGAGGGCAAAAGACTGGTTGGTGTGCATCAGCCGAACAGGCCGGAAAGCAGCGGAACGAGGGTCGTGCCGATCAGGGCCACGCCGCCGCCTGCCATGAGCTGCTTCATGCCCTGGGACTTCGCGCCGGGATTGTCATTTCCATAACCTTCGAGCAGGTTGATTACGCCCCAGATGCCAAGGCCAGCGCCGATGGCGATCACGAGGGTCTGGAGAACGGTGATTGCAGAATTGAAAAAAGCCATAGAATACCTCCGTATATTATAAAAGGCCGCCATATCCGGCAGCCTGAAGCTGAGTCGTATCCGTCCATTCCTCAAGAAGCGCCTCATCATCCTGCGGGTTATCGCTTATGGATACCTCGAATGCCTCGTACTCTTCTTCCAGCCTGAGTTTCAGCTGGCGTGACAGGTACTTTTCGATGTCAAAGGCGTTCTTCTTATTGGAATCAGACAGATATTTGTAGTTGGGGTGACTGGTGATGTCGTACTTATCCGACAGAAAGGGCCGGACGCCGCGCAGCTGGAGAATACACTTTCCTCCATCCATAACGGCGAGCTCGTCAACCGACATCAGGGCTTTGCCGAGCTTCTGGTAGTTCAGGCTGTGAGAAACCTCACGTCCGCGGCTTTCGCCGGTGTTATATGTGTCGATGGTTTCCTTGCCAAGCAGCTCCTCCATCTCCTTGAGTGTGCCTTTCTCCTTGCCGCCCAGAAACAGCAGCGTATCATGAGGTAAGCTTTGGCTTATCCTCTGTAGTAGAGGACTTGCTTCCACTCCCTCCCAAACCGCACGGACATCTCTCGATGTATGCGGCTTTCCACTTATCATGGTTAACGGAATTATGAATGAATCTTTTTATGACATTCCGGGCATACTACCAATGTTTTTCGTCTGCGCAATCGCATTGCGCACACCCATTCGGCATTGCCCTTCAGGTCTTTGAGTTTCTTAACTTGATGGATTTCAGGATTTCTGCACTCTCTTCCGCATAGTTCACAGGTATGTTTTTCCACACGCTGTTTTAAGGTGTTAGGTTTTAAGTACTTGGAGTATTCCGGCAACTCATTCACATTGTCGAATTTTGTTGCCACTTCCTTGCGCTTATATCCATCCCTGTAAAATGTCGTCGTTTTTACTCCTGATTTAGTTCCATAGGCAAGAGTAAACAGGTCGTTTACGCAGTATCTGCGCTTAATTTCGTGAACATTGGTCCTGTATTTACAGGCAAATGTCTTATACATGCTATACTTCATCACATTGCCGAAACAGCCTATTTTGAAGGCATTATTGGCAATCGAATAGTAATTATATAAGCCTCTCACTTCCGCGTTGTACGTTGTCAGTATTTCAATGTCACTCTTGTTTACCAGCCTGCCTCTGTGCAGGGCAACAAATCGCTCTTTGCCGTTTTCATTGATTTTGATTTTTATTGCTCGATATTCCAGTAGTTTGCTGACCCACTTTTCTCTGGGCACTAGGAGCTTTACCACGCCAGTCTGACATCTTTGAATCTTTCCGTTAGATTGCTTTTTGAGCTCTTGGCTTCTCGAAACTGTAATGTCGTATCCCAAAAACCTCGCTTTGTCGCCTGTATGGGTGATTTTTGTCTTGGTATCCGACATTTCCAGCTTTAACGCATCTTGCAGAAACATTTTCACATCCTGCTTGACGTGTTCAGCATCCTTTTTACTGCCAATTACGCCGATAATAAAGTCATCCGCATATCTGGTATATTGGATACGTTTGAAATCCGTGTCCATCGGGATTGTCGGGGTCATACTTTTTTCTGCCCGTTCCAATTCTTTTAACTTCTTGCTTCTGACCTTCTTTTCATGCGACGATAACTGTTCCCAGGTTCTTTTGCCCTCGCGCCTATACATGTACGCTTGGTATGTCTTGGCTTTATATGCCGGCGAAATCCGCTTTTTCTGCGCTTTCGTATTGAATGCCACTGCATATTGCTCCATGTACTTATCCAACTCGTTCATGTAAATATTGCAAAGGATGGGGCTTACTCCTGAACCCTGTGGAACACCACTGTAGGTTCTTTTGTATTCCCATTGCTCCATATATCCAGCCTTCAGGAATTTCCATATCAGCTGAATGAAGGCCTCATCATCAATTTTCCCTCTCAGGATGTTGATAATGATGTGATGGTCAAAGCTGTCAAAACAAGCGTGTATATCACCTTCCACAAACCAGTTTGTCCCTGTAAAGGTTTTCTGAATTTGCATCAGTGCTGTTTGGCAGCTTCGATTGGGTCTGAATCCGTGTGATTTATTGCTGAACACGGGTTCATAGATACTTTCCAAAATCATTTTAACGACTTCTTGTAAGAGCTTGTCGTTGCCGGATTGTATACCCAGTGGACGCTTTTTGTTGCTGTTCTTCTTGGCAATATATTCACGCCTTGCCGGTTTGGGACGGTAACTTCGATTTTTCAGAGATTCGATTATCCTATTGATTTTCTCATCGCTCATCCCATCAATCGTCGTTCCATCTGCTCCGGCAGTCATACTGCCCTTGTTGGCATATATGTTTTTATACGCTAGCCAATAAAACTCAGGGTTATACAGATTCCGATATAGTCTCTGAAACCGATATGATTCATTCTTTGTTTTTTCCGATAAACTTTTTAATACCTCAGTTGGATTTCTCATGCCTCACGCATGCTCCTTTCGTTCTCGGTATTTGCGATAAGCTGCTCCCCTTCGCCTTGTGATCGTCGTTAACGTCTCTGACTACTATGGGAGCTGTGTAGCCATGCCCGTTACCGGGTTTAGGCTATCTCCATTTAGTAACTACAGAATGAGCTTTCCATGTTGTCGGTATCGACTTTCGCCATTTACCCGCTGTCTTGCGGTTGCCTTTCCGCGAGTATCTCTTGCTTCCATAACTGCGAAATGCAAGCAACGCGGAAATCATACGTTTCAATCCTTTTCGTATATAGGGTCGGGATCCCTTGCTCTGGCTATCGTTCAGGCAGTTTAGCTTTATACCTCATACATGGAGTTTTATTCTTACACATTCAAGCGCACAGGATTATTGCTCTATTGTGTAGGCCGTTCTTGAAGGACGGCGGCGACATGCTGTACTCCCCTTTGGGTTTCCCCGCTCGGATAAGTCGCAGAATAATAGGTTGCCCCTGCACTTTATGAGCCTCCTTGTCTCGCTTCATTTGCAGGTAGCTTTGATACTTTTTCCTACCGCTTGCTAAAGGCGGTATTCTGTAGTTACCACACCACCGTTTTCCATTTGTTTTGGTGGCTTATGGACGCACGCAGTTGCCGGTGATGGTATCGGCGTTGTCCTTGTAGATGGACTTGAGCTGACTCTGTGCCTGAAGGATGATGCTGGCGGAGATCTCACGGCTGCGGATGGTGGCGATGAGCTTTTCAAAATTGGGTATCTGCCCAATGTTGGCAAACTCATCGATCAGGCAGCGGACATGCACCGGCAGCCTGCCGCCGTATTCGTCATCCGCCTTCTCGCACAGGAGATTGAACAGCTGCGAATAAGCCAGACTGATGAGGAAGTTGAAGCTGGCATGCGTGTCCGACATGATCAGAAACAGCGCGGTGCGCTTGTCGCCGATGGTATCAAGCGACAGCTCGTCATAGGAGGTGATCTCCCGCAGCTCCTCAATGTCAAAGACGGCAAGGCGCGCGCCGCAGCTCACCAGAATGGATTTTGCCGTTTTGCCGGACGCCATCTTGTACTTCTGGTATTGGCGAACCGCAAAGTGCTCCGGCTTCCGCTGTGCCAGATCGTCGAATATCTCATCAATCTCGTTGCGGAAGTCCTCGTCGTCCTCCCGCACCTGCATCTTATCCAGCATGTCGATCAGCGTCGCAAAGTTCTGCTTCTCCGGCGGCAGCTCGTAATGGATGTAGCCGATCAAGGCGATGTACAGCAGCGTTTCGGCCTTCACCCAGAAATCCTCTCCGGCTTTGCCTTCACCTTTTGTGTTGGCAATCAGGGCCGTGACGAGCTTCAGGATGTCCGTTTCGCTGTGGATGTACGAGAGCGGATTGTAATGCATCGACTTTTTGAAGTTGATGGTGTTGAGAATACGCACGTCGTACCCGGCAGCGACCAGCATCTTGCCGCACTCCACGACAAGGGTTCCCTTCGGGTCTGTCACCACCAGAGAAGTGCCCTTGGTTTTGGTGCATTGCATGATGTTGGGCTTTACGAAGAATCTTGTTTTGCCGCTGCCGGAGCCGCCAATGACGAGCACGTTTTTGTTGCGCGCATATTGCGGGTTCTTGGGCCGGCTGTTCATCGTCAACCGCTCAGTTTTCGTGAGGATTACGTTGTTCCACGGGTCCGGGTCGATGAACGGCTGAATGTCGCCGGGCTTGCCCCATCTGGCGGAGCCATACTCGACATTGTGCCGGTACTTCTTGGCATTCCTGCCTTTTTCGTAGACGACCAGACGCAGCAGGCAGCCAAGGGTGATGCCCAGCAGAAGGTCTGCAGGAACAAAGCTGGGCCAAGGTGAGCGAAACGATGCGGATAGCCCGTCCATGATATGGAGCAGCTTTCCCGACATATCCGTTCCCTCAGCCAAGCGCCATGCTTCTCCCAGCTTGGTCGCATACAGGCCAATGAGCATATAAGGGAGATTGAGGATCAGCAGCTTCTTGAGCCGTGCTTTGTTCATCGCTCCATCCCCTTTTGCCGGATGCGTTCCACCTTCTTGCCCGGTGCTTCTCTGGTCGGATCGAGCGTCGGCTCAGCGGCAGAGCGCTCCTGCTTTTGCTGCCTGGCCCATGCAACCGAGTATGCAGCCATCGCCTGATTGATGGCGCTCCGGTCGCGCGCTTTGAAGTACAGGATGTACCGGGGCTTTCCATCCTGAGAGAAGCCCTTCTGGATGGCGTAGTCCACGCCGTACTGGCGGGCATACCGGTCAAAGGATTTCGCCTCGTTTCGGTCTGCCAGCTCCGTGTTCTCAACGCCCTGATTCTGTGCGATGAGCTGCTTGACGGACTGCTTTCCCTGGGGCTTTACGTTCTGATGTTCATGAATCTTATTCCTGGAGTATCGCAGAAACTTCATAAAGGCAGAAGCCAGGGTGCGCGCGGTCAGCTTGCTTGTATTGATGATCAGGGTAAGCGATTTGTTTTCGATGTCTTCCTGCATGGGCAGACGCCTCCTGTGTGAGAATCAAAAAGGAGATGCCACAGTGGCACCTCCAGACGATGAAGATCATACAGACGCTTCATTCTGAGATAGACAAAGTTCATTTCTCTTGACCCTTCCCGCCCAATCGGCGTATAATAGAAACAGAAAGTAAGGATAGTAAGGAAAGCAAGGAGTGATGATATGGAGCTTGCGAGAATGACCAGCAAGGGTCAGCTGACGGTTCCGGCTTCCATCCGAAAGAAGCTCGGCATCAGCACGGGCGATCAGCTGCTGTTTTATGAGCGCGACGGTCAGATCGTCCTTGCGCCTGTAACACCCGCCTCCTTGGCAGATGCACAGGCCGCCACAGCCCGGCAGCACATCTATACGCTCGATGAAATCCGTGCGATTGCCGTTCCCATTGCAGAGCGTCATCAGCTCAAGCAGCTCGCGCTGTTCGGCTCCTATGCCCGCGGCGAGGCCACCGAGCAAAGCGATCTTGATTTCCGCGCTGATGTACCCGCTGATTTCGGTATGTTCCGTCTGGGTGCCCTACAAAGCGATCTGGAGGAAGCCTTTCACAAAAAGGTTGACCTGATCACTGCGGGAATGCTGGACGACCCGCTGTCCGGCAAACTGGCACAGAGTATTGAGGAAGACGAGGTGATCCTGTATGGCGTCGGCAAGTGAAGTTCAGCGTGATACTGACCTTTTGCTGCATATCGCCCGCTATTGCGATGACGCCATAGATGCTGCGCGTCAGGCTGGCGATGAGGCTACCTTTGTCAATAGCCGACTGTATCAGCATGCAGTTGCCATGTGCGTGCTGGAAATCGGAGAGCTGTCCAAGCATCTGTCGGATGGATTTCTTCAGGCGCATGCGGAGATTCCATGGCGCGCCATCTGCCGGATGCGGGACATGTATGCGCATCACTACCACAGGACTGATCCGCACCAGCTATGGACAACCGCCACGATGGATTTGCCCGTGCTGAAGGCATTCTGCGACCAGCTGCAAATGAAATGAAAAATGCCAGGGATGACGCCGCCTGACTTGGGCAGCGCCATCCCTGTTTTTCAGTTCAGAAAAGCATGGTCCATGCCCGTCCGGGCATCAGTCCCCATCACCGAAGGAGAAGTCCTGGCACATCCTCTCAAGCGCCCTATCCTGTTCATCCAGCGCAGCGCGCTGCGTGCTGGCTTCAAGCAGAATCTCCGTAATGCCGCCCAGCAGCCTGTTCATCTCCTCGTCGCGCATAGGAATGGCCGCGACAATCCCCGGGATGCCGATCTGCCCGGCATCACGTTTCGCAAGCCGGTTTACCAGCTCGGAGAACTCCATGCGCTCGCCGAACGAGGGAAGAAAAACGTCGCTTCTGCTGATTGCATCAAACAGTCGGCTGCGTTCGGCGACATCCTTGAAGCCCACCACATAGAACGCTTCATTCCTGGAATTGGTAAAGGAACGAATCTGCATTACTCAAAACCTCCTCAGTTCTTCTTGTGCTTTCCTGCGCGGTGCTTGCGGATCAGCCCCGCAGCACCGCTGATGACCATCAGGCCAATGCCCACCCACATGACGCCGGTTACAGCCAGATTCACGCCGGTCTGGATGGTCGTGTAGTTGACGAATTTCCTCATTTCATCAGACACGACATAGGCTTCGTTGATCTTTACCCGGATGACCTCTCCGGAAACGCTGTAGCCCTCAAGCGTTTCGATTTCCTTGATGAAGTATTCGCCCGGCTCAAGATCCCGGATGCTGACGATACCGTCCTCGCCGGATTCGTAGGTGCCGATGATTCTGCCGCTGGCATCCTCCACGGTGAACTTCGCGCCTGCCAGCGGCACGCCGGAGCTGTCCGTCTTGATGAACGCATAGTGGTTCGGGATGTTCACGCACATGATGGGCTTGGGCTCCGTCCAGTCGTCTCCAACATGAATGCGAATGTCCTCCATGCGGCAATAGCCATTGGGCGCGGCATTCTCACAAATCAGCCAGTCGCCATAATCGAATTGGCTGAAGGTGAATACGCCATCCTGATTGCTGACTGCGGTTTCGACCTTCTCCATGGTGCTGGCATTGTACAGGCTGAACGCGATGCCGGGCATCGGTGTGCCGGAGGTATCGACCTTGATGCAGGTGATCTTTTTCTCCCGGTTGATCACCGTCGCAAGGGGCTTGTCGCTGTTGGTATAGCCCTCGTCGATGGTGACGTGGATCACGTCCCTGCTCATCAGGTACCCGTCGGGCGCTGTGAGCTCTCGGATCGTGTACTTGCCAACCGCAGCACCCACGAAACGCACCAATCCCTCCGCATCCGACACGGCGGTCATGACCAGCTCGTCTTTCTCATCGAACAGGCCGAACTGAGCGCCAGCCAGGGCGACATTGTTCTGATCGACCTTCTGAACCAGCAGCTCTGTCGGGCAGTTGGTCAGCGTGGCGATGGGCGCGTCCGGGTTTTTGAAGGTACCGTCCACCGTGATCGGGGTTTTTGTAGAGTCCTTCACATAGCCGGGCAGCGGCTTGATCTCCTCGATGGTGTAGGAGCCGTAGGGAATCTGCTCAAAGGTCGCCAATCCATCGCTGTCCGTAACAGCGGCCACATGGAGCGTGCCGTCCTCGCGGAAAAGCCCGTATTCAACGCCTTCCAGCGGCCTGTGCTGCGGATCGACCTTTTGGATGGAGAACCGGGTAACATCATCCGCAAGCGCAGTCTGTCCGACTACCTCCCCCTGTTCATTGACGGTGAAGGTCATTTCGGACTCATTGAGCGCATACCCCTCCGGGGCCAGCACTTCCCGGTAGGTGTAGGTGCCGGGGACTGCAGGGAAAGCGGGCAGATAGCCGTCCTCTCCGGTATAGTCACGGCAGACGATTTTGCCCTCGCCGTTCCTGACCTCAATCAGCGCGCCGGGCAGAGCTGCAGAGCCGGTAATGTCGGTCTTTGCGATCCGCACATCCGCGTGGACAATCTCGTTGTGGATGGGCAGCCCCACCTGGAAAACAACCTCGTGCTGTTCGTCAGCAAACTCGTCCGTGATGGTGACGCGGTATCGGGCATCGCTGAGCACCCAGCCCTCCGGGGCAGCCAGCTCCTGCACATAGTATTCGCCGTGGGGATAGTCGCCGGAAAAGGTCAGAGCGCCGTCCGCATCGGTGATGCCGGTTTCAATCAGCGTATCGGCGGGCAACGTTCCGTCAGCATATTCAATGGGATCACTGCAATACAGGCCGAAGATAAAGCCCTCGCCGGGCACGTTCATCAGCCTGGAATGCACCATGCCGTCTTCATCATGCTGTGTGGTCACGATTCCCTTCTCTTTCGTCAACGTGATTCGTGCAGACATGAACTCATTGATGGCAGAAAGGCGGGCTGTCACCACCGGGGTGGTGTGGTCTACGGCAGTCAGCGCAATCTCATGGCGCGTTTCATCCAGCACATACCCGGCAGGGGCGGACACCTCGGTCACGATGTATCGCCCAAGGGGCAGCGGATCTGTGACAACGCTGCCGCCTGCTGTCGTGGTTATCGTCGCAGCCAGCTCGCCTTTCTTGAACCAGACCGTCTGTTCTTTTCCAACGATGTCCTCGCTAGCGCGCACCTCATACACCGCGCCGGGCAGCCAGTCATCCTGATACAGCGGTGTGTGTACCGTATAGCCGAGCGTATCCCGGTTCTCGCTGAAGCCCTTCAGCACAAAGCCCCACTTGTTGATCTCAATCGTGCCCTTGATGGGCGTGTTGGAAACCGGAATCTCCTGTACAGCCATTTCCCCGGCTTCTGCAAATGCCATGATGGGAATTGCGATGGCGAAGAGCAAAAGCAGCAGGAGAAAGCTGCGCATTCGTCTCAACTTCATCTGATTACCTCTTTTCTTAGTATAGAGCGTAAGGAAAAGGCAGCGGTTTGGCCCGCTGCCTTCTGCAGTTTACTCTTCGAGAGATACCGGCTGCGGTTCGGGCTCCTCAGGAATCCGAACCGTGGTGGAATACCCGTCGTCCAGATAATCATCCGGCACGACGGTTTCGACGATCTCATACGCACCCCAGGTCAGCAGCGGCGTCTGCGCCATGCCGTTTTCGTCCGTCGTGATCACAGCGACCACCTCACCATCGCCCTCGCCGTTATGGGAAGGCAGGCCGGAGATGCGCGTCACGGTGAACTCCGCGCCGGGCAGGCCGTTTCCAGTTTCGCTGTCCGTCTTGACAATGCGGATGACGCCCTGAATCGGCATGTTGGTCACGCAGCGGGTCACCAGCTCATCCATGCCCACAGTGATTCGCTCGCTCCAGAGCGTATCCTCATAGCCGGTGGGGTTGGCGTGCTCACGCACGATGTAGTCGGCGGGGAACAGGTCGGGCGATTCCGCAATGCCCTGATCATTCGTTGTCATCTGCGCAACGCGATCCATGGCGTTCCCGTCCTCGTCTACTGAGAAAATGTCAAACTGTACCCCGGCAATCGTGTGCTGATCCAGCGCATCCTGCTTCGTGATCCTGATTCGTCCCGGCGCGTCCTCGTTGACCACCGTCGCCAGCACTGTGGTGGGATTGAGGTAGGTGCCGTCAATCGTCACTGTCCACTCCTCTGCAGACGGGTGGTAGCCGTAGGGCGCGCTGATCTCGCGGATGGTGTACTCGCCGTATGCGATCTGCTGGAACAGCACGGAGCCATCCGCAGCGGAGGTGGCTTCCTGCACCTTATTATCTTCGCCGTCAAACAGACCGAACACCGCGCCCGCCAGTGCTTCGCCATTCTGCTTGGTCTTTTTCAGCATCACCTTGTTCAGCTCGTCCCGGATCACGGTATCGCCCGTCACCTTGCCGTCGGCAGTCACCGTGAAGGTCTTGATCGCGGTATTCAGCGCATAGCCGCTGGGGGCGTAGGTTTCCTTGAAGGTGTAGGTTCCGGGCACAACGGGGATGTTGGGGATTTCGCCGTTCTCGTTGGTGTATTCGCGGTAGATGGTGTTTCCTTCCGAATCATACACCTCAATGAGTGCGCCCGGCAGCTTCTTGGCACCGGTAATATCCGTCTTGGTGATCGTCACGGGCGTGTAGATCAGGCGATTCAGGATGGGATTTTCCAGATAGACGGTGATGACGTTCTCGTTGACGGCTTTATTCGCGGAAGTCAGCGTCACAGGGTACTTCTCCGTGCTGAGCAGCCAGCCGTCTGGCACGGACAGCTCCCTGATATAGTAATTGCCGTGGGGATATAGGCCGGAGAAGGTCAGATTGCCCTGGGCATCCGTCGTGCCGGTAGCTACCAGCGTATTGGCAGGCAGCTTCTGGCTGTCGCCATAGGTGATGATCTCGCCGGTGTACAGACCAAAGACGAAGCCCTCGCCGGGATAGACCTCAACCGTCTGGTGGATCATGCCCTCCTGCGTCTGCGTCAGCAGCAGATCTTCCTTCTGCTTGCGCAGGGTCACGCGCACCGGCAGATAGGTGTTGCTGGCAGTCACCTTGACCTCGACAATCGCGGTCTGCTGATCCACGGCAGACAAGGTGAAGGGATGGGGCGTACTATCCAACACATAGCCGTCCGGCGCGGAGATTTCCGTGAAGGTATACTTGCCCAGCGGCAGCACCTTGGATTTGACTGAGCCGGTCTTGCTGGTGGTCAGCGTCTCGATCAGCTCGTCCTTCTGATAGAACACGGAGCCCTCCTTGCCCACGATGTCCTCGGCAGCGCGCAGCTCAAAGACTGCGCCGGCCAGATAGCCGTTTTGGAACACCGGGCGCATGACGGTGTTGCCGTAGGTATCCTGCTCATCCTCGAAGCGAACGAGCTGCAGGCCGGTCTTTTCCAGCAGCACATCGCCGCGCACCGGCGTGTTGGTTACGTTCACCGTGATCGTCGGCGTTTCGGCAGCCAGAGCGGACGCCGCCGTAACGGACAGCAGCAGAAGCATGGTCATGCCCAGACGGAGCAGTCTCTTCATGAATCTCATCATTATTGTGTTTCCTCCTCATCATTGGATGGTTACGGTGGTTGTGTACCCGGCATCCAGATAGCCATTCGGCACGCCGGTTTCGGTGACGCTGTACTGCCCCCAGGGGAGAAGCCCTGTCTCAGCGATGCCCTGGGCATTGGTCGTGATGGTCGCTACAACCCTGCCGATGTCGGCGGCATTGTCGGAAGCCGGGCCGGAAAGGCGCGTAACAGAAAAGACAGCTCCAGCCAGCGGTTTGCCGGTCAGGCTGTCCGTCTTCACCACCCGGATGCGGCCCGTGATGCGGTCATTGGTAAAGGAGACATTGGTAGTCGTACCCGCAGCGACGGTCACGCCGGACGAGGACGGCGCAGACAGCGCATAGCCCTCAGGCGCGCTTTTCTCCCGAACGGTATAGGTGCCGGGCGTCAGGTCGGCAAAGAGCACCACGCCGTCCGAGCCGGTCGTCTTTGTCGCCAGAACAGAACCAGCGCTGCTGAGCAGCTCAAAGACTGCACCCTTCAGGAGAATGCCATCCGAAGATTTCTTGGTGACCTTGATTTCGCCCGTGCTCAGTTCAAAGGAGACGCTGGCGGTTTGCAGGGCATACGGGGAGCCGTACAGCGGAACCATGATCTTCTGGATGGCCACGCTGGGGATGCCGACGAGGAAATTGGCTTCCTCATCGTCCGAGGAGATGGATTCCATGGAGACGGCAAACCGGCTGCTCGATGAAGTTACCCGGATGGTATCGCCGCTTTTGATGTAGTAGTAGCTGCCGTCCGAGCCACCGCTGTTGCCGGTCAGCGTGCCCACCGACCTCGGAATGCGGATCAGGTCGGCATCCGTGGTCAGGGTGACAGTGCCGATGTAGCTGGAGCCGGACACGCTCAGGCTCTGATTGGAGGCTGTGATCTTGCCCGTGATGGATGCGCGGGCAATGCCGTTTTCCGCGAGCCATCTGGCGTAAGTCAGGTACACAGCCGGTGCGCCGCCTGAAAAGGCGTAGAAGTTGTCCATATCCCAGTAGCTGCGGACATACTGCGAGCCTTCGAGCTGCTTGATCACCTCGCGCATGGCAAACTGCCCTGCAACGCGCGACCAGACCTCATTGTTGGAATCGCTGCGATTGAGCGCCATGAAGGGGTAGGTGTGGCGCAGTACCCAGGCCAGCGCGTGCATGGTCTTCGCGGAAAAGCGCACGCCCGAAACACCGCCGCCGCCGGAGTTGTTGACAAAATAATCCATATCCACCAACACATAGGGGCCTTTTGCGGTCTGGCTTGAACCCGATCCTTCGCCGGGGCCGGAAAGCGTATGCTCCAGACAGTACACCGTGAAGCCCTCCAGATAGTGCGGCGTGGCATAGATCGTGCCGTGAGAGGCGGACTTGGCGATCTGGGGGTAAGCGCTGTCCCTGCCCGAGCTGCCATACAGGGAGGACTGCCAGGCATAGAAGCCGCCGATGCTGCCGTTGATGTTTTTCAAGGAGAAGCCGTTCATGGGTGTGGAATACAGGCTGATGTCCATTGCCTGCAGTGCCTCAAGAAATTCCTGAGAATAGGCAAAATCCGTCACCGTACAAGCATCGCAGCCAGCAGGGCCAGTTTCAGCAGCCATGACCCAGCAGGTGGCGTAGTCCGTCCACTTCATGGTGCCGTCCGCAAAATCGTCACCATACAGGAAGCGCACCTCGTACCAGCCGTTGCCCAGCTCATCAGTGGTGACGGACAGCACCTGCACGGTCGCACCGCTCACAAACTGCCCGAGGTACCCGTCACAGTAATCATCCTCGATGGCGTATTCGTTGACGTACTCCAGGACGCGCGTATCGGTCGTAACGCTGACATAATCGCCGGGCGCGGCAAGCACTAGCGCATCGGGGGCTTCTTCGGGAGACAGGATTTCTTCCATGTCCGTAACAGGAAGCTGTTCGGCTGCATCACCAAGTTCACCCGGTTCGGGCTGAAGCCCGACAGCGTCATCCAGCGTTTTCGCATCAGGCTGCTGTTCGTCGGACACAGGGCCCTCCTGCGTTTCCGCAGGAGCAGTATCTGCGTCCTGTGTCGGCTGTACGCCGCTGACGATGAACAGGGGCATCAGGCCGATGTCCGTCATGCCCTCGCCTGCGGGGAAGAAACTGATCTGCGGAATATCCTCATCCAGCAGATAGCTGCTGTCCAGATCATCCGCACGGGCATAGCCACAGATGACTTCGCCTGTTTCGCTCAGAAACCACACCTTCACCGATGCGGGAGCGGCAAACTCGGTTGCCAGGACGAGAAAGACATCCTCCGTCGTGGTGTAAACCAGCGATTCTTCTGTCATTGCGGCGTCGCTGTACACGCTGGCCTTGTGGACGGTGGCAACGTAGACATGACCGTGTTCGTCAAGCGCCGCCTGAATCGGGAGCCTGTCGTCGGGTACGGTCTCCTCGTCGGGAATCTGTTCCTCTTCATCGGCCTCAACCGGCCCCTCCTCAGCGACCGGCTCATCAGGAGGCACTTCTTGTTCTTCATCACTCTGCGGTTCATCGGCAGGCAATTCATCAGTATTGTTTTCTACGGATTCTTCCTGCTCGGAAGCAGAGTCATCCAAAGCGGGTTTGCTGTCACCATCGGATTCATCGGGTGCTTCCGATTCCTCCAGGGCAGGTGCATCATCTTCTTTCTCGATCTCCTGTTCATCGGAAGGGAGCGTTGGCTCCGGCATCGCCTCGCCATCCGTGGCGATGATCGGGGGAAGATCGGTGGGCGTTGTGGCTTCCGCCCATGCACCCACAGGCATACAGCCGAGTGCCATGTTCATCGCCAGCACAAGCGCTGCAAGCCGTTTGATTTTTCGTCTCAACTGCATGTATTTCTCCTTTTCAATTTCTACTCTTGGACTGCCATGACAATCAGCCGTCCGCTGGCTCCGCCATAGCTGCGGTCGCAGGTAATCAGCGTCAGAATGTGGTCATCTTCTTTCACCTCAACATCCGTACTGTACAGTGCCTTCCGTTTGGCACGGTTCACGAACTGAAGAAACGCCTTGCCGCTGCCAAATGACGCAGCAGCCGGGTCCCAATCGCTGACCTTCATGTTCAGCACGGCAAAGATGCGGTAGCTGCGCCTGCCGTGGATACTGTCCAGCGTAATGACGCTATGCTCCGCGTAATACGCTTCCTGTTTATAATCAATGAGCGTACTGAACATCGCGTCACTATGGCTCAGATGGTGGCCATAGATGGCGATGTTCTGGCTGGGCTGCTGATAGTCCGAGCTTTTCAGCGAAAACAGGCATCCCAGCTTGCTTTTCTTCCCGCTAAACAGGTGGCTCAGGTAATACGCGGAATTATCCGAACGAACGACGGGGTAGCTGATCACGGTGCCGGGAATCGAAAGCCAGGCAACGAAGTCCTTGTTTTGGGCCAGACATGCCTCCAAATCAATGCCGGAGTCAAAGACAGCCTGAGCATCCGGGGAGGGAGAAGCGGTCTGCTGGGGATTCGGTGCATTGGGTGATGGGGAGGATGATGTCCAAGCATCGGTTGCCATGCCCGCCAGAGGATACGACTCGGTTCCCGGCAACGGCGCGGTTTCTGCGTCGTTCTCGATGCTGCCGGTTGGAGCGGGAAGCGGAATGATCGGGATAGGGCTGGGGGATGGAGCATTGAAGCTCATCTCTGCAATCTCCGCATACACATTCTCATCCGCTCGGTACGCAGCCAGTTCCGAGGCAAGCGGAAGCACAAACGCGGCTGCACCGCATAGGAACATGGCGAGCAGCAATATGGAAGAAAGGGCTATTTGATGTTTCTGCAATCAATCACTCCAATCAAAAAGCACACCCGCATTTCATCAGGTGTGCTCATCGTTCTTGTGCTCTCTGGCGGCTTCTCAGCCAGTTATCCAGCAGCTTAATAATGACCTTTTCCATCTGCTTCGCCGTATAGGATTTGGGAAAATACTTTTTCAGCGTGTCATGGCTGAGCGTGACCGAATTATAAAGAGGTTTCTTTTCCTCCGACATGATCTCCATCACGCCCTGCTCAGACAGCGTTCCTTCTTTGCTTTCCTTTTTAATTCGTTGTGCCTGCGAAAGCGAGGGAGTCTGCTGTGTGACTTCAAGCGCGTTTTGCAACCACTGCTGCTCTTCAGGCTTCAAATAGGAAAGCTCAACGGCAGGTGTAAAAGCTAACTCGCCGCTATCCACCTTATCACGCAATGGCTGTTCGAGGTTGTTGAGGCGAATAAAGCGCTGAATTTGCGATTTGCTTTCACCTGCTTCTTCAGCAACGATATCCCGCGCTTTTTGCCCATCCGACTTGTGCCCAACTTGGGCACAAGTTAAGTCTCTCCGTTCTCCCTGATGCTTGATGGCCTCCAGCTTCATCTGATATGCCTTTGCCCGTTCACTCGGCAGGATATTCTCGCGCTGGAGATTACTGTCCACCATAATGATTACCGATTCATCATCATCGAGATCGCGGACGATGACCGGCATAGTGTCCAGACCTGCCAGTTCACAGGCACGTTTTCGCCGGTGTCCGGCGACAATCTCATACCCGCCATCCTCCAGTGGCCGTGCAATGGCTGGCACCAGCACCCCATACTCCTTGACGCTTTCCACGGTTTCCATCATGCGGTCATCATCTATAACGCGAAACGGATGGTCTTTGAATGGGTGCAGCTCAGAAAGCGAAATGTGCTGAATCTGCTCCCGCGCATCCGCCTGCCGTGTCTCCTCCGTGGAAAAGAGATCATCGTATGAGGTCAGACTGATGTTTCTGCCGCTGCTTTTCAAGCTGCAACACCTCCTTTGTCAGTGCATGATATGCTTGAGCCACCTTACCCGCGGGATCATGTGCGAAGATGCTTTTTCCTTCGGCGCTGATTTCCGCTGCGCGCACTGAACGGGGGATCTCCGTATCGAACACCTTGATTCTGGAACCATAGGTGCTGCGAAGCAGAGAAGCAATCTCGCGACTGTTGTTTGTACGGCTATCCACCATGGTCAGCAGAACACCATCAATGCGCAGCTTGTGGTTGATGTTTCGCTTTACGCGGGCAACGGTAGCCAAAAGCTGCTCAACGCCTTTCGCCGAAAGATACTGAGCCTGCACGGGAATGATGATACGGTCGGCGGCAGCCAGGGCGTTGATCGTCATCATTCCAAGAGACGGGCTACAATCCAGCAGAATGTGATCATATTCCTTGCTGTAATTGGCAAGCATCTGCTTGAGTGTAGTCTCCCGGCTCATGGCGTTGACGAGGGACACTTCCATGCCGGCCAGAGTAATGTTCGCAGGAAGAATATCCACGCCTTCCTCATGGTGAAGAATACCTTCCCCGGGAGAAAGTGGCACATCATTGAGTACCTTGCCCATGAGATCGGTCAGCGTTACTGGCAGGGCATCCGGCTGAGGATGTCCCAGACTGATGGTTGCACTGCCTTGGGGATCACAATCAGCAATGAGCACCTTCTTTCCTTCACGGACAAGGTCAATGCCGAGATTCACGCAAGTGGTGGTCTTACCTGTGCCTCCCTTTTGATTGACTAACCCGATAATCGATGCATTCATCTTATCCCTCCGATCATTTGAGTAAGAAAAAACACCGCCAGACTGCTCTGACGATGTCCTCAACTCCATCTTTCACGCTATCATTATAGCACAGCTTTTTGTCCAGTTCTGTCCAGAATTGTCCAAAACTGTCCAGAGTTGTCCGAACTTTTCAAGCGGACTGCGTTTGAAGTATGCCTTTTAGCTCTGACAATGCTATTTCATGCCGACTATAGATACTGGATCGACTGAGATGAAGCTCCTTCGCAATGGCTGGCATCCGCTTATGCTCCACATACCGCAGCTTCAAAATATCGGCGTTCATGGGATCATCAATCCTTTGAAGAAGAGAACAAACCTGACTGCGCAAGTCACTGTACTGCTGTTCCGCTTCGGCATACTCCTGCTCAGCTTCCATCAGGCGGATAACAGCGTTCTCGTTGGCGGTAACGTCGCGCGATCTTGAAACACATTCACCGCCCAGCACTGCCGAGGCTTTTGCCGCTGCTGCCCGGCAGAAGGATACCCGCTCTTCCGCTGCAGTCAGGCGGCGTTCTGCAAACCGCAGCTTTTCAAAAAGCGTATCAACCGGCATTACATCACCTCCTTTTGCAGTCTGTCCAGCAGATCGTATCCATCCAAATCCGACAGAACCGAAAACCATCTGGAAAAGAAGAAATTGCCGGCAGCATCCTGTTTCTCTTTATATTGCTGCAAGCGCTGCGCCTGACAAGCCAATTCAGATGGAGTCATTTCCTTATTCCTTTTGAGGCGTCCACGGATTCGTTTCATCATCCGGGCGCGGTTTCGATAATCCTTGACTGCCTGAATGATAATGGCGTCGGCCAGCGCCTGCCATGATTCTGCTTCTACCTTGACGTTACCGTCCACGGCACTCTTTGTTTTTTCTATAATCAATCAAAACTCTCCTATATAATTCACATCTTCCATGAAACAGAAAAAGCCAACTATTCTTACGAATAGTCAGCTTTCTTATCACAAAGCCTTATCTTCAATCGCCGGTATTGTTCCCATTCTGATCATTCACGATTTTCTTAAGAGCATAATCGATCAAGATCAGTTCCTTTTGCCTTAATTCTTCTTCCTTTTCTGCATTCTCATCCTCATCTGTGAAATACACAAAACGACAGGCAACATTAGTTCTAAACAGAATAATTGTATTGTATATTGTACTCTTAATCTCGCACAACACTCGTAAGCTGAACACTAGAAATACGCATATCAATATAGAAGCCAGTACACAGTCAAAGACGAAGTTTTCAGTAAGCCGATAATCATCAGGGATACACTTCATAGCAATCAGTATCGATAAAGAAAGCAAAAT
Source organism: Clostridia bacterium (assembly GCA_017463245.1). Classification (GTDB taxonomy): domain Bacteria; phylum Bacillota; class Clostridia; order Christensenellales; family Aristaeellaceae; genus UBA11524. The sequence continues at coordinate 24,776 of JAFTPN010000005.1, forward strand.
ACTCATGAAATACAGAAATAAAACGCTCTCGAAGTATTCTGTACATACTCTTAGTTGGCTTTTGCCGTCAGATTCAGGAGAATTCGCAAGTAGCTTCATGAAATCGTTATTTAGGAATGACAATAAGATAGAGTACACTGTAAAAAGCACTCCAAATACAGCGATCTGAATAGTAAGGAAAATTTCGATGACATTTCGAAATACTTCTACTGTTTCTTCATGAAAGCCAATGCCAATTGAAAGAACAAGTGCAAGTATTCCAGAATAAACCCAAACTCCCCCCCCAGTTCTTCTTGTCAGGTTTTATTTCCTTCAAAGCATTGATAAGAAGTTTTTTTGCAGGTGGTACAGTTTTGTATTCGTCAATTATCTTTTTGAAACTCTCATTCACACCCCATCATCCTTATACTGTCAATTATTTTTTTAATGCTTGGTTTGAATCGTTCATATAGTGCCCTGTTTTCATCGCTGGTTTGCTTTACAACCGGATCACTCATAGCTTGCTCAATGAAGTAAGCGTCATTCGCGGGTTCAATATTTTGAGATAGTGGCACTTGCTTCTGCGACACAAAAGATTCCTCTTTTATCCTTGTCTTATTTCCATGAGAGTCGATTACATCCATCGTTACTGTCGCCAATCCCGAAGAACTATTCAACAATCCTTGAATTTCCTTTTTTGACTCTGGTGAAGTAAACTCAAGTAAAGCATGTTTACTTTTCGTCTTCTTCATTTGCTCATCAATGCCCCGCGCAATAAGCTCTGGATTTATGTCATTATTTAGAGGAAAGAACTTCATTCGGAGCTTCTTGACTTGCTTAATCGTTTTTAGGACCTCCTCAATATCATTTGGAAGAGGGATATCTACGATATTCACAAACGCATACGGAAGCCGTTGATTTTTGTTTTCCTCTTTAAGGTTATGCTGTCGAACATAGTGATGAAGCATCTTGTTGACTGTCACCTGAAAACTTCTTACATCCGGACTCTTACCTTCGTTTCTAATGAGAATCATTTTGTGGTTCTTCAAAAATATAATAAATCTCGAATAAGGTGCTGTAGGGACCTTTTGGGGAGAGTCAACCAGCTTACCATCCTGAATCGTAGTAAGAACGTTATATTGCGTATCCTTAATATAATTTCCCACTAATACATACTCATCGTTGATTTCCTTTATTTCAACATCACTTACATAAAAGGAAGCCATGCCTCCAGAGTTAACTCTTCGAAAGTCTTTTTCAAGGAAAGCCGGAAACACAATGTCAGCAAAATGAGTAAGCATCGGCTCATCATTCGGGCCGAATGTAACATTGAAGTTTGCGTAATGCATGATCTTTTCTGGCATGGCAAGTCAACTCTTTCTTAAGTGATAGTTTTGTATTACTTCTCTTACGCCACCCTCCTTTCCTGCTAATTCAAACAATTTATTGCCTATTGTGGAATTAGATTACCCGTTCTTACACTAATCCTTTAACATACCGTTCCAATAAACGCAGCATTCGTAGCCAGCAAGGTTTCTTCGTCAGTCAAATCAGCATTGTTTTTTGATTCCTATCCATCATATCCTCTTAGTATATGCAGTCATCAGTTGTTTACAAACCTTACTGAGCATCATCACCTATTCCAATCTTCAGCGAGATGTCCGCCGCCAAGTTATCCGTATGAAATTACAGAATCCCTGCGCTTCGTACCTCCGCATCGTAGTAATTGCTCATCGTCGTTGGTGCATGATAAAGCGTCGTCATCAGGTACTGCCGGATATTTCGCACCTCCGTGTGCTTCTTGTCCAGGCTCAGGAAGACGTACTCGATGTGATGATAGCTCAGCTTTTTGAATCGGCTCTTGACCACCTCAGCGGGGTAATTCTCCCCTGCGACCTTGATATACGGCTTGCGGCTGCACAGCGTTTCCGTCATGATCTCCACGATCTCATCCAGACGTTCATGGTCGTGCGGCGTGTCCAGCGCATCGTATTCGATTTGCTCCTTGACCTCAGCAAGTGTTCTCCGGTACTCCCGTGCATCCATCTGATCCATATCGCTCATGCCCGTATCGGCTTGCTGTGCCCTTTGTTTTTGGATCATGATTGGATCAGGATTTGATTTTTGGGTATTTAATTCATACGTATTGGATACCTGAGTATTTAATTGCGCAGGCTTTTCCGTATACGGCGCATCCGTTCGCGACGTTACCGTATCCGGGGAAACCATATACGGGTTTTCCGTACATGGTGAAGCCGTATCCGGTTCGTCCGTGCCCTGCGAAACCTTATCCGGCAAATCCGCTTCCGTTTCCTTGTGTGGGCTCTCATAGACGACATACTCCGTGTCCGAGATGCGCCCGCTCCTGTCGCGCAGGCGGTGACGGGCGAGATACCCGGCGCTTTCCAGCTCGCGCAGGGCTGCGCCGATGCTGTCCACGCCTTCCTTGCAGATGGCAGCCAGTCCGCGCGTCGTGTAATTCCAATCCTCCGGCAGGGACAGAATAACGGACAGCAAGCCCTTGGCCTTGAGGGATATTCCCCTGTCCTTGAGATGAACATTGCTCATGACCGTGTAATTCCGATTCTTCTCTACGCGAAAAACAGCCACGGTGAATCCTCCGTTTCATGAAATGGTCATTATGAAAAAATGTCGAAAGCACTGAGCCATCGGCGCTACATTCGTAGTATTCTCCATGAGCACTGCGTTATTGATCCTGTGATCTTCCGTGCTGCCAGCAGATCATATCTTCTATCAAGGCAATTACAAGAGTATAGAGAAAAGGCGCTCATTTCTGAACGCCTTCGGGAACTCTATTCATTTGCCTCAAAGTATATCCTGTGCTAATCATCACGCGCTAATGCAGCGTTCTCTGCTACACCCCTGCTAATCAGGTGTATACGACATCATTGGACTAACGTTGACCCACAGTGCAGATAAATTCATTCTTTCTGGGGAATATGGTGAATTAACCTGCTTCTATGCGCATAGAGGGCTGTATAGCAATCCTACCATGGCATTGGTAAGGATGAGGTCACCGGTTCAAATCCGGTCATCAGCTCCATGACCCTTGCAGAAATGCAAGGGTTTTGTTTTTGCCTGAATGCAGCGCCCCTCCCTCCATCCCGGAGAGAGGGGCGTTTCTTTTCCCTCGCTTATTCGTACTTCGGCACCTGCTCGCTTACGCCAATGCCCAGCAGCTCGGTGGTGCGGCGGGCGTTGCCGGCCTTGTTGTTGGCGCCGCCCACAATGTTCAGCTGCTCGCCCATAAAGAGGATGCAGGCGGTTTCGCCGCCGTCCAGGTTGAAGGCGGTGGTGCAGCCGCGGGCCAGCATCTTTTCGGCCAGGAAGTCCACCGTGCCGCCCTTGCTTTCCTTGCAGCGGCCTTCCAGCATCATGGCGAAGGTGTGGCCGGGCTCCACCATGCCGATGGCGGCGCGGGGGTTGCGGCTCTTGCTCAGGTGCGCCAGGCCTTCGGTGTTGATCACCCCGTCGCGGATCAGGTAGGGGCCAAAGGCCAGGGTGGTGGTCACGCCCATGGCTAGGTATTCATCGGCGGTCTTTTCGTCGGAGTCGTAGACCTCCATCCGGCCATCGGGATACAGCGCCAGCACGTCCAGGTTGGGGAAGCCCTTGTAGGTGGACTTGCGGGTCTTTTTGGAGAAAACCTTGCCATTGCGGATGATGATGCCCACGGAGGTATCCCGCTTGGGATAGCGGTACTGGGCAAAGTCCGTGCTGATGGCCAGCACTGCCTGGTTCTTCTGCGCAACGATGTACGGCCAGGAGTTGGTGCTCATGTGCTTGCCCTCTTCGTTGGTGAACAGGCGCCACACCTCATCATTGCGGCTCCACACCTCCGCCTCGTACCAGCGGACTTTGATGGGCTCTTCCTCCGAGCGGCGGATGATCTCGATCTTCAGATCCTGGCTGGCATAGCGCCACACGCCTTCTTCCTCGTTGGCGTAAACGAATTCACCCTCGTCCAGATAGCCCTCCGCATTCAGCTGAGGGAACTCCCCCTCGGCCAGGCAGGTGGAACACACCAGCAGCAATATTGCCCACAGGCACAGGATCCTTTTGATCATGCTTTACCCCTTCTTCTGCCATGGTGCGGCAGAACTTCCAGATATTTGCTTCAAGATAGCACAGTCCCGCTGTATTTGTCAATGCAGGCATGGAAAAAGCAGGCCAGCCATCGCCAGCCTGCTTGGATGTTACTCGTTGGTGTAGTTGTCGAAATAGCCCTGGATGTACACGATGGGGGTGCCCTTGTCGCCGGAGCCGGAGGTCAGGTCGCACAGGGAGCCGATCAGGTCGGTGAGGCGACGGGGGGTGGTGCCCTGGGCGGCCATCTGGCCTACCAGGCTGGAGCCGTCCTTCTGCTGGATGGCGCCCTTGATAGCGTTCCGCAGGGCTTCGCCGGAGAGGCCGGCAAAGTCGTTGTCGGCCAGGTACTTCAGCTTCAGCTCGTTGGGGGTGCCCTCCAGGCCGGCGGTGTAGGCGGGGGAAACCACCGGATCAGCCAGCTCCCAGATCTTGCCCACGGGATCCTTGAAAGCGCCGTCGCCGTAGACCATCACTTCGATGTGCTTGCCGGTGATGTCAAGCAGGCGCTCCTGGATGTCCTCCACCAGATCCTGGCACTCCCGGGGGAAGAGCTTCACGGTATCCTCGGTGGACTTGTTGGAGCCCAGCAGGCCGTAGCGGGCGTTGTAGCCGCTGCCGTTGATGGACTCGGTCATGATCTCGTCCAGGCCGAAAACGCGCTCAGCACCGGCGGCCTTCAGCAGGCGCTTGGTGCGCTCGCGGGTGTGGATGTCGCAGTTGATCACATTCTTGGTGTAGTTCAGAATGGCGCGGCAGTCGTTGGCGAAAACGATCTCCACCTCTGCGCCGCAGCTGCGGATCAGCTCGGAATAATATTCCACATAGTCAACGCCGGTGAAGGGATGCTTGATGTAGCCGAACATGGTGCGATACTGTTCCTCGCTCAGCACATCGCGGTAGGGATCCACGTTGTGCTTGTCCATCAGATCCCAGTCGATGAGGTGGTTGCCCACTTCGTCGGAGGGGTAGGACAGCATCAGCACGATCTTCTTGCAGCCCTTGGCGATGCCACGCAGGCAAATAGCAAAGCGGTTGCGGCTCAGGATGGGGAAGATCACGCCCACCGTTTCGCCGCCCAGCTTGTTCTTCACATCCTGTGCAATATTCTCCACGCTGGCATAGTTGCCCTGAGCGCGAGCCACAATGGCCTCGGTCATGGCGACCACGTCGCGGTCGCGGGGAACGATGCTGCCCTCAGCCATGGCGTCCTGAATGGATTCCACCACGATCTTGGCCAGGTCGTCGCCTTCGCGGATGATGGGCGCACGCACACCCATGGAGACAGTACCAATCATACGGCTCATAAAAAACACTCCTCATTTCTGCAAAAAGAGTCGCCGAAGTTTGTTTGGTCTTTTTACTGCAATATTATACAGCATCTTTTCACTTTGGCAAACCCATTTTTGCTTTTTAATTGAACTTTTTTTGAAAAAAGGAGCGTTTGGCGGCCTTATCCTTCCAAAATACGGCCATCGGTGGAAATGGTCACCACCCGCCAGGGGATGAATTTGCCGCTTTGCTGCAGGGCGCGCTTCACCGCCAGCTCAATGCCGCCGCAGCAGGGAACCTCCATGCGCACCACCGTCACGCTGCGCACCTCGTTCTGGCCGATGATGGCCGTCAGCTTTTCAGCATAGTCCACCGCGTCCAGCTTGGGGCACCCGATCAGCGTGACCCGGCCGCGCATGAACTCCTGGTGCATATTGGCATAGGCATAGGCGGTGCAGTCCGCCGCCACCAGCAGGTGTGCGCCGTTGAAATAAGGGGCGTTCACCGGGGCAAGCTTGATCTGCACGGGCCAGTTGCGCAGCTGGCTCTGGACAGGCGCGGCGGCGGTGGGGCAGCTGTCCTCCCGCACGATGGCCTTGGCCATGCTGCCGGGGCAGCCGCAGGGCAGCTTTTCCTTCTTGGCTTCCTTGGCGCGGAGCACAGCGGCCTCGTCATAGGCAGGGGCTTCCCGCTCCTCAAAGGTGATGGCTCCCGTGGGGCAGGCGGGCAGGCAGTCCCCCAGGCCATCGCAATAATCCTCCCGCATGAGCTTGGCCTTGCCGTCCACCATGCCGATGGCGCCCTCGTGGCAGGCCTTGGCACAGGCGCCGCAGCCATTGCACTTTTCCTCATCAATACGAATGATCCTGCGAATCATGTTGTTCATCCTTTCTGCAAGGCCGGATTGACTTTGCAGGTTCAGTATACTATACTTCAAGGCATCAGTATGTTGGATTTCCAACAAAGGAGAAGTCATCGTGAAAGAATTTGCATCCATTTTGCTGCAATGTTCCCTGTTCAGGGACGTAACGGAAGAAGAGCTGGCCACGCTGCTCCCCTGCCTGAATGCGCAGATCGTCGCCCGGGACAAGGGCGCATACCTCTTCATGGAGGGAGACGCCGCCCGGCACATGGGCGTGGTGCTTTCCGGCCGGGTGCAGGTGCTGCAGGAGGACTACCGGGGTGACCGGCACATCGTCAGCGCGGTGCATCCTGGGCAGCTCTTTGGCGAGGCCTTTGCCCTGGCGCAGCTGCCCGCGCTGCCCGTGAGCATCCTGTGCGAGGAAAGCAGCACCGTGATGCTGCTGGACGCCCACCGGCTCACCACCACCTGCACCGCGGCCTGCGTCCACCACCAGAGGATCATCCGCAATCTGCTCCACGCCACCGCCGAAAAGAACCTGCACCTGCACCGCAAGCTGTCCATCCTCTCCCAGCGCACCACCCGGGAGAAGCTGCTGGCCTATCTCAGCGATCAGGCAAAGCTGCACCAGAGCCGGACATTCACCATCCCCTTCGACCGGCAGGCGCTGGCGGACTACCTGGGCGTGGAGCGCAGCGCCCTTTCTGCCGAGATCGGGAAATTACGGGATTTGGGCGTGCTGGAATCCACAAAAAGCCTCTTTAAGCTGCTATAAGGTGCAATTTAGCAAACATTTTTCACATCTGCGCCATTGTTTATTCGTGTTTTCAGCAGTATACTAAGTTGCAACGATTTCAAACGACGCAGAATGGAGAGGATTCGACCATGGAAAATCTCAATCTGATCTATACCGGCAAAACCAAGAATGTGTATGCTCTGGACAATGGCAACTGCCTTTTGAAGTTCAAGGACGACTGCACCGGCAAAGACGGCGTGTTCGATCCCGGCGAGAACTCCGTGGGCCTGACCATCGAGGGCGTGGGCGATGTGAACCTGCGTATGTCCATCTATTTCTTTGAGAAGATCAACGCCGCCGGCATCTACACCCATTATGTGAATGCCGACCTTGCCAACACCACCATGGAAGTGCTGAAGGCCAAGCCCTTCGGTCACGGCCTGGAGGTCATCTGCCGCCACAAGGCCGTGGGCAGCTTCATCCGCCGCTACGGCGCTTATATCGAGTCCGGCGCCGACCTGCCCGCCTATGTGGAAATGACCTTCAAGGACGACGAGAAGGGCGATCCCCTGGTGACCAAGGATGCCCTGGCCGCCCTGGGCGTGATGACCGAGGAGCAGTACGACACCATCAAGGACATGACCCAGAAGATCACCCAGATCGTGGCTGACGACCTGAAGGAAAAGGGTCTCGTCCTCTACGACATCAAGTTTGAGTACGGCTACGATGCCGATGGCAAGGTGATGCTCATCGACGAGATCGCCTCCGGCAACATGCGCGTGTACAAGGACGGCGAGTACATCGATCCCATGACCCTCAGCAAGCTGTTCTTTGCCTAAGAACATCACAAGGCGGCTCCGGCCGCCTTTTTTTGTGCCTTGCTTCACAAAGCAGCTTGGCTGTGCGTCTGTAGGGGCGAGGTGTGTTCACCCGCCACGCTACAGGGCGGGCACCAAAAGCCTCCCTCTCGAGGGAGGTGGCAGCCGCTTGCGGCTGACGGAAGGAGTGGTTCTGCTGCTTTAATCAATGCGTTGCTTTTCTTAGCAACTGTGCTTATGTGCAGCGTTGTTCTTTTCGTCTCGGCGAAAAGAACCAAAAGCCGCCCGGGGTCGCTGATGTTATCATGCGGCAGCAGCGACCCCGGACCCCCGCTCCTCACAGGGGACGCTGGGCGGGACGAGTGCAACCCACCATCTTCCTCGCGGGGGCGACTAATTTCGCCGCTGTCGTCTTGTTTCGCTTTGGGTCAGATCGCCCGCATTCGCGTGACTCTGTGCACAAGGATTTGTCGTTCTGAGGTGCATTGTTGGGAAAGTGCATAAGGCTCCCTTGTGTAAAGGGAGCTGCCCCGAAGGGGCTGAGGGATTGAGCGCCACTCTCACCAATGCGCTACTTGGCTGTGCAAAATGTAGGGGCGAACTGTGTTCGCCCGCCACGCTGCATTCCCTGCCTACTGTACATTCATGCAGCATCCGGGCGATCACAGATCGCCCCTACAGGTGCAGCAAACAGATGCGCTTTGAGACAAGCAGCAGAACCACCGCCCCTCCCCCTATGTCACAAACGCCTATCATCCGTTTGCGGGCTATTTTTCTCCCGCCTTCTGCGATACAATACCTGCGAAAGGAGAGATGCTCATGAAGTACGAGAACGCCAGGGATCTGCTGCCGGAGCCGCTTTTGCGCCAGGTGCAGAAGTACATCTCCGGCAAGCTGGTCTACGTCCCTGCCCGCGAGCGGAAGCGGCAGTGGGGCAGCGCCAGCGGCTACCGTCAGGTGCTGCAGGAGCGCAACCGGGAGATCCGCGCCCGGTTCGCCATCGGCGAAACCATCGACCAGCTGGCAGACCGCTATCATCTCTCCTGCGAATCCATCAAAAGGATCGTATATTGCAGAAAGGAGTCGATGAAAATGGAGTATCAGGGCACGCTGTCCTCGGCGCAGGAATGGTCGCGCCAGGGGATGCTGGAAGAGTGGGTGCATACCTACCTGCTCTCCGATGGCGACAACAAGCCCTTTTCCGACGGGCTGAAGATCGTTGACCGCATCTTCCTTGGCCCCATCAAAATGCCCCTGAGCCTGTTCCACCGCTGCACCGGCCCCATTGAGGAAGGCCTGAAGTTCCAGGTGCATCCCGTGGTGTGGGAAAACCATGTGCGCCAGCTGATGGAGGTCATCCCCCACGAGCCGGACATCCCGCCGCTGATCGTCCACTACCTGATCCCCGAGGGCGAAACCGTGGGCGATTTTGAGCTCAACGATGGCAACAACCGCTGGGAAGCCTACACCCGCCTGGGCATCAAGGACGCCCATGTGATCGTGTGGATCACGGACAGGGATGAGTATGACCAATTTATCGAGCGTTTTGGGGAATATGTGAAATAATTGGTGACACGCAAAAGGCTTGCCGCATAACGGCAAGCCCTTTTCATTTACACTTCCAGCCTCACAAACACCCTCGGCCGTCCATCATAGGTCTCCATCTGCGCCACCCGCTCATAGCCCGCCTTTTCAAAGGAAGCCAGGCTGGGCACGTTTTCCGGATCCACCGTGGCGTAGATGGTCTTGTAGCCCAGGTTGCGCGCCCGGTGCAGAAAGGCGCTCTGGATGCCCTGCCGCCGGTAGTCCGGGGCGACCACCACGTCCTCAAAGTTCAGGCTGTCCGGGTCGTTGAGGCCGAGCTTCGCCGCGTAGCCGCCGTGGTGCGCCCTGCGGGCAGGAACAAGGATGTTCATGGCCACCAGCCGCTCTCCCTCCCAGATGCCCACGGCGTTGCCCGCCCTGGCCTGCGCTGCCAATTCTTCCAGCGTGCTGCCGTAGTACCAGCGAGGGCTGGGCAGGTGGGCAAACATCTCCTGCATCAGGGCATACATGGCGGGGGCGTCTGCCTCGGCAAGGGGCACCATGCGGGAAAGCCAGTCGGTCATAAGGCACCTCCGAAAATCTTTGATAAGATATTCTCTTATCATATTCTCATTCCCTTTTTCTTGACAGCATTCTTCCAGCAGGGTATCATGGTGGATAGAATGGAGGTTTATGCCAATGACCATCTTCTGGGACTGGAACGGCACCCTGGTGGACGATGTGGACACCGTGGTGATGATCAACAACCAGGTCTTTGCCCGGCACGGCTATCCGCCCACCACAGCGGAGGACTACCGGCGGCTGTTCCGCTTTCCCGTGATTGAATATTACCGCGACCTGGGCGTGACGGACGAGGATTTCCGCATCATTGCCAAGGAGTGGAACGAGGGCTTTGTGGCCGCGTTCCCCCAGGTGCCGCTGAAAAAGAACGTGCCCGAGACCCTGCGCCGCTTTCACCAGGCGGGCTTCCAGCAGGTGATCATCTCCGCCTCCCAGCAGGATCAGCTGCGGGCGCAGGTGAAGCAGTTCCCCCAGCTGGACGGCATCTTTGACGAGGTGCTGGGGCTTGGCAATGTGTACGCCGTGAGCAAGGTGCAATTGGCCAAGGACTACCTGGCTCGCAGCGGCGTGAACCCTGCCGATGCGCTGTTCATCGGTGATACCACCCACGATGCAGAGGTAGCCGCCGCCATCGGCTGCCCCTGCCGGCTGATCTCCGGCGGGCATCAGATGGATTCCGTGCTGGCTACCGCCAAGGTGCCTGTGCTGCAAAGCCTGACCCAGCTCTACCCTGAGCTGAACGTGTAATGGGAGGCCATATGCAAGACGAGCTTACCATTCCCCAGGGACTGCCGGAGGACTTCACCCCCACCCCGGCGGGCGGGCTTTCCGCCCAGGAGGCCGACCGCCGCCGGGAGGATGGCCTGGGCAATGCCTCCAAGGCGGACGACGGCAAGACCCTGTGGACGATCCTCCGGGAGAACCTTTTCACCCTGTTCAATCTTTTGAACCTGTGCCTGGCGCTGGCGCTGCTGTTCGTGGGCAGCTACCGCAATATGCTGTTCATGGGCGTGGTGGTGTCCAACACGCTCATCGGCACCATCCAGGAGCTGCGCGCCCGGCACACCATCCGCAAGCTACAGGTGCTGAACGCCCCCGTTGTTCATGTGCTGCGGGACGGCGCCGAGCAGGAATGCGCCCCCGACGACCTGGTGCTGGGGGATCTGGTGATCCTCCGTGCGGGCGACCAGGTCTGTGCCGACGCCATCGTGCTGGAGGGCAGCGGCGCCGCCAACGAGTCCCTGCTCACCGGCGAGAGCAACGCGGTGATGAAGCACCGCCACGATTGGCTCATGTCCGGCAGCTACATCACCGAGGGGCGCTTCACCGCCCAGCTGCAGCGCGTGGGCGACAACAGCTATGCCAACCAGCTCACCCGCGCCGCCAGGAAGATCAAGCGCCCCAAGTCCGCGCTGATGACCGACCTGAACAAGCTGCTCAAGCTGGTCAGCGCCATTCTTCTGCCCCTGGGCATTCTTTTGTTCTGCAAGCAATACTTCCTGACGGGCGATCCCCTCACCCAGGCAGTCCCCTCCACGGTGGCCGCCATGCTGGGCATGATCCCGGAGGGGCTGATCCTGCTCACCAGCGTGGCCATGGCCGTGGGCGTGGTGAAGCTGGGCAGGCACGATACCCTGGTGCAGGAGCTGTACGGCATCGAGACCCTTGCCCGCGCCGATGTGCTGTGCCTGGACAAGACCGGCACCATCACCACCGGGGAGATGGCGGTGGACAGGCTCTACCCCCTGGACGGGGACGAGGAAGTCTTCGCCGCTGCGCTGTCCCGCTTCTTAGGCGGCTTTGAGATGACCTCCGGCACCCTGAAAGCCCTGGCCGACCGGGCGACCCCCGGCAGCGAAAAGCCGCTGGCGGTGCTGCCTTTCTCTTCCCAGCGGAAGAAATCCGCCGCCTCCTTTGCCGATGGCAAGACCCTGATCCTGGGCGCGCCCGCCATGGTGCTGGGGGACCAGTACACCGGCGATGTGCTGCGCCTGGCCGAACTGGAGGCCGCTGCTGGCAGCCGCGTGCTGGTGCTGGCCGAGGCCGAGGGCTGCGTTACCGAGACCGATGCGCCACCCGTGACGCGCACCCTGGGGCTGATCATTCTTTCCGATACCCTGCGCGCCAACGCCGCCGAGACCCTGCGCTACTTCCAGCAGCAGGGCGTAACGGTGAAGGTGATCTCCGGCGACCACCCGCAAACGGTGTCCGCCATTGCCCAGCGGGTGGAGCTGCCCGGCTGGGACAAGTGGGTGGACGCCTCCACCCTGACCACCGAGGAGGATATTGCCCAGGCCTGTGAGCGCTACACGGTGTTCGGCCGGGTGAGCCCCAGCCAGAAAAAGCAGCTGGTGAATGCCCTGAAGGCCGCCGGGCACAGCGTGGCCATGACCGGCGACGGCGTGAACGACATCCCCGCCCTGAAGGCCGCGGACTGCTCCATCGCCATGGCTGGCGGTTCCGATGCCGCCAAGCACGCCGCCCAGCTGACCCTGCTCACCGATGATTTCGCCTGCCTGCCCCTGGTGGTGGGCGAAGGCCGCCGGGTGATCAACAACATCACCCGCGCCGCCTCCCTGTTCCTGGTGAAAACCCTGTATTCCTTCGCCCTGAGCGTGCTGCTCCTGCTGCTGCCCGTGTCTTATCCCTTCCAGCCCATTCAGCTGACCCTTATCAGCACGCTGACCATCGGCACGCCCTCCTTCTTCCTGGCGCTGGAACCCAACCGGGAGCGCATCCGCGGCTCCTTCCTGGAAACCGTGCTGACCCGCGCCATCCCTGGCGCCGCGGCGGTGGCGCTGTGCGCTACGCTGTCCATGGCGGCGGAGCATCTGGGCTGGAGTCCGGCGGTATGCTCCACGCTGGCCACGCTGTCCGCAGGGGGCATTGGGCTGATGGTGCTGGCCACGGTGTGCTATCCCTTCTCCCCCATGCGGGCGGGGCTGATGGCCGCCATGCTCACCGGCTTTGTGCTGGGCGTGCTGCTGCTGGGCGAGCTATTCTTCTTCGAAGCGCTCACCACCGTGCAGCTGCTTGCCCTCGTTGGCCTTTATGCCCTGGGGGCGACGATCCTGTTCACCATGCGCTGGCTGATGCGCAGGCGCATTGACCACAATCATCAGGCAACGGCCTGAAAGTGAGGTGCATCCCATGCGATTTGGCGCCCTGGAGGCAGGCGGCACGAAAATGGTGCTTTCCCTGCTGGACGAAAACGGAACCATGCTGGAGCGCTGCTCCATCCCCACCGAGACCCCGGAGATCACCATGCCCGCCATGATCGATTTCTTCCGCGCCCATCCGGTGGACGCGCTGGGCATCGGCTGCTTCGGCCCCCTGGATCTGAACCCGGCGTCCCCCACCTATGGCAGCATCACCGCCACCCCCAAGCTGGCCTGGCGGAATTACCCCATCCTGCGGGAGTTTGAAAAGGCGCTGGGCATCCCCGTGAAGATCGATACCGACGTGAACGGCGCTGCCCTGGCCGAAGCCCGCCTGGGCGCTGCCAAGGGACTGGGCAGCTGCCTGTATGTCACCATTGGCACGGGCATTGGCGGCGGATTGATCATCGCCGGGCAGCCGGTGCATGGCCTTGTCCACCCGGAGGTAGGCCATCAGGTGATGATGCCCGCCGCAAACGACCCCACCCCCGATGGCTTCTGCCCCTATCACAAGCATTGCCTGGAAGGCCTGGCGGCTGGCCCGGCCATCGGCAAGCGGTGGAACACCCCCGCCCCTGAGCTGCCCCCGGAGCATCCCGCCTGGGACGTGGAGACCACCTACCTGGCCCAGATGTGCCACAACGCCATCATGAGCTTCTCCCCGGAGAAGATCATCCTGGGCGGCGGCGTGATGCAGCAGATGTTCCTCTTCCCCATCATCCGCCGCAAAACGGTGGAGCTGCTCTCCGGCTACCTCTGCCATGAGGTGGTGGATCGCGGCCTGGAGGACTACATCGTGCCTCCGGGGCTGGGCGTGAACAGCGGCGTGATGGGCGCGTATCTCCTGGCAAAGGAGGCGCTGGAAGCATGAAGGTCGTTATCATCGACGCCCAGGGCGGCGGCATGGGCAAGCAGCTCATCGAGCAGCTCAAGCGCGCCCTGCCCCAGCAGAAGCTCATTGCCGTGGGCACCAATGCCCTGGCCACCTCCGCCATGCTGCGGGCAGGAGCTGATCAGGGTGCTACCGGCGAGAACGCCATCCGCGTATGTGCTGCCCAGGCAGACCTGATCCTCGGCCCCATGGGCATCGTGCTGTGCGACGCCATGCTGGGGGAGATCACCGCCGAAATGGCGCTGGCCATTGGCCGCAGCCCCGCCCACAAGATCCTGGTGCCGGTGAGCCGCTGCCAGGTCACCGTGGCGGGCGTTCCCGCCATGACCATGGCCGAGGCCGTTGAAGCCGCCGTGCAGGAAGCTGTGGCGCGCATCCGCGCCGCAGGATAAGGAGGCGCCATGCAGGAGCTGTTTTCCATCCACGTGATCCTCACCCAGACCCACACCGTGCAAAGCCCCAAAGGCCAGGTGAGCATGGTGCTGTTTGAGGGCAGCTGTGACTGCGATTTCTTCCACGGGCGCATCCTCCCCGGCGGCGTGGATACCCAGCGGGAGGGCGGCTTATCCGCCCGGTATATGCTGGAGGGCGTGGACGACGCAGGCACCCCCACCCGCATCTTCATCGAAAACAACGGTGCATGGAACGCCGACGGCAGCTGCACCACCCACCCCATGATCCGCACGGACAACCCCCGCCTTGCCTGGCTGGAGGAAGCCGCTCTCACCGGCGGCATCACCGGGCATGAGAAGGGCGTGGATATTCACTTTTATCAATAATATAGCAAAGCCCCGGAACAGTTTGTTCCGGGGTTTTCGCATATTTACAGCTGCGCCAGCAATTTGCGGATATTCTCTTCCTGCGGCACGATGATCTCCATATCCACCTCCGGATGCAGCGCCACATAGGCTTGAAGGCTGCCCATCACATTATCCTTGGTGAGCATATAATCCGCGACGATCTCATCCTCGCTGAAGCCCAGCTTCCGCAGAATCAGCGCAGAGACCACGCCCGTTCTGTCCTTTCCGGCGGAACAGAAGTACATCACGTTGGTGTCCGCATTCATGATGACATCCAGAATGCGCTCCATTTGCTCGTCCAGCATTCCCCGGTAGACCTGGTGCAGGTGTTCCCGGGAAATGGGTGTGCCGCCACCGCCCGTCACAGGCAGGTGTACATAGCGGAAACCCGCTTTTCCCTGCAAGGCACAGGGCTTGTGCTGCACCTCTTCATCGGAGCGCAGATCCACCATGGTGGTGATGTCATTCTCCCGCAGCCAGGCGATCTCTTCCTCCGTGAGGCTGACAGGCGCATCGCTGCGGATATAGCGCAGCGTGCCGGTGGGAAGCGCCCGGGTATTGCAAGTGGATTTCAGCAAGGAACCCATACGACTTTCTCCCCCTTATTTCACCTTCGCAAAGATCATCCTGCCTGCGCTGGTCTGCATCACGTTGCCCACCACCACGGTGGCAGCTTCGCCCAGCAGCCTGCGGCCGCCGTCCACCACGATCATGGTGCCGTCGGGCATATAGGCCACGCCCTGGCCAGGCTCCTTGCCTTCCTTCACAATCTGCACGGTGATCTCCTCACCCTGCACCACGCTGGTGCGCAGGG
Source organism: Clostridia bacterium (assembly GCA_017463245.1). Taxonomy (GTDB): domain Bacteria; phylum Bacillota; class Clostridia; order Christensenellales; family Aristaeellaceae; genus UBA11524. The sequence continues at coordinate 40,320 of JAFTPN010000005.1, forward strand.
CGGCGGCCAGCTCGTTCAGGTTCCAGGCGGCGACCCCGGCCACCGAGGCGGCCTTTTGCAGGCTGCTGTCGCCGGTGATCACCACGCCCTCGGTCTCCTGGGCAAGGCGCAAAAGCTTGATGTCCGCGCCGGGCAGGTCGTCATAGTCGGTTTCATCCATGCGCAGGCGCAGCTTGCCATCGGCTTTCAGCTTTTCCAGCACGTCCAGCCCACGCTTGCCGCGGCTGCGCTTGATGGCGTCCGCCGAATCGGCAATGTGCATCAGTTCGTTGAGGATAAAGCCGGGTACCACAATTTCTCCCTCAATAAAGCCCACCCGACACACATCCAGGATGCGTCCGTCGATGAGCACGGAGGTATCCAGCAGCTTGGGGCGCAGGCGGGGTTCCTCGTCGCTCTTGCGGTGGCGGCGGGAGAGCTTCCCCGGCATCCGCTCCAGCAGGGTGGTCACATCCCCGGCGCGCTTCCAGCCAATGGTGAGGCCGGTGACGCCCAGCACCACAAAGGTGATGGTCGCCAGCACCGTGGTGAACATGCTCTCGCCCATAAAGGTGAAGATCTGGGATACCAGCGCCGCAATGATCAGCCCGGCGATGAGGCCGCCGGTGCAGCTCACCACCTGGCCGAAGCTCATGCGATCCAGGTGCTTCTCCAGCGCGGCAGCGCCCTCCACGCACAGCGTGATGATCCGTGGGCTGAGCAGGTAGAAAATCGCGCCAAACACCACCGCCGTGCCGATATAGGCCAACACCAGCAGCCCCAGGGGCATGGTGGCGCCGGGGTTCACCAGGCGCTGCACCTGCGTGGCGCCCAGCGTGACCGCTACGCCCAGTCCAGCGCCCAGCAGGGCGATCAGCCCCCGCAAAAGCTGCTGGATCACTTTTGATTTCATCAAATAAAGTCAACTCCTCATTAAAACAGCACGCTCAGCGCCTGCATCACCGTGTCCACGCCCAGGAGCTTCACGCCCTCGGGCGGGGTGAGACGCCGCATGTTTTCCTTGGGGATCATAATGGTGTTGAAGCCCAGGCGCTGGCACTCGGCAATGCGGCGCTCGCATTGGGGAATGGCGCGCACCTCGCCCGCCAGACCCACCTCGCCCATCACGGCCACATCCACGCCCACGCTTTCGTCCTTGAGGGAGGAAGCCACCGCCACGCACAGCGCCAGGTCGGCTGCGGGCTCGGAAAGCTCCAGGCCCCCTGCCACATTGATGTACACATCCTGGTTATAGGTCTTCTGCCCGGCACGCTTTTCCAGCACCGCCAGGAGCAGCGCCACGCGCCCGGTATCCGCGCCGCCCACGGTGCGCCGGGGCGTGCCGAAGTAGCTCTGGGAGGTCAAGGCCTGCACATCGCACAGCAGCGGCCGGGAGCCTTCCAGCCCGCAGAACACCACGGAGCCGCTGGCTCCCTTGGCCCGGTGGCTCAGCAGCTGCTCGCTGGGGTTCTGCACCACCTGCATACCCTTTTCGGTCATCTGGAACACACCCAGCTCGTTCACCGAGCCGAAGCGGTTCTTCACCGCCCGCAGCAGGCGATACTCCTGCTGGCGGTCGCCCTCGAAATACAGCACCACGTCCACCATATGCTCCAGCATCCGTGGGCCGGCAATGGCGCCCTCCTTGGTCACGTGACCCACCAGGAAAATGGCGGTGCCGCTTTCCTTGGCCAGGCGCATGAGCAGGCTGGTGCTTTCGCGAATTTGACTCACGCTGCCGGGGGCGGAGGCCATTTCCGGACGGTACATGGTCTGGATAGAGTCCACCACCGCCACATCGGGCTGGATCTCCCGCAGCTTTTCCTCCACGCCGTCCAGGGAATTTTCCGCCAGCACATAGAGGTTCGGCACGTCGATTTTCAGGCGCTTGGCACGCAGCTTCAGCTGCTTGGCGGATTCCTCGCCGCTGACATACAGCACCCGCTTGCCCGTTTTGCACAGATTGGCGCACACCTGCAGCAGCAGCGTGGATTTGCCAATGCCCGGGTCGCCGCCGATGAGCATCAGCCCGCCCTCCACAATGCCGCCGCCCAGCACGCGGTCAAGCTCGCTGATGCCGGTGGAAATGCGCAGGGTCACATCCTCGGGGATATCCTTCAAAAGCATGGCCACCGCGCCCGTGCCGGGGCGCTGCTTGGCTGCCTTCACCGGGGCAGCGGCTGCCGCCACGGTCTCCTCCAGGGTGTTCCACGCACCGCAGCCCGGACATTTGCCGATCCACCGGGACGTTTCATACCCGCAGGCCGTGCAGGCAAACAGGGTCTTTTCCTTCGCCATGCTTCCACCTCCAATATTGGCTCATTATACCACATCTGCCGACGAAAGAAAACCAGTTTTTTCATGGACTTGTAACAAGCGCCGTACTTGTCAATCATCTGCCAAAAGAGTATAATATATGCTGCTATTTTATTTCGATCGGAGAGAACCGACATGAAACGCATTCTGGCACTTTTGTGCATGCTGCTTCTGCCCACCTTCACCCTGGCCGAGGGCACCCTGCCCCTGGGCGGCCCTGCCCCCTACGGCCCCGTGGCCGACGCCTATGGCGAGGATGGCCTGACCTACGACGATGGCACCATGTCCATCCGCATCGAGTCCGGCGAGGCTTATGATACCAAGATCACCTATGTGTATGTGAAGCTCACCGATCCCAGCCAGTTCCGCACGGCGCTGGCTGCGCCCTATCCCTCCAAAAAGCTGCTCACCGTTCCCCAGATGGCGGAGGAAAACCACGCCGTGCTGGCCATCAACGGCGACTATTTTTCCTACCATTCCAACGGCGTCATCATGCGCAGCGGCAAAATGCTGCGCTACAACACCTCCAAGAAGTCCTATGGCCGTGATATGCTCATCATCAACGACAAGGGCGACTTTGAGTTCATCATCCCCGTGACCCAGGCCAATTACGAGGCCTACACCGGCACCCCCAGGGAGATCTTCTCCTTTGGCCCGGCGCTGATCATCGACGGCGTGGTGCAGGAGTATGACTACCGCAAAAAGACCTCCTGCGGCTATCCCACCCCCGCCCAGCGCATGGCGCTGTGCCAGCTGGACACCCTGAGCTACCTCATCGTGTACACCGAGGGGCCGGAGCAGGATAAGAAAGCCGGGCTTTCCATTCCCGAGTTTACCGAGCTGCTTTCCGGCCTGAACGTGAAGCACGCCTACAACATGGACGGCGGGCATTCCTCCACCATCTATTTCAACGGCCAGCGCATCAATTCGCCCGAAACCAAAAACCGCCCCGTGAGCGACATTATCTACTTCGCCACCCTGCGCACCGATAACCCCCAATAATGCTGGAGGCCTGACCCATGAAACGTTTTCTTTGCCTGCTGCTGAGTTTGCTGTTCCTGCCTGTTTCCGGCCTGGCGGCGCTGGAGGATCGCGTGGCCGCCCAAGAGCTGGATGTGATCCTCAAGGACAACCGCACCGAGCTGGATCAGGCTGCCCTGCGGGACAACAGCGACACCACCGGCTATGACCCCCGCTCCTCCAAGAGCTTTATTTTCACCGCCGAAATTCCCCAGGAAACGCCGCTGTATCAGGTTTTCCTGCGGGTGAACTCCCTGCCGGACTCCGCTGAGATTCAGGTGCAGGGCGCCAAGAACAAGTGGGAGACCGCTGCCAGCATCACCACCCCCGGAACAGAATTTGTGCTGAGCAGCAAAACGCCCATCACCGGCAGCGTGCGCATCATCGTCCGCTATGAGAAAAGCGCCCGCATCGACCTGAAGGAGTGCCGCCTGTTCGGCCGGGGGGTGATCCCCTCCACGCTGCACAAGTGGCGCTTCATCAGCGAGCCGGACGTGCTGCTCATCACCGACGCCCTCACCGATGTGGACACCGCCGCCCTGGCTGACTGGTGCGCC
>JAFTPN010000001.1 GCA_017463245.1 Clostridia bacterium
CAAGGTGTGGCCATGCATAAGCCTTCCCCTTGAGGGGAAGGTGGCCGAAGGCCGGATGAGGTGGAACGCTGCTTCCCCCGCGTCGCGGCGCATCCGTTATGCGCCGTGACCCCTGCTTATATGCGTACAAAACGCTACCCCCGCATGGGTTTCGAAAGGGTCGAAGACCCTTCGTGGGGATTCTCAAGGGGCAAAGCCCCTTGAGCGGTGGAGTCCAGAGGAGGCAGAGCCTCCTCTGGGGCTTGCATTGCAAGGGAGAAACATGGTATACTGTATAATGCGTTCGTATAGACACGGGCGGGTTAGGAGACTATTATGCTTGAATTTTTGAAGAAGCTGATGGGCGGCGGGAATGAGGCGCAGCTCAAAAAGCTACAGAAGACTGTGGACGCTGTGGAGGCGCTGCAGGATGATTATCGCAAGCTGACGGATGAGCAGCTGCGGAGCAAGACCGAGGAATTCCGTGCCCGGCTGGGCAAGGGCGAGACCGAGGACGATATTCTGCCCGAGGCCTTTGCCACTGCCCGTGAGGCGGCTGCCCGCGTGCTGGGCATGCGCCCCTACCGGGTGCAGGTGCTGGGCGGCATTGTGCTGCATCAGGGTCGCATTGCCGAAATGAAGACCGGTGAAGGCAAGACCCTGGTGGCCACCCTGCCGGCGTATCTGAATGCGCTTTCCGGCAAGGGCGTCCATGTGGTGACGGTGAACGACTATCTGGCTCGCCGCGACAGCGAATGGATGGGCAAGGTGCACCGCTTCCTGGGGCTGAGCGTGGGCTTGATCGTCCACGACATGGACAATGATGAGCGCCGCAAGGCCTACGCCTGCGACATCACCTACGGCACCAACAACGAGCTGGGCTTCGACTACCTGCGCGACAACATGGTGATCCGCCAGAAGGATCTGGTGCAGCGCGGCCACCACTTCGCCATTGTGGACGAGGTGGACTCCATTCTGATCGACGAGGCCCGCACGCCCCTGATCATCTCCGGCCAGGGCGAGAAGAGCACCGTGCTCTACGAGAAGGCCGATCAGGTCGTCCGCACCATGAAGCGGGACGAGCATTATACTTATGACGAAAAGAAGAAGGCCGTCGTGCTCACCGACGAGGGCGCCCAGAAGGTGGAGCGCTCCTTCGCCATCGACAACCTGAACGACCCGGAGCACGCTGAGCTGAACCACCACATCCACTGCGCCCTGCGCGCCCACGTGACCATGAAGCGGGACGTGGACTATGTGGTTCAAAATGGCCAGGTGGTGATCGTGGACGAGTTCACCGGCCGCCTGATGGTGGGTCGCCGCTACTCCGAGGGTCTGCACCAGGCCATTGAGGCCAAGGAACACGTGAAGGTGGAGCGGGAAAGCAAGACCCTGGCCACCATCACCTTCCAGAACTATTTCCGCATGTACTCCAAGCTCTCCGGCATGACGGGTACCGCCAAGACGGAGGAAGCCGAGTTCCAGGGCATTTACTCCCTGGACGTGGTGGAGATCCCCACCAACAAGCCCAACATCCGCCAGGATCTGGACGACATGGTGTACAAGAATGTGAACGCCAAGTTCGCCGCGGTGCTGGCCTCCATTGAGGAACATCACGCCAAGGGTCAGCCTGTGCTGGTGGGTACTGTGACGGTGGAGACCAGCGAAATGCTCTCCGCCCTGCTGCGCCGCCGCAACATCCCCCATGAGGTGCTGAACGCCAAGAACCACGCCAAGGAGGCGGAGATCGTTGCCCAGGCCGGTCATTACGGCGCGGTGACCATCGCCACCAACATGGCTGGCCGCGGCACGGACATCCTGCTGGGCGGCAACCCGGAATTCCTCGCCCGCCGCGCCATGCGCCAGGAGGGTATCGATGATGAGCTGATCGAGGCCGCCGTGGGTCACAACGAGAACGTGACCGAGGACGTGCTGGCCGCCCGCGAGAAGTATCAGGCGCTGCATGCCGCCTTCAAAAAGCAGACCGACGCCGAGCATGAGCGTGTGCTGGCCACCGGCGGATTGCACATCATCGGCACCGAGCGCCACGAGTCCCGCCGCATTGATAACCAGCTCCGTGGCCGCGCAGGCCGCCAGGGCGACCCTGGTTCCACCCAGTTCTTCATTTCCCTGGAAGATGACCTCATGCGCCTGTTTGGCTCCGAGCGTATCGGCCTGATCGTGGATCGCCTGGGCCTGAAGGACGACGAACCCCTGCAGGCGGGCATGCTCACCAAGCAGATCGAGTCTGCCCAGAAGCGCATTGAAGGCCGCAACTTTGAGGCACGTAAGCACGTGCTGGAATACGACAACGTGATGAACCGCCACCGCGAGGTGATCTACGGCCAGCGCCGCCGGGTGCTGATGGGCGAAAACGTGCGGGAGAACATCATCGGCATGTCCGCCAAGCTCATCGACGCCGCCATGGCGCGCTTTGCCGCCACCGAGGACGGCGACGACTGGGATTGGCAGCAGCTCACCACCTTCCTGGAGACGCTGTGCGTGCATCCCGGCACCATTGAAAAGCACAAGCAGATGGTGATTGCCGACGAGGACAAGGCGGGCTTCATCGACCTTTTGAAGGAGGACGCCCGCGCCTTCTATGAAGAGCGCGAGACCCTGCTTTCCGAGATCGGCGTGGATATGCGCGAGTTTGAGCGCGTGATGCTGCTGGGCAGCGTGGATCGCCGCTGGATGGATCACATCGACGCCATGGATCAGCTCCGCGACGGCATCGGCTTCCGCGCCTACTCCGGCAAGAACCCCATCACCGAGTATCAGATCGAAGCCGGCTATATGTTTGAGGAGCTGAACAACCTCATCCGCGAGGACACCCTGCGCCGGGTCTATCAGGCCAAGGTGGAACGCACCCCCGAACGTGTGCAGACCGCCAAGCCCGTGGACGCCCGCCTCGCCGGTGATGGCCCCCGCCAGCCCCGCAAGGTGAAGGCTGCCGAGCGCGTTGGCCGCAACGATCCCTGCCCCTGCGGCAGCGGCAAAAAGTACAAGCAGTGCTGCGGGAAGAATGCGGAGTAAAGTCCTCTTGCAGAGGGCGTAAGCAGCGGCTTTCCACCTCATCAGTCCCTTCGGGACAGCTTCCCCTCAAGGGGAAGCCATGGCGTATGGCCATGCAAAAGCCTTCCCCTTGAGGGGAAGGTGGCCGTTAGGCCGGATGAGGTGGAAACTTACAGGCTGGAATTGATGGATAGAAAAAAGAAAGCTGGAACAACGATGACTGGATTCTTGTAACGGGTCAATGATCACACTTTTCATCCTACTTTGACATACAAGAAACGAGGTAATTACAATGCTGGAACTGGAACAGTATGCCCAGGACATCGAAGTGATCCGCAAGTCCCTGCTGGCCGCAGGCGATGCGCTGCACATTGACCACATCAAGGAGCAGATCGACGAGCTGACCGAGGAAATGAATCAGCCCGAGTTCTGGAACGATGCAGAGCGTTCCGCCAAGGTGAACCAGAAGCTGGGTCAGCTGAAAAACAAGGTGGAGCACTACGAAAAGCTGCTCTCATCTGCCGATGACATCGAGGTGATGATGGATCTGGCCAAGGAGGAGAACGACCAGGATATGGTGGACGAGGTGGGCGAAGAGCTGCAGCACCTCCGCGAGGCCGCCGATGCCCTGGAGCTGGAGACCCTCATGCGCGGCGACTATGACGACAGCCCCGCCATTCTCTCCCTCCACGCCGGTGCTGGCGGCACCGAGGCTCAGGACTGGACGCAGATGCTCTACCGCATGTACACCCGCTATTGCGAAAAGATGGGCTTCACCGTGAAGGTGCTGGACTACCTGGACGGCGATACCGCTGGCGTGAAGTCCGTGACCTTTGAGGTCAGCGGCGACCATGCCTATGGCTACCTCCGCGGCGAGAAGGGCGTGCACCGCCTGGTGCGCATCTCCCCCTTCGATGCCAATGCCCGCCGCCAGACCTCCTTCAGCTCCCTGGACGTGTCCCCCATCCTGGAGGACGACGAGGGCGAGATCGAGATCAACATGAAGGATGTCCGCGTGGACACCTACCATTCCTCCGGCGCTGGCGGCCAGAACGTGAACAAGACCTCCTCCGCCGTGCGTATGACCCACTTCCCCACCGGCATCGTGGTCGCCTGCCAGACCGAGCGCGACCAGGTGCAAAACCGCGCCACCTGCTTGCGCATGCTGCGCTCCAAGCTCCTGGAACTCCGCGAGCGCGAGAAGGAACAGCAGATGGCCGACATCAAGGGCGAAATGAAGAAGATCGAGTGGGGCAGCCAGATCCGCTCCTACGTCTTCCAGCCCTACACCATGGTGAAAGACCACCGCACCGGCTTCGAAGTCGGCAACATCGACGACGTGATGAACGGCAACCTGGAAGGCTTTGTGACTTCCTACCTGAAGATGCAATAATTGCTGTGATGGCAGACGGAGCGATGCAGCAGCTTTCCACCTCATCAGTCGCTGCGGCGACAGCTTCCCCTCAAGGGGAAGCCAAGGTATGGCCATGCAAAAGCCTTCCCCTTGAGGGGAAGGTGGCCGTAAGGCCGGATGAGGTGGAAAGTTGCTAATACACCCTGTTTGCAGAAAACGAATTGCTATATGACATCACGCAAACTCCTTGCCGCCTTGTGCGGCATTCTGCTTTCCCTGGCCGCTGCGGTGGCGGTGCTGGCCTTCCTGCTGGATGGCATGGGCGGCTCTGCGCCGCTGATGCACTCCCTCATGCAGCGCCATGCCCCGCCGGAGGCCACCGGACTGCCCCAGGAACACTATCCCGCCATGGCGGAGATGATCACCGATTATCTCTCCGGCCGGGAGCAGACCTTCCAGTTCTCCTTTGCGGATAGCGACGGCGTGAGCCGCCAATGCTTCCGGGATTACGAGCAGCAGCACATGGCGGATGTGAAGGTGCTGTTTGACCTGTGCCGCGGGGTGCTGCTGATGTCCGTGCTGGCTTTGCTGGCGCTGGGCGGCGGCGCGTATGCCCTGCGGGATCAGCGGCGACCCGTGGCGCAGGGCTTTCTGGCGGGCGTGCTGGGCGTGCTGCTGGCGGTGGTTGCGCTGGCCGTGTGGGGCGTGCTGGACTTTGAGGGGCTGTTTGTGCTGTTCCACCGCCTGTCCTTTTCCAACGACCTGTGGCAGCTGAACCCGCAGACCGACCTGCTGATCCGGCTGATGCCCCTGAACTTTTTCATCCACTATGCCGCGCTGCTGGGCGGTACCTGGCTGGGGGCGCTGGCGCTGTTTGCGCTGGCTGCCCGGCACTTATCCAAGAGGTGGAAACGATGACCTATGAAGAAGCGGCGCGAAACACCGTCTCGCGCCTGAAGAAGCAAGACAAGGTGCGCATTCTGGCCCTGGAGACCTCCTGCGATGAGACCGCCGCTGCGGTGATCGAGAATGGCCGCACCATTGTGTCCAACGTGGTGTTCAGCCAGATCGACCTCCACGCCCTGTATGGCGGCGTGGTGCCGGAGATCGCCTCCCGTGCCCATGTGGAGGCCTGCGACCGGGTGGTGGATCAGGCTGTGAAGGAAGCGGGCATGACCCTCTCCGATGTGGACGCCTTCGCCGTGACCTACGGCCCCGGCCTGGTGGGTGCGCTGCTCACCGGTGTGAACTGCATGAAGGGTCTCAGCTACGCGCTGGGCAAGCCCCTCATCCCTGTGAACCACATCGAGGGGCATGTTTCCGCAAACTACCTCACCCACCCCGACCTGGAGCCGCCCTTTGTGTGCCTGGTGGTGAGCGGCGGCCACAGCCATCTGGTGCAGGTGACGGACTATGGCGAGTATCGCCTGCTGGGCCAGACCATGGACGACGCGGCGGGCGAGGCCTTTGACAAGGCGGCTCGCGTGCTGTGCCTGCCCTATCCCGGCGGCCCCCGCATCGACGCCCTGGCCGAGGAGGGCGATCCCCACTACCTCACGCTGCCCCATCCCCATCCCGATGGGCGGTACGATTATTCCTTCTCCGGTCTCAAGACTGCTTTCCTCAACGCTGCCCACAAAATGGAGCAGAAGGGCGAGGAGCTGCCGAAGGCGGACATGGCGGCCTCCTTCCGCTGGGCGGTGGTGTCCTCCCTGGTGGAAAAAGCCGTGCTGGCCGCCCAGGAGACCGGCGCCAAATGCCTGGCCATGGCGGGCGGCGTATCGGCCAACCGCCTGTTGCGCCGCATGATGCAGGAAGAATGCGACAAGGCGGGCATCCCCCTGTACATGCCCAAGGTCTCCCTCTGCACCGACAACGCCGCCATGATCGGCTCCGCGGCCTACTACCGGCTGCTGCGGGGCGAGGTGGCCGACCTGACGCTGAATGCCCAGCCCGCGCTGCGGCTGGTGTAACACATAGGAGGTATACCAATGAAGAACAAGAACATCTGGCAGGCCATCAAATTCACCCTGTTCTCCATTTCCGCAGGCATTGTGCAGGCGGGCAGCTTCGCCATCCTGCATGACGTGCTGGGGCTGGAGAGCTACTGGCTGAGCCACGTGCCCTCCCTGGTGCTGTCGGTGATCTGGAATTTCACCTTCAACCGCAAGTACACCTTCAAGCCCACCAACGATATCAAGCGGGATATGCTGCTGGTGGCGCTGTATTACCTGGTGTTCACCCCTGCCTCCGCCCTGTGGGGCACCTGGCTGGAAAAGCTGGGTCTGCACGACTGGCTGATCGAGATCATCAACATGCTGGTGAACTTCGTCACCGAGTTCCTGTTCCAGAAGTTCGTGGTCTACCGGGAGAAGAAAGATTAAGTTTTTCTCATTTTCTTCTCATGGAAACCAACTGGAAGCGACGGGGGCAGCGTGATATCATACAGCCATGGAGGTTGATTGATGATGTTGCGACTGCTGACCTGGCCCTTCCGTGTGGCCGCTGACCTGATGGGACTGATTCTGAGCCTGGCTGGCTCCATGATCGGCCTGTGCATTGGCTTTGTGATCTGCTGCCTGGGCGTGCTCCTGTGCCTGACGGGCATTGGGATGATCATTGGCATCCCGCTGGCCATCTTTGGCGGCGGGCTGATGCTGAAGAGTATTTTCTGAATAGGTTGAATGAAAAAGACTGGCAAGGATGAAGGGGTGCTTCTTCCTTGCCAGTTGTTTTTTAGTGCTGCACCACCATACAGAAAGATTTATTCCCCCTAATCGTTGCACACACAACCTTTTTGTGGTAAACTGACCTCAACATATGAAAATTGGAGGTCATCCACCGATGGCATCGAAAGTTTATTTCTGCGACCTGCGTACCCGCCATGGCGAAACCCTGCTGCAAAAGCTCCGCCGCCTGATCAAGACTGCGGGCATGGATCAGATCGACTTCGACGGCAAGTTCACCGCCATCAAGCTCCACTTTGGCGAATTGGGCAACCTGGCCTTCCTGCGCCCCAACTATTCCAAGGTGGTGGCGGATTTCGTGAAGGAGCTGGGCGGCCATCCCTTCCTCACCGACTGCAACACCCTCTATGTGGGCAGCCGCAAGAATGCCCTGGATCACATGGACACCGCCATGGAGAACGGCTTCAGCCCCATGTCCACCGGCTGCCAGGTGATCATTGCCGATGGCCTCAAGGGCACCGACGAGGCCTATGTCCCCGTGAACGGCGACTATGTGAAGGAAGCCAAGATCGGCCGCGCGGTGATGGATGCGGACATCTTCATCAGCCTGAACCACTTCAAGGGTCACGAGGGCGCTGGCTTTGGCGGCGCGCTGAAGAACATCGGCATGGGCTGCGGCTCCCGCGCGGGCAAGATGGAAATGCACTCCGCTGGCAAGCCCTTTGTGGATCAGGATGCGTGCATCGGCTGCGCCATCTGCCAGAAGAACTGCGCCCACGAGGCCATTACCATCGAGAGCCGCAAGGCCAGCATTGACCACAGCAAGTGCGTGGGCTGCGGCCGCTGCATCGGCGCCTGCCCCAAGGATGCCACCCGCCCCGCTGAGGACGAGAGCAATGATATCCTGAACCGCAAGATCGCCGAATACGCCCAGGCCGTGGTGCAGGGTCGCCCCCACTTCCACATCAGCCTGGTGATCGACATCAGCCCCTATTGCGATTGCCATGCCGAAAACGACCTGCCCATCCTGCCGGACATCGGCATGTTCGCCAGCTTTGACCCCGTGGCGCTGGATCAGGCCTGCGTGGACGCCTGCCTCAGGCAGCAGCCCATCCCCGGCAGCCGCCTGGACGAAATGCCCCACATCTGCGATGACCACTTCATCAACAGCCAGCCCGCCACCGACTGGCGCTCCCAGCTCGCCCACGCCGAAAAAATCGGCCTCGGCACCCGGGAGTACGAGCTTATTGAGATGCGATAAGCAGAGGGCTCTGCCCTCTGCACTCCCGCCCAAGGGCTCTGCCCTTGGGAATCCCGCGAAGGGACTTCGTCCCTTTCGAAACCCATCCTGTGAGAGCATACAGGGTGGGTTTTCCTTTGGGGTCACGGAGCGCAACGGGCGCTCCGCGACGCGGGGACTGTAAGGCTATGCACTGCCAAAAGCCTCCCTCCCCGAGGGAGGTGGCAGCCGCTTGCGGCTGACGGAAGGAGTGGTTCTGCCGCTTGCATCAACGCATTACTTTTCTTGCACATTGTAGGGGCGATCTGCGATCGCCCGCCCGCCGCACTTATGCACCGTCATGCCCTTCTGCGAAAAACTGGAGAAATACTTGCATTATGCCGCTATGTGTGTTAGATTGAAAAAGAATTTTACAAGCGATGGAGTGATCGGTCATGCCGAATTTCAATCTGACGGACGAAGTGTTTCAGGGGGCGGCGGCGCAGTTCCCCACGCCCTTCCATCTTTACGACGAGGCGGGCATCCGCCGCAATGCGCGGGCGCTGAAGGCGGCCTTTGCCTGGTGCGAGGATTTCCAGGAGTATTTTGCTGTGAAGGCCCTGCCCAATCCCACCGTGCTGCGCATTTTGCAGGAGGAAGGCTGCGGCGTGGACTGCTCCAGCGAGACCGAGCTGCTCCTCTCCGAAGCCCTGGGCTTTGCTGGCCGGGACGTGATGTTCTCCGCCAACAACATGCCGCCCCAGGAGTTTGAGCACGCCCGCGCCATGGGTGCCTACATCAACCTGGACGACATTACCCACATCGATATCCTCAAGGAGCATGGCGGCATTCCGGAGTGCATCTGCTGCCGCTATAACCCCGGCGGAGATTTCAAGATCGGCACCGCCATCATGGGCAACCCCGGCGACGCCAAGTACGGCTTCACCTATCCCCAGCTGCAGGAAGGTCTGAAGCGGCTGAAGGAGCTGGGCGCGAAGGAGTTTGGCCTCCACGCCTTCCTTTCCAGCAACAACACCGACAACAGCTACTATCCCACCCTGGCCAAGATCCTCTTCAAGTGCGGCAAGGATCTGGCGGAGGAGACCGGGCTGAAGCTGAGCTTCATCAACCTCTCCGGCGGCGTGGGCATCCCCTACCGTCCCGAGCAGGAGAAGACCGACATCATGCAGGTGGGCGAGGGCGTGCGCCAGGCCTACCAGGCCGTGTTCCCCAATGGCGGCGTGGCCATCAAGACCGAGCTGGGTCGCTGGATGACCGGCTCCGAAGGCTGGCTGGTGACCCATGCCACCCACCACAAGGATACCTACAAGCACTACATCGGCGTGGACGCCTGCGCCGTGAACCTGATGCGTCCCGCCATGTACGGCGCGTATCACCACATCACCGTGTGCGGCAAGAATCACCTGCCCTGCGACCATGTGTACGACGTGGCCGGTGCGCTCTGCGAAAACAACGACAAGTTTGCCATCGACCGCGCTCTGCCGGAGATCACCGAGGGTGACCTGATCGTGATCCACGACACCGGCGCCCACGGCTATGCCATGGGCTACAACTACAATGGCCGCCTGCGCTCTGCCGAGGTGCTGTACAAGGAGGATGGCTCCTACCAGCTCATCCGCCGCGCCGAGCGCCCCGAGGACTACTTCGCCACCCTGGACATCGACCCCGTGGCGTCCAAGCTGAACCTGAAGTAAGGAGAGACCGACATGAAGTGGCTCATTGCCTCGGACATCCACGGCTCTGCCTACTGGTGCGAAAAGCTGCTTGATGCCTACAAGGCCGAGGCGGCCGACCGCCTGCTGCTGCTGGGCGACGTGCTGTATCACGGCCCGCGGAACGATCTGCCGGATGGGTATGCCCCCAAGCAGGTCATTGCCATGCTCAACGCCATGAAGGAGGACATCCTCTGCGTGCGCGGCAACTGCGAGGCCGAGGTGGATCAGATGGTGCTGGACTTCCCCGTGCTGGCGGACTACGCCCTGCTGTGCGAGGGGACGAAGCTGATCTACTGTACCCACGGCCATGTGTACAACAATGCCAAGCTGCCGCCCCTGCGCAACGGGGACGTGCTGCTCCACGGCCATACCCACATCCCCGCCTGGGAGGATCACGGCAGCTACCGCTACCTGAACCCCGGCTCGGTGAGCATCCCCAAGGAGGGCAGCTGGCACGGCTATATGCTGCTGGAAAACGGCGTGTTCACCTGGAAGGACTTTGAGGGAAACGTGCAGCACGAGTTGGTGCTGTGAATAGGAATGAAAGAGCGCATCGCTGGGCGGTGCGCTCTTTTGCGTGGCGGGGGTGGTTTTGCTGCTTGTATCATGGCGTAGCTTAGATGCCTACGGATGCAAACATAAGTGACGAAATGGAAGAAGTTGCAGAACCACTCCCTCCGTCAGCCGCAAGCGGCTGCCACCTCCCTCGAGAGGGAGGCTTAGCTTGTCTTCCATATGCTTTGAAGAACCCGAACAGTCGCCGCAGCGGCCAAAAGGCTCCCTCTCGAGGGAGCTGTCAGCTTTAGCTGACGGAGGGAGTGGTTCTGCTGCTTGCATCGGGGCGCTGCTTCAATGCCTGTAGGGGCGAACTGTGTTCGCCCGCTACGTTGCATTTCCTGCCTGCTGTGCATGAGTGCGGCGTGCGGGCGATCACAGATCGCCCCTACAATGTGCAAAGGAGTGATTCGTGTTGCGGCAAGCGGCAGAACCATGCCTACAAGCGGCCAACTTGCAAAAACCGCACCCATCAGCCGATGGATGCGGTTCTCTTTACAGCTTCCTGATGGGGAAGCACATATAGCCCTTGCCTGTGGCGGGGTCGGTGAAGTCGTGCACGGCACCTGCCAGGGTGATGCCCTGCTGCGCCAGGTAGGCCAGCGTATCGGGGAAGGCCGTGGGGGTGCTTTCCACCCGCAGGTATTCGTAGCCGGGGATGACCCACTTCGTCCAGCCGGCGGGGGGCTGGGCATCGTCCACGCATTCAGCGCCAGCCAGGTAGAGGCCTTGGGTGAAGCCTTCCTCCCAGGGGGCAAAGCTGCGGGAGAAGTCGCTCATGACGCCCCATACGCCGCAGAGCTTTCCGTTCTCCATTTTGGCCAGGTGGGCGATCTCGCCAAAGTGGCCGTTGGCGTCCTCCCACAGGCGCTGGATGAAGCCTTCGCCCTCGCGGGTGGAGCCTTCCTTGCCGATGACGGTGAAGGCGGGCTTGATGATGCGTTCCATGGCTTATGCTCTCCTTTCCACCGGGAGCCACAGCTCCGCGTAGTTTTCCTCCGGGGACGTGTAGTATTCCAGGTTGCAGTTCCTGCTCAGCCGGTAGTTCCTGTTGGCGGGGAGCCACTCCTTCCACATGCGGGTGTTCACGTCCTGCAAATTGTCCATCCGGCAGGGGAAGACTGCCCAGGTGCCAGCGGGGAAGGTCACGGTCTCATAGCCTGCGGGGACTTCCCGCCAGGGCTGGTAGACATCGGCAATGAGGTACTTGAAGTTCCTGCCGTCGGCATCGATGCAGGCGCCGAACTGGCCGCAGACGTGGCGGTTGTCGCTTTGGAGGTACTCGCCCCAGTAGGGCGGGATCTCCTGATAGGAGGTCTCGTTGTTGAACATTTTGCCGATACCCATCAGGGTAAAGGCGGGCTTTTCCACGATTTTGTATTCCAGCATTGTTCCGCCCTCCAGCGTCAGATTGATGCGCAGAGGCGAGAAGGCGTTGAGCTTGGCGCCCTTCTCCTTTGCGGCTGAAGGGAGGACGCCGTGGAACTTCTGGAACGCCCGGGCAAAGCTGTCGGGCGAGTCGTAGCCATACTTCAGCGCCACATCGATGACCTTCGTTTCGCCCCGGGTCAGCTCCTGGGCAGCCAGGGTGAGGCGGCGGCAGCGGATGTACTCCCCCAGGGTCACGCCGCACAGGGCGTGGAAGATGCGCTGGAAGTGGTACGCGGACACATAGGCCTTCTGTGCCACGTCCTCCACCAGGATCTCCTCGGTGAGATGATCTTCGATGTAGCTCAGGGCGCTGTGCAGGCCGCTGATCCAGTCGGACATGGGATCACTCCTTTCAACAGGGTCATGATACCACGGTGCAGGAGCGCCTGTCCCGACATTTTGTGCGGAAAGGTGAAGGCTCAGGGCTGGGCGTCCTCGCGCTGAAGAACGGCCAGGATCTCCCCATAGCGCTGCACAAGGGCGTCGTAGTTTTCCCGGCGGTGGGGAAAATCGCAGGCAGAGCAATCCTTTACGCCGTTGTCAAGGTAGGTGAACTGACCGCCGCAGCGCTTGCCAAGGGCATACAGGGGACAATAGCAGAAAAGGCAGTTGAAATCTGCGGTGGAGCCGATAAAGTGGCAGGGGAAGTATTCGCAGGCCGTGTTTTGAAAAAACTTGCAGCTCATGGTTGCTTACACCCCCATGGAAAGATGATGGATCCGCCCACACGGCCGACGACCGGGGTATCGACGAGGGAATATAGCTGCTGGAAGATATTGCCCGCCAAAATGGGCAGGGTGAAAAACAGGATCAGCTTCGCAGGGCTGCCCTGAGTCATGTCCTTGGTGCGGGAGGCCATAGCGCGGATGCTCCTTTGCTGCAAAAATGCTTCATGACGCTATTCGCGAAGGGGGTGTGGAATCCTGCCGCAGGGCGGGAAAAAAAGTTCTCTCAGGGCTTTTATTAAGATTTTGTGACGATTAAGGCGGAAATTTTACAAAAATGTCTGTACAATTCATCATTTTTAGGGTAAAATAAAAACTGGATTCAAGTATGGATATTATAAGAAGGAGTTTTGAATGATGAAACGCCTGTTTTGCCTGATCCTGGCCATGCTGCTGCTCCCCATTCTGCCCGCCTTTGCCGAGGAAAGCACCGCCGGCGGCCTGGAATTGCAGGAGCTGCTGGACTGGGCCGAGGGCTACAAGACCCGCGCCCTTTCCGCCCAGCCCCTGAACGATCCCACCGCGCCGGAAGCCCTTTCCGAGGATGGGTACGAATTTGTTTACGAGTTCGCCACCCTGTACATGGATCGCCCGGAAATGACCGAGGACAGCGTGCTGAAGAACCTGGTCATCACCGCCTGGGGCGAGGCTGGCCCCCGCAACACCAGCGTGGATATGTATTCCAGCGAGGTGCTGGCGGCCTATTACAACGAGAATGAAAACCTGGCTGGCGACAGGGACTTTGCCGCCCTGTATGTGAGCAACCTGATGCCCGCAGGCGCTGCCTGGGCGTGGGTGCAGCGCGACGGCCAGCGGATCATGGCCATCCAGTACGCCGTGCATGACCAGCTGGCCACCGGCGGCGAAGGCTATACCGATGCGGGCGTGGTGTACACCTTCCAGAGTGACCTGGTGGCCGCCATCCGCGCCTATGGCCTGGATGCGGTGATCGACGAGGCCGACGTGCTGGACAACCTGAGCAACGTGCAGGCCGTGATGGACGAAACCAGCTATGTGCAGTTCCCCGTGAGCTACACCGGCACCGACCTGCCCCCCTTTGGTGAAGCTGACCTGGCCTTCTCCGGCATCGACTTCCTGAGCCTGACGCCTGATTCCGCTGCCGCTGCCCTGGGCGAGTGCCGCGAGGATCTGTGGATGGAGGACGACACCGGCGAACATCTGCGGATGATGGAGTTCCCCGGCTGCGAGATCATCTTTGTGTATGATCAGAACAAGCAGAACCCCCATGTGGAGTCCCTGGCCATTATGCAGGATGGCATGGAAGGCCCCCGTGGCGTGCGCTACGGCGACTCCTTTGCCAGCGTGCTGAACCGCTTCCGCCACGGCGAGGGCGAATATGTTGACATGCAGGAGACCCTGTATGGCGATCCCGCCACCGATACCTATGGCCAGGCCGAATACGGCGCCGATGCCTCTGCCACCCTGCGCTATGCCTTCCAGGCCGAAGGTGGCCAGAAGGTGGCGCTGCACATGAACTTCGAGTTCCTGGAGCTGCAGGAGATCCTGCTGTATATCAACGATTGATCCAGCATTGGAGCATGAGAGGTGAACCCCATGAAGATCGACCTGACCTGCCCCGCCGAACTGTGGCGGTATGAGCTGCCCAGGGAGGACTACCGCGCCTGCGACCTGATGATGTACAACCTTGCAGACAAGGTGATCACCTCGGTGGAGGTGACGCTGATCCTGTTTGACAAGGCGGAGGAGGAACAGGCACGGCTGATTTATCGCGCCCATGACCTGCATGGCGAGCCGGGCAAGACCTTTGGCATTTCCGTTCCCGTGGAGGAGGACAGCACCCCCGCCACGGCGGAAGTGGTGGTGGAAAAGGTGTGGTTTGGGGATAACAGCATCTGGCGCCGCGGAAAGGCCGCCATGACGGAATACACCTCCAATGCCCTGCCCAACAGCCGCTCCCTGGAGCTTTTGCGCTATGCGGCGGGCCCCACCGCCGTGGGCTTCCCCCAGGAGCAGGACGGCTTGTGGATGTGCGTGTGCGGCCGCCCCAATGCGGACTATACCGAGTATTGCATCCGCTGCCACAAGGAAAAGAAGTATGTGTTCCAGCAGTATTCCCGCGAAAACATCGAAAAGCTGGCCAACCAGCGTGAGCAGCAGCTGGCGCTGAAGGCCAAGGCCGCCCGCGAGGACGCCTCCCGCCTGCAATTGCAGCGCGAGGCGGAGTATACCGCGAAAAAGAAAAAGCGCCGCAGGATCACCTTTGCGGCCATTGCCCTGGTGCTGTGCGCCGCCCTGGTGTATGTGGGCGTGTTCCACGTGCTGCCCTATGTGAACTATCAGCAGGCCATCAAGGCCATGGAGGGCGGAAGCTGGCAGGAGGCCGAGGCAGCCTTTGCCGAGATGGGCGACTACCTGGAAGCCGAAGGCTATGTGAAACAGTGCCAATACCTGGCCGCCAAGGAGCAGATCACCAGCCAGGACGAGCAGGTGGTGCTGACCGCCCGCAACGCCCTGGCGGCGCTGGGCGAATACGAGGACGCTCCCGCCCTGGTGCAGCAGGCGGACTATCACCGCGCCGCGCTGCTGATGGACGCTGGCCGACTGGCGGAAGCCCGGGAGGGGTTCATCCAGCTGGGTGAGTATGAGGACAGTGCCGCCAAGGCCAACCGCTGCGCCTACCTGATGGCGGATGAACTGCTGCAAAACGCGGACTACCCCGCTGCCCGTGAGGTCTTTGCCGCCCTGGGCGACTATGAGGACGCAGCCGACAAGGCCAAGCAGGCGGTGTATCTGCCCGGCAAGGCCGCGCTGGAAAAGGGCGAGCTGGACGAAGCGCTCTCGCTTTTGACGCAGGTGCCGGACTATGCCGACGCGGCTGAACTGATCAGCCAGCTCCACTACCTGTATGGCGTGAACCTGCGGGATCAGGGCGACTATGCGGCGGCGGGGGAGAAATTCCTGCTGGCGGGCAGCTATGCCGATGCGGCTGACCAGGCCAACGCCTGCCTCTATGCCCTGGCGGATGCGGCCATGCAGAGCGGCGATTACGTCAGCGCCGAGGCGCAGTTTGCGAAGATTCTGACCTATGAGGATGCGGCGGAGAAGCGCAACGCCTGCCTCTATGCCCTGGCCACCGACCGGATGGACGACCTGGAATTCACCCTGGCGCGGGAGTATCTTGCCCAGCTGCCGGAGGACTATCAGGACGTGGCCAAGCTGCGCCAGGAGTGCTGGTATCAGCCTGCCGAAAAGGCCTATGACCGCAAGGACTATGCCGCTGCGGTGGAGGCCTATAGCCAGATCCCCGGCTACCGGGATGCGGACAAGCAGCTGAACAAGGCGCGCTATCGCCTGGCCAAGAGCCTGGCCGACCAGAAGGACTACGCGGGCGCTATTGCCCAGTATGAGCTGCTGGGGGATTACAGCGACAGCGTGAAGCAGCTGCGCATCGTCCGCTACAACCGTGCCAACGAGCTGCTGGCCTCCGGCGACTATGCCGGCGCCCAGGCGCTGTATAACCTGGTGGACGGCTACAAGGATACCGAGGACAAGCTGGCGGAGATCGACTACATTCAGGCCGATGCGCTGCTCACTGCCGGTGACTACGCTGCCGCCCGTCCCCTGTTTGTGGCGCTGGACAAGTATTCCGACGCGAAAACCAAGGTCAAGGCCTGCGACTACCTGGCCGCCGATGCCCTGCAAAAGGAGGGCAAGCTGCTGGAGGCTGCAGAGCTGTTTGCCGCTATTTCCGACTATGAGGACGCCCAGGTGAAGTCCGGCGAGGCGTATTACGCCCTGGGGCAAATTGCCCTGAAGGATGGCCGCAGCCTGCAGGCGGCGGAATACTTCACCCTGGCTGGCGCTGTGCAGGATGCTGCCCAGCAGGCCGAAGCCATCTACGACCAGCACTATCAGGGCGTGGCGCAGCAGGCGCAGGAGGCCATGGACAATGGCGAATATGCGCTGACCGTGCAGCTGCTGGGTCAGCTTGACCTGACCGCGCTGCCGGAGAAGTACGCCTCCCTGCAAAGCACCTGGCAGCAGGCCAACTACCGCGAGGCCGAGCGCCTCAACGACGCGGGCGATCCCTATGGTGCGCTGCCCTACTATCAGGCCATTCCCGACTACAAAAACGTGGCGTCCCAGCTGGAGCGGCTGTGCTACAAGATCATCGGCACCTGGCAGACCCGGGAGGGCGAGTACTACATCTTCCGGGAAAACGGCACCTGCTCCATGGCGGGGGAAGAGCTGCACTTCAACGTGGACAGCTATGCCATGAGCACCGGCACCCAGGCCGAGGGGCTGAAGATCACCCACCGCATTTCCTCGGTGCAGGGCAACAATGCCGTGCTCTACGATCTGCGGGATGGCACCGCCAAGGCCATCAACCTCACCCGCGCCCAGCTGCCCGAGGCTGAGCCCGAACCCACCGCCAGCGTGGAGGTTGTGGACGAATAATGAAGCGCGAAGCTTATGCGCCCTCCCCGCGGCACATCCCGGAGCTGAACGGCCTGCGGGTGCTGCTGGTGTTCGTTGTGGCGTGGTATCACTTCTGGCAGCAGAGCTGGCTCACCCCCCATGTGGGCAGCTATTCGCTGGACTACCTGGTGCGCTCCGGCTATATGCCGGTGGACGGCACCATACTGCTCAGCGGGTTCCTGCTGTTTCTGCCCTATGCCCGCAGCATGCTCCTGCAGGAGCCCGTGCCGGACAGGCGCTGGTTCTACCGGCGGCGGGTGATGCGCATCGTGCCCAGCTTTTACTTCATCACGCTGGTGATGCTCTTTGCCGTGGCGCTGCCCTGGGGCTTGTATTATTCCCCGAAAAACATGGTGAAGGACGTGTTCATGCACTTCACCTTCACCTTTACCTTTGACCAGTATACCTACATTTCCACCCCCATCGGCGTGGCAAGCTGGACGCTGGCCATTGAAATGCAGGCGTACCTGCTGTTCCCCTTCATGGCCAGGGCGGCCATGCGCAGGCCTGCCACCACCATGGTGGGCATGGCGGCCATCGCCTGGCTGTGGCGCGGCTGGTGCCTGTGGGCGTTTGCGGATTACGGCATGGTGGTGAACCAGCTGCCCTCCTTCCTGGACGTATACGCCCTGGGCATGGGCGGGGCGCTGCTGTATGTGCGCCTGACCCAGCTGTGGCAGAAGGTGAAACGCCCCCTGCTGTGGGAGGTGCTGGCCACCGCGCTGGTGGTGGTGTGCTTGGTGCTGCTGGAGAAGCTCCTGCGTGCCCAGGCCTACTACAGCGGCAACATTCAGGCCGGGCAGATGATCCACCGCTTCCCCCTGGCGCTGCTGCTGGCGGCGCTGGCGCTGGCGCTGCCCTTCACGGTGCTGCCCCTGCGCAAGCTCATGGGCAACCGGGTGATGGCTTTCCTGGCGGGGATCAGCATGAACTACTACCTGATCCATCAGAACCTGGCCGTGCATCTGAAGCGGCTGGGCATTCCCTATTCCGAATACGAGCTGCCCAACCAGGCGGGCGACCTGCCCTGGCAGCAGCAATACACGGCGCTGTGCTTCGCTCTGTCCTTCCTGCTGGCGGTGCTGGTGACCTACCTCATCGAAAAGCCTGGTGCGCGGCTGCTGAAGCGGCTGTTTGAGCAGCGCGATGCCAAGCGCAAGGCGCTCTATGCCTCTGCGGCGCAGGCTGTGGCCGAGGGCGTGCAGCCGGGGGACACGGTGATCCTGCACCTGCCTGCGGATGCCGAGGCGGCGGTGTTGGACGCCCTGGGCGACAGGCCGAAGGTGGTTGTGGAAGATGGCCTGGGCGTGGGGAAGATCGATATCCTTCGACAATAAATGAACCCTCTGCATGAAATGACATCATGCAGAGGGTTTTTGGTACACATTTTAAGGCTCCCTTGTGTAAAGGGAGCTGCCCCGAAGGGGCTGAGGGATTGGATGTTGCAGGATTGCACAGTAACAAACGGAGTGGTGCAAGCGGCGCCAATCCCTCCGTCAGCCCTTCGGGCTGCCACCTCCCTTTACACAAGGGAGGCTTTGTGCGCCTTCTCCTTACAGGGTAATGGTCTCGCCGGGCTTCACGCTGTAGCGGTTGCCGTTGGTGTCGAACCACAGTTCCAGGTCGGTGGGGTTGTGGACGGTCTGGCCGTCGGCGGAGAACACCAGGCGCTGGAAGGCCAGGTGGTAGCGGCAGATCTCGATGTTGGTGGCATACCAGATGTCCTCGTGGCCGCCCATCTTTTCGGCAAATTCCTCAATGACGTGCCAGTTGTTGTCCGCCTCGAACTCGTAGGAATGACCCCACAGGTAGAACAGGCGGCTGCCGAAGGGGTTGTTCTCCTTCAGGAAGCGGTCGGCCAGCTCCATCAGCTTGGGATCGCCATGGTGGCAGGTGGCGCCCAGGCGCAGCCAGTCCTGGGGCATGGAGAAATCGTGGGTGGAGTTCACGGTGCGGCTGTACAGGATGCCGCAGGCGCGCAGGGCGTCCACCACCCGGTCGTTATAGGAGCCGAAGGGGTAGGCCATGCCCTGGATGATGCCGCCGAACTCCTTTTCCAGGTTCACGCGATCCGTGTGCACCTCGTGGACGATCTGCTCGTTGGTGCATTCCACCAGGGAGGCGTGGGTCAGGCAATGGACGGCCACCTCGTGCTCGCCCTCGCCATAGAGCAGCTTGGCCTGGGACAGGGGCATGCGGCGGTGGATGGTGCCCTCGGGGTACTCGGTGCCCTCGGCCGCCCAGCAGCCGGAGTTCAGGTTGAAGGTGCATTTCAGGCCGTGGAGGTTCAGGATGGAGATCAGCTCCGCATCCTGCTCCACACCGTCGTCATAGCTGAGGGTGAGCGCCTTTTTCAGGCCGCCGGGAAAACGCATGAACATGGTTGGTTCCTCCTTTATGGTTAGGTAGATGATCAACTGGACGTGATGTGCGGCGTTCCACCTCATCAGTCGCCTTGCGGCGACAGCTTCTCCTCAAGGGGAAGCCTTTTGCTGCACCCGGCGTAGAGCCTTCCCCTTGAGGGGAAGGTGGCCGAACGCAGTGAGGTCGGATGAGGTGGAAAGCTGCACGATCATATCTCTTCAGCAAGCGTGCGCAGCGCCATAATGTACCCATAGAACCCAAAGCCCACGATCTGCCCGCGGCAGGCAGAGGCCGTCATGGACTTGTGGCGGTATTCCTCCCGGGCGTGGACATTGCTCATATGCACCTCAATGGTGGGCAGGGGAATGGAGGCCACCGCATCGTGCAGGGCAACGGAGGTGTGGGTGTAGCCGCCGGGGTTGAACACCACGCCGTCCAGGCCGTCGAAATAGGCCTTTTGCAGCGCGTCGATCAATTCGCCCTCGTGGTTGGACTGCACAAAGCGCACCTGCACGCCCAGCTTGTCGGCCTCCTGCCGGATCTCGGCCATCAGGTCGTCGAAGGTCTTGGCGCCGTAGACGGATTTCTCCCGCAGGCCGGTGAGGTTGATGTTCGGACCATTCAAAACAAGGAAGTGCTTCATAACAGCTTCAGCTCCTTCATCAGGGTTTGGGTCAGGTCGGCGGGCATGGGATAGCCCTGCCACAGGCTTTCGGCAGCCACCGCCTGGTCGATGAGCATATACAGTCCGGTGCATGCCGGCACGCCCGCCGCCTTGGCTGCGGCGGTGAGCAGGGTCTCCGGCGGGTTGTAGATCACGTCCACCACGCCCTTCGCCCGCGCCAGGATGCCCGGCAGCGCTGCCTGGTCAATGGGGCAGGGGTCCTTCTGATACAGCATCCCGGCGGGGGTGGTGTTCACCAGAATGCCGGAGAAGACCTCGTTCAGCCGGGCGTAGTCGATCTGCCCCTCGCCCGGGTGCCGCGACACCACGGTGACGCTCCGGGCGCCCATGGCCGTCAAAGCCGCCAGCGCGGTCTTGGCCGTGCCGCCGCCGCCCAGCACATAGCAGGACTGCCCGGCAGGGTCGATGCCATAATGCTGCAACATGGCCGTAAAGCCCAGCACGTCCGTGTTGTGGCCGCAGACCTGCGCCCCCTTCACCACGGTGTTCACCGCGCCAATGGCCTGCGCCGCAGGAACGATCTCGTCCAGCAGGGGCATGACCTCCTGCTTGTAGGGAATGGTAACGTTGAACCCGTCCAGCTCGTCGATCAGCCGCCGCACCGTGGGCGCGAAATCGGCCTTGGGAATCTCGATCAGGCGATAGTCCGCATCGATATTCAGCCGCTGAAAGATGGCCTCGTGGATCGGCACGGACAGGCTGTGCCCCAGCTTTTCGCCAATGAGGGCATAATGCTTCATGGGGGATCCCTCCTATATACAGGTATTATAGCCCTTTTGGCGGCAGTTGTCCATTGGGGAGGGGCTCCTGTCACTTGTCTTTTCTCTGTTCGCGGTGTATAATAAACTTGGAATAATATATTGTAGTCCGGCCAACGGTGATTGTGTCGGGCGAAACGAAGGTAACATGAACGACGTGAAGATAGAGATCCTGCTGGCAAGCTTCCAGGGGGCGCGGTTTATCAGGGAACAGATCGACTCCATTTTGCACCAGCAGGATACCAGGTGGCATCTGACTGTTTCAGACGATGGCTCCACCGATGGAACGACGGACATTCTGGATGCCTATGTGCAGCAGTACCCGCACAGGATCAGCCGGGTGCGTTCCGGCCAGCGGTTTGGCCATCCGAGGGATCATTTTTTCTGGCTGATCCAGCAATGCGATGCTCCCTACATGATGACCTGCGATCAGGACGACGTGTGGCACCCTGATAAGGTAGGCAAGACGCTGGAGGCTTTGTGTGAAGCAGAAAAACGCCATGGCCAGCAAACGCCCATCCTGGTATTTGCTGATCAGACGCCCACGGATGACCAGCTCACGCCTTTGGCACCCTCGCTGGTGCGTTACCAGAATCAGTACGTTGAATCCTTCGATTATCGCAGTTTGCTGATCCAGAACGTGGTGACCGGCTGCGCGATGGGTTTTAACCGGGCGCTGGCTGATCTGGCCAGCCGGTGCGCTGACAGCCGTCAGGTGATTATGCACGACTGGTGGATGGCTGTTGTGGCGGCACGGTTTGGTCAGGTGGTCTACATCGACCAGCCGCTGAGCGATTATCGTCAGCACGGAGACAATAGCGTGGGCGCCCAGAATGTGCGCAGCCTGGCGCACAAGCTGGGCAAGCTGGGCAAGCTGGCGCAGCTCCGCGCAGCAACCGCCGCGCGCAAGGCTCAGGCAGGCGTGTTTTGCACGACCTACAAAGAGCAATTGAACGATAAAGACATGGCGTTTCTCACCCCCTTTACCCGGCGGCGCAGCGGTGTGCTGTTCTGCATCAGATACCGGGCGTGCTTCCACGGCTGGAGCAGGATGCTGACGATGGTGGTTGTGGGGTAGAAGCAAGAAAGAATGTGAGGGTTCCCCAATGGATATGAAAAAATCAAGGAAGTTGCTTGCTGTGCTGGCGGCTTGTTATTGGGCGCTGGTGCTGCTGATTTATCTGGTAGCAGGCGAGCAGTTTCATTACACGGCGGTAAAGAGTGAAGCGCTGTCGCCTTCTTCCGTGATTGGCGAGATTGTTGATGGGGTTGCGGTAACGCAGCGGCTAACTCTTCCGGCTGAAACTACGCAGGGATTGGAACTGATGGTAGGTACATATGGACGTACCAATCAGGGCACGATGCACCTGACACTTGCGGATCTTGATGGGAAAACGATAGCTTATAAGGAATTGGATATTTCCAGTTTTGCCGATGGTACTTATGTTCCGGTCGTATTTGATGAACCTGTGCAGCTTCAGGTGGAAACACAGTTCCTGCTGACGATCACCACCGAAGGCTGTGATCATGGCAATGCTGTGACGCTGTATTGTGGGAATTCCGTCAATGCAGGACGTTTCGATATTGCGCAGAGCATTGAGGCTGAAGAGCTGTATATCATTGGAAATCAAACAGGTATGGGAAAGCTGTGCGTAAAGATAAACAGCATCAGAACGCTAAGCTTCTATAAGACATATTGGGTTGTAGTAGCGGTGCTGTTTGTGATGGCAGCAGCTATCTGTGTTGTATGGTGGCGGCGGGCACTTCAGGGAAAAACAAATCCTCTGGTATCGGTATGCACGCTATATTCCCGATATGATTTCCTGCTCAGGCAGCTGGTCAGCAGAGAGTTTAACAAAAAATACAAAAGGTCTGTGTTGGGCGTAACATGGAGCTTCTTTAATCCTTTGCTGACGATGCTTGTCCAATACATTGTCTTTTCTAAGCTCTTCCATAGTAATGTTCCGAACTACCCCGTATACCTGCTGACGGGCGTTGTGTTTATGCAGTTCTACACAACGGCGGTATCCACGGGCATGAACGCGATTACGGGCAACGCATCGCTGATCAAAAAAGTGTATATGCCCAAATATATCTATCCCCTTTCAAGAATCATTTCCTCGCTGATCAATTTCCTGATCTCGCTGATTCCCCTGTTGCTGGTGATTTTGATAACTAAAACGCCAATCCGGCCGTCTATGCTGTTGCTGGTGTTTGACATTCTGTGTATGTTGGGTTTTGTGGCTGGCATGGTGATGCTGATGACCACGGCGATGACGTTTTTCCAGGATACTCAGTTTATATGGAGCGTCCTGAGCGTGATGTGGACATATCTGACGCCGATCTTTTATCCGGAAACAATCATTCCTACAAAGCTTTTGCCGATTTATCATATGAATCCCATGTACCAATACATTAAGTTTGCTCGCACCTGTATTATTGATGGTATTTCGCCGGAGCCGATTTCTTATTTGTGGTGCATTCTTACTTCTGCTGTAGTATTGTTGCTGGGTGTGCTGGTATTTAAAAAGTGCCAGAGTAAGTTTGTTCTCCATCTGTGAGGTGATTGATATGCAACCGATGATTGAGGTCAATAATGTATCCATGCGGTTCCGCATGGCCAATGACCGGATCAACAGTATTAAAGAATATATGGTGCAGTTGCTGCGCGGTAAGATGAAGTATAAGGAGTTTGAAGCGCTGAAAAACGTCAGCTTCAATGTGCAGCGCGGCGAAGTGGTGGGCTTGATTGGTCACAATGGTGCGGGCAAGAGTACCACGCTTAAAGTGATATCCGGTGTTTTGCAGCCCAGCGAGGGGAATGTGATTGTGCGCGGAAACATTGCTCCCATGCTGGAATTGGGCAGCGGCTTTGACTACGATATGACAGGCAAGGAGAATATTTTTCTTAATGGCGCTATTCTGGGCTATTCGGAAGAATTCCTGAACAGCAAGTATGATGAAATTGTTGCCTTTTCAGAGGTTGGAGAGTTTATTAACGTTCCTTTGCGGAATTACTCTTCCGGCATGATAACGCGTCTTGCTTTTTCCATTGCAACGGTGATTGAACCGGAGATCCTGATCGTGGATGAAGTGCTTTCGGTAGGCGATGCAACTTTCCAGAAAAAGAGTCACGCGCGCATGATGGAACTGATGCATGGTGGTACCACGGTGCTTTTTGTTTCGCACAATATGAAGCAGATCAGGAATATGTGCAGCCGTGTTGTGTGGCTTGAAAATGGTCAGGTGCAGATGTTCGGGGAAACGGAATCGGTTTGCGCTGCCTATGAGAATTACAAGCGGTAAGAACGGAAGGACTTTGATGGAATGAACGGGTGGGCGTTGATCAGGAAGGCGGCATCCTTTCTAAGCAATATGGGCATAAGGGCGACCTGCCGAAAAGTCGGGCAGCGAATCCGAACGGATAAGCTCCTTTCCCAAGTCCGCATCAAACCCTACACCGCCGAGGACATTGCAGCGCAGCGCAAGGCGCAGCTGGATGGAGCGGCCACCATGCATATAGTGGCAGATGTGCGGGGAGTATCGCGGCAGACGGTGCAGGCGCTGGTGGATTCCGTGCAGGCGCAGACATATACCGATTGGACGCTGTGTTTGGTGGGCGGTGATCCTTCGGGTCTGCCGACAGATGAACGCATTTGTGCGGCAGAGGAAGCCGAGGCTCACGGGAAGTTTATGGCGCTGCTGGCAGCAGGCGTTGTGCTGGAACCAAGTGCGCTGTATGAAGCGGTTTATGCTATGACGACGCTGGGAGCCGAACTGGTCTATTCAGACGGAACGGATGCCCAGGGCAAGGCCATGTATAAGCCGGATTACGCGCCTGATACGCTGCGCAGCATGAACTACATCGGTGATATGATGGCGATGCGGACGGCTTTGCTGGAACGTGCGGGCGGCATTGGACAGGATGGCCTGTATGGGCTGACCCTGCGCCTGACGGAGCAAGCCAATGACATTCAACACATTCAGCGGCTGCTATATACCTGCAATGAAGCAAAAACGTCCTCAGCGGAAGAAGATATTGCGGCGCTCAGAGCACACCTGCGGCGAGTCGGATTGGCTGGCAGGGCGCAGCCGGGGCGCGTGCCAGGAACCTATCGGCAGCAATATGAGATCAGGGAACAGGGCATGGTATCCATCCTGATCCCCAACAAAGATCACACAGAGGATTTGATGAAGTGCATCACATCCCTGCGCGAGAAAACGACCTACCCAAACTGGGAAGTGATCATCATTGAGAATAACAGCACGGAAACGGAGACGTTTGCCTGCTATGAGCAGCTCCAACAGGACGAGCGAATTCGTGTGGTGACCTGGAAGGATGGCTTTAACTATGCGGCCATCAACAACTATGGCGAGACCTTCGCCAGGGGCGAATACCTGCTGCTGCTGAACAACGATGTGGAGATCATTACGCCTGAATGGATCGAAGAAATGCTGATGTATGCCCAGCGGCCGGATGTGGGTGCTGTGGGTGCCATGCTGTATTTCCCGGATGATACCGTGCAGCATGGCGGCGTGATCGTTGGCCTGGGTGGCGTGGCTGACCATGCGCACAAGGGCTTTCAACGGGGTGATGCCGGTTATATGAATCGTCTGGCGGTGGTACAGAATTATTCAGCCGTTACGGCGGCCTGCCTGCTTATGCGAAGGAACGTTTTTAAGGAAATCGGTGGCTTTGACATGGCGTATCAGGTGGCTTTTAATGACGTGGATCTGTGTATGCGCATGGGCGAAGCGGGTTATCGCATTGTGTGGACGCCTTATGCGGAGCTGTATCATTATGAGTCCAAGAGTCGCGGTTTGGACGAAACCCGTGAGCGCTACTTCCGCTATGCGGGTGAGGTGGAGCGCTTCCAGAAGCGCTGGATGCACCGACTGGTGCAGGGAGATCCGTGCTATAATCGGAATTTGACGCAGATGCGCACGGATTTTAGCATGAGTGGGGCGGAGGGATAAAATGACAAGGGAAGAAAAAGTCTTCTCGGTGGTGATCCCTGCCTATGGAAATGGCGAACTGTGGAAGGTCGCGGTCGACTCGGTTCTGATGCAGGACTACCCGTCGATAGAACTGGTTTTTTCCGATGATGGGACGCCAGGATTTGACACAGAGGTCGTTCGGCAGTATATTAAGAAGGGTAAGCATGAAAATCTTGTGCGTTTTGATGTGAATACCCTGAAACAGAATATGGGGACGGTCAAGAACCTTCGCGAAGCTCACAAACGCTGTACGGGTACATATCTTACGCATATAGCGATGGATGATGCATATTGCGATGTTTCCGTCCTTTCGCGATATGCCAAGGCGCTGGAAGAGAAACCCGAAGATGTGCTGGGCGTATACGCAAAAAGCCTGGTGTGCGATGAAAAGCTCAATCCATTGGGAAGCGTATCCTTCGATACTGAGAAAGCTGCCGCCATGAACGGGATGACAGCGATCCAGCAGTTTGGTGAACTGGCGCATCGGTGCTGCATTCACATGGGCGCAACGGCATTCTTGAGGGATGAATTCACACAGGGGGAAGATTTTGATACCGATTTCCGTTTGATTGAAGATTGGCCCTTCTTTCTCAAAGCGACACAACAGGGAAGAAGGTTTCAGTTCCTTCCGTTTGATGCGATTTTTTACCGAAACGGTGGAGTAACCGATGCTTCTTTCGCATCCCCGATAAAGAAGGTATGCTGTGAGGATCATATTCGCCTCTATGAGAAGCTGATTTTACCGCATCTGCATCTATTGCCTTGGCGTGAAAGCCTTGGAATATATGGGAAATATGCAAAAGACAGAATGGACATGGAGGCCATATATGGTACTCTATCCGTTTTGGGGAATGTGCAGAAGGTAAGGGTTGGGATAAAGTATTTTCCTGCACACCTTGCTGTTTGGATGAAGCGTCGGAAGAAATTGTGGCTACTTTGGTTGGCAGGGTTGGTTCTTCTGCTGATGTGTGGATCAATGTGGGGTGCGCTGATATATACGGTGGCTTTGCTGTTGGCGCATTGGTTGAGAAAATGGCTCGGCGCTCAGAAAAGAGATTAGGATGGAGGACGCGGAATGATAAATACAGGCTTAACAAGCTTCCGGGTAAATGGAAGCAAAGAATGGGGTTCCCTGATTGCCCTGGAGGGCGGAAAGGAGATTCCCTTTGATATCAAGCGAGTGTATTATATTTATGATGTGGAGCAAACGGTTCGCCGGGGCTTCCATTCTCATAACGATCTGGAGCAGATGCTGGTCTGTGTTCACGGCAGCGTCAAGATCCTGGTCAAAACGCCTTTTGCCGAAGAAGTGGTGACGCTGGATTCGCCCGACAAGGGTCTGTACATTGGCCCGATGATCTGGCGGGAAATGTTTGACTGGGAAAACGGTGCTGTTCTTCTGGTGATGGCAAGCAAGCATTACGATGAAAAGGATTATATCCGCAATTACGATCAGTATGCCGAACAGGCAAAAGTGTATTTTGAATCGAGGTGTGAAAAATGATGAAGGTGCCGTTTTCTACGTTTGCACCCATGCATGGGGAAATCCGCGAGGAAATGCTGGCGAAATTTGCGCAGGTGTATGACTGTGGCTGGTTTATTCAAGGCAGCGAGTGCGAAGCCTTTGAAAAGGAATTTGCTGCGTGGAATGATGCACAGTATTGTGTGGGAGTTGCTACTGGCCTGGACGCCATCTATTTGGCGCTTAAGGCAATGGGTATTGGAGCAGGTGACGAAGTGATCGTTCCCAGTAATACCTTTATCGCAACGGCGCTGGCGGTTAGCTATACAGGTGCTAAGGTTGTCCTGGTTGACCCGGATGAAGAAACCTACAACCTGTGTGGCAAGGGGTTGGAAGAAGCCTATACACCTCGCTGCAAGGCTATCATCCCCGTTCATCTGTATGGTCAGGCAGCGGAAATGGATGAAATTCTTGCGTTCGCAAGGGAAAAGGGACTTTATGTGCTGGAGGACTGCGCACAGTCCCATGGCGCCACCTATAAAGGGAAAAAGGTCGGTACCTTTGGCGATGTGGGCTGCTTCTCCTTCTACCCGGGAAAGAATCTTGGTGCGCTGGGTGATGGCGGAGCGATTATCTCCAACAACGAAGAGCTGGCAAACAAGATTCGCTGCTTGGGCAACTATGGCAGCACGAAGAAATATCATCACACCTATCTGGGAACGAACAGCCGCCTGGATGAGGTTCAGGCTGCCCTGCTGCGCATCAAGCTGACGCACCTTGATGATTACAACAAGGCTCGTAATACGGTGGCAGATAAGTATATTGCGGGAATCAGGAATCCGAAGATCCGCCTGCCCAAGACCGGCTGTGATCGGACGCATGTGTGGCATTTGTTTGCGGTACTGTGCGACGATCGCGAAGCGCTTAAAGCGCACCTGGAAGAGCGAGGCATTGGTACGGTTTGCCATTATCCCATTGCCATCGCTGATCAGGAATGCTACCAGAAGGAGCAGCTGGCACATCTGCCGGTGGCTGAGTACATTGCAGCAAGTGAGTTGAGTTTGCCGATGTATTATGGCATGACTGATGAAGAAGTACAGTATGTGATTGACGCTGTGAATGCGTTTTGAGGTGCTGTATGGGATATAGACTGAGAAAGCTTGAACCTAAGGATGCGGCATTTATGCTGGAATGGATGCATGATCCTGATATCAATCACGTATTTGCAGCTCCATTCGCCTCCTTTACACTTGAAAAGGTACAGGCATTCATTGAAAACTCGGGGAAAGAGCAAGAAGAGAATCTGCATTTCGCTTGTGTTGATGAAAAGGATGAGTACCTGGGTACGATCAGCCT
This sequence comes from Clostridia bacterium, assembly GCA_017463245.1. Classification (GTDB taxonomy): domain Bacteria; phylum Bacillota; class Clostridia; order Christensenellales; family Aristaeellaceae; genus UBA11524. The sequence goes on from JAFTPN010000001.1 coordinate 28,786, forward strand.
AAAGAACATCAATAAGAAAAATCAAAATGCAGAATATGCAGTCAGCTTCCGTAAATGCGCACATGGAACGGGAGCCTCTCGCTATGCCACGCAGGCAATTCTGCGAATAGCCTTTGAAGAGCTGGGACTGGAAAAGGTCTACTTATATGTGCTTTCTATCAATCCCCGTGCTAATCGTTTTTATCAGAAAGTTGGTTTTGTGCATGAAGGAACGCTGAGAAAGCATGTCATGCATGGCGAAGCTCTGTGTGATGAGCTCTGGTATGGCATACTGCGCAGCGAATGGGAAGCGACAAGGAGGTAAGTGACAAATGAAAGGCATCATCCTCGCTGGCGGCGCCGGCACGCGTTTGTACCCCCTGACCATGGTCACGTCCAAGCAGCTCCTGCCCGTGTACGACAAGCCCATGATCTACTATCCCCTCAGCACGCTGATGCTGGCGGGCATCAAGGATATCCTCATCATTTCCACGCCGGAGGATACGCCGCGGTTTGAGCATCTCTTGGGGGACGGCAGCCAGTTCGGCGTGAACCTCAGCTATTGCGTGCAGCCCTCGCCGGATGGCCTGGCGCAGGCGTTTTTGCTGGGCGAGGAGTTCATTGGTGATGAGGCCTGCGCTATGGTGCTGGGCGACAACATCTTCTATGGCAATGGCTTCAGCAAGATCCTGCGGGCGGCGGTGGAGAACGCGGAGCAGAATGCCCGTGCTACCGTGTTTGGCTATTATGTGACGGATCCCGAGCGCTTTGGCGTGGTGGAGTTTGACGAGAATGGCCGCGTGATCTCCGTGGAGGAAAAGCCCAAGCAGCCCAAGAGCAACTATGCGATTACGGGTCTGTATTTCTATCCCAAGGGCGTCAGCGCCATGGCGCACGGGGTGAAGCCCTCTGCCCGTGGGGAGCTGGAGATCACCACGCTGAACGAGATGTATCTCAACCAGGGCGAGCTGGATGTGCAGCTGCTGGGTCGTGGCTTTGCCTGGCTGGACACCGGCACCATGGATTCCCTGGTGGAGGCGGCGGACTTTGTGCAGATGGTAGAAAAGCGCCAGGGCATCAAGATCAGCGCGCCGGAGGAGATCGCCTATAAGAATGGGTGGATCAGCAAGGAAAAGCTGCTGGAGTCTGCGGAGCGCTACGGTAAGAGCCCCTATGGCGCGCACCTGAAGGCTGTGGCAGACGGAAAGGTACGATATTAATGAAGCGGATCGATACCAAGCTGGAGGGCGTGTGCATCATTGAACCGGTGGTGCATGGCGACCATCGCGGGTATTTCATGGAGACTTACTCCACCAAGGCCTTTGCGGACATCGGCATCGACACGGTGTTTGTGCAGGACAACCAGTCCTTCTCTGCGCAGAAGGGCGTTTTGCGGGGCATTCATTTCCAGAATGCACCCATGGCGCAGGCCAAGCTGGTGCGCGTCACCAAGGGTGCTGTGCTTGACGTGGCCGTTGACCTGCGCAAGGGCAGTCCCACCTACAAGCAGTGGGTGAGCGTGGAGCTTTCGGCAGACAACAAGCGGATGATGTACATCCCCCGTGGCTTTGGCCATGGCTTTGTGACCCTGACGGAGAACGTGGAGTTTTGCTACAAGGTGGACAACCTCTACTCCAAGGAGTGCGACCGGGGCATCCGCTACAACGATCCCACCATCGGCGTGGACTGGGGCGAGGTCAACGAATCCCTCCTCTCCCAGAAAGACACCACCGGCCCCATGCTCGACGACAGCGACTGCAATTTCGTGTACGAAGGGTGAAATTAGATTAGGCGTTTTGTGATAGCAATGGGTTAAGGCGAGATGGTTGTTTGAGGCAAATAACTATTTATGTTCAGTAGTTTATTAATATGGAGGCTTTCTCATGAACGAAAAGAAAAAAATGATTATTTTTTTTCCGCGCGAGCAGACAATTGCGGGTGGACATGTGCTGTTCTTGGGATGGGCTCGATATCTGGCTGACCAAAAACTGAGAGAGGTTTATTTTGTATACAGCAAAAAACCCAATATGAGCATGATCAATGCGTATTATAGCGAGAATGTTCATTATGTCGACTGGGAGGATGATTCGGTCGATCGGCAAGAACTGTTCAAAGATGCGGATGTGTTTACCCCTATCAACTATATAATGATTTTGTTGTCCTATATACCTTTTGATGCAAACTGCCGTGTATTAACCTATATCGGCAATCCGCTGGAGAAAAAATGGTTTGAGAACAATCTGAGTTATCGGAATGTGCAGGATAGCGTTGCCCTTAACGCATGCTATGATCTTTTTGAGGCAACTAACTCGCTTTCATATATGGATTTAAGCTGCTTTGTGGAAGTGACAGGGAAGCTTTGTCCGCATGATTTTGCTTCCTATGCGCCTGTTTTTTATCAGCCTGCAGAATGTGATTATCCAGCAAAAGGGCTGATTGGAAATGGCCGAATCAATATTGCTTGGTTAGGCCGACTTGACACAGATAAAATTGAATCGTTGCTGAACATGATTGAAAATCTGTTTAAGTGCAACATAAATGATATGCAGATTGATCTGCATATCATTGGTGACGGTAATGCCAAAGGGAGAATCAACTTTGCAAAGTACTCACCCAAGATCCGATTCATTTTCACATCTTATCTGTATGGCGAAACATTAAATACATATCTGTATCAAAATGCGGATTTTGCTGTGGCGATGGGTATCTCGGCATTGGATATTGCGCGTGTGAATGTGCCGGTTGCATTGCCCATTGTTGATCATAAAAGAATAACAACGAATAAGTATGTATATCTGTTTGATACCAAGGATTATACCCTGGGGATAACGGATCAGTTTATCAATATGGCGGGAATACGCACATATACCTTAGAAGAGATGTTACGATGCATATATGACGAAAACAGAAAAGAAGAACTTGCTGTGCGGTGCGATCAATATGCACGGGAAGAGTTTTCGATTCATAATTCGTCGCAGTGTTTATTACGGGCTATGGAACAATGTACGCTTACGTTACAGCAGTTGATCAGTTCAGCGTTAATTAGCAAAGAATTGAAAAATTATGAACTATATAAAAAATTGGTACCCAGCAATGGTATCATAGAATATATCGAGTTTGTCCATCAGGAAAATTTGGCAGTTCAGCGAGGCAGGGTAGAACATCTCCTGTTTTTGCCAAAAAAAATTGGCAAGAAGGTCTATCATAAAGTTGCTACAAAGGTAATGGGAAAAATACGGCAACATATCCGTGAAAAAGAGTATAAAACAGTTATTCAGCACTATGAAGAGGTGTTGCCTGTTGTTCAAAAACGATTAAAAGAAGAAGGAGAGCTGAAAGTAGGCTTTGTTGTTGTTTTTTCCAGTACGTTTACGTATCGTCCTATCTTTGAGGCAATGCAGAATTCTTCGGGGTTCGACCCGTATATCATTGTGGTGCCAGATGTAAGCCGTGATGAAGGATTCCGGAACGCTCAATTTTCTCAAGCAATAAATGAGTTAGAAGAGAAATATCCCGATCGGGTGGTTGCGGGATATGACTTGACAACGGGAAAACATATTGACATTGATGAAACGTATGCGATCCTGTTTTTTGCAAACCCTTATGAGACAATGGTTGCTCCAGAGTATCAAATCCGTCACTTCTGGAAGAAGAACGTACTCATGCTTTATGCCTATTATGGTTTTGGCGCGACCACTTATGGGCGATTGGTTATGCAGACGGATGTTTACAATAGCGTATGGAAGCTGCTGCTTGATACAGAATTGAGCTTACAGGACTTGAAGATTCACCAGCCGGTTAAGGGCAAAAACGCGTTGGTTACTGGTTATGTAAAGATGGATGAACTGGCACAAATCCCGGTGGAGAAACGGGAGCGGAAGCGAGTGCTGATCTGTCCTCATCATACAGTAATGAATTGGGACGCACTGAACCTGTCGAACTTTGTTCCATATGCAGAGGGAATTTTGGAACTGCCCCAAAAGTATCCTGATATTGATTTTGTGTTCAGGCCGCATCCGATGCTTTTCGACAACCTGCGTCGGTATAAGATTTGGACAGAAGAACAGATTCAGAGCTATCTTACGAGGTTGGAGGAAATTCCCAATATCGTCCATAGCACCGAAGGTGACTATATGGAACTGTTCGTTAACAGCGATGCAATGATACATGATTGCAGCTCTTTCATTGGAGAGTATTTGTTTACGGAGCATCCTTGCTGCTATATGTACAAACCCGAAACAAAGGTGGAAGATGTATATACTCCTTTGGGTCTGAAGTGCTTGGAGCAATACTATCCCGCCCATGCCTGGTCTGATGTCATTGACTTTATTGATCGGGTGGTGATTGGGCAGGAGGATCCTAAGGAAGTGCAGCGGAGAGCCTTTGTGAAGGAAACGCTGAAATTTGCTTATCCCAATAGTGCGCAGAATGTGGTGGATATGATCCGCGATGCAATTATATCTGCAAAATAATGAATTGGAATGTAACTAATAAAAACCGGCATCGTTGCGAAGGATGTCGGTTTTTTTGATGAGCTCGGATATGGGTTGTTTCAATGAAGATTCCATGATATAATGTGATGAAACGTTTTGGGAAAAGATGTTGTGATATGTTCTTGAATATCGTTTTCGAAAGGGAGAGATAACATGACGATCATCGTGACTGGCGGTGCTGGGTTCATTGGATCCAATTTCATTTTTCATATGCTGGAGAAGTATCCGGAGTATCGGATCATTTGCCTGGACAAGCTGACCTATGCGGGCAATCTGTCCACGCTGGCGCCGGTGATGGACAATCCGAACTTTCGGTTTGTGAAGGCGGACATCTGCGACCGCGAGGCGGTGTTCCAGTTGTTTGAAGAGGAGAATCCGGACATTGTGGTGAACTTCGCTGCGGAGAGCCATGTGGATCGCTCCATCGAGAACCCCGGCGTGTTCCTGCAGACCAACATCATGGGCACGGCCACGCTGATGGACGCCTGCCGCAAGTACGGCATTCAGCGCTATCATCAGGTGTCCACCGACGAGGTCTATGGCGACCTGCCCCTGGATCGCCCCGACCTGTTCTTCACCGAGGAGACCCCCATCCACACCAGCAGCCCCTATTCTTCCTCCAAGGCGGGTGCTGACCTGCTGGTGCTGGCCTATCACCGCACCTTCGGCCTGCCGGTGACCATCAGCCGCTGCTCCAACAACTATGGCCCCTATCATTTCCCGGAGAAGCTGATCCCTCTGATGATCGCCAATGCCCTGAACGACAAGCCCTTGCCCGTGTACGGCACCGGCGAGAACGTTCGCGACTGGCTTTACGTCACCGACCACTGCAAGGCCATTGACCTGATCATCCACAAGGGTCGCGTGGGCGAGGTGTACAACATCGGCGGCCACAACGAGATGGCCAACATCGACATCGTGAAGATCATCTGCAAGGAGCTGGGCAAGCCGGAGAGCCTGATCACCTACGTGGGCGACCGCAAGGGTCACGACCTGCGCTATGCCATCGATCCCACCAAGATCCACTCCGAGCTGGGTTGGCTGCCGGAGACCATGTTCAAGGACGGCATCAAGAAGACCATCCAATGGTACCTGGATAACAAGGAGTGGTGGGAGACCATCATTTCCGGCGAGTATCAGCAGTATTATGAGAAGATGTATGGGAACAGGTAAGAAACCAATAATGGAAGGAGGGTGTGCGTGAACATCGCGCTCATCATTGCGGGTGGATCAGGACAGAGAATGCATCAAGAGATTCCGAAGCAGTTCATCAATGTGTATGATAAGCCGGTTATTATCTATACGCTGGAGGCTTTTCAGAATCACCCGGAAATCGATGCGATTGCAGTTGTGTGTATTGAAGGCTGGGAAGGCTTTTTGCGTGCCTATGCTAACCAGTTTGGCATTACGAAGCTTTTGTATGTTGTTCCCGGTGGTGAAAATGGACAGGGATCAATACGCAACGGCGTTTATGAACTGGAAAAGCATTATGGCGCGGAAGACATTGTGCTGATTCATGATGCCATTCGTCCAATGGTTTCGCCCGAAATCATTACGGATTGTATTCACAAAGCACGCAAGTATGGAAGCGCTATTGCAACGATTCCCTGTGCTGAAGCCATGATGCAGACTGAAGATGGCGTTGTTTCTACGGGTAGCTATCCGCGGAACAACTTGAAACGCACGCAGACACCTCAGGGCTTTCCGATCGGGAAAATATGCGATTTGCACAGGCGGGCATTGGAGGCCGGTGTGACCAATTCGGTAGCATCCTGCACATTGATGATCGAAATGGGAGAGCAGGTGCATTTCTCCGCAGGCTCGGAAAAGAATGTAAAACTGACGACCGTTGAAGACATCGATATTTTCAAGGCCTTGCTGAAAGCAAAACGTTCAGAGTGGCTGAAATGATGGAGAGCAGCATGGAACTATATCAAAGCGCTACCTACCGAGAAGACCTGGAAACGGCAGTTGAGCATATTGTAAATGCCGAAAAGCTTTGCGGCAGTACGGTATTGGTTACAGGCGCAACAGGAACAATCGGATCCTTTGTGGTGGATGCGCTGCTTTGGATGAATCGATTTCATGGAGCCAATATTCATGTGATTGTTGCCGGCAGAAACATGGAGCGGCTACGTACACGTTTTGCTTGGACTGGCGAGGAGCTGCTGACCTGTGTGCATTATGACATATATCAGCCGATAGAATTTGATTTTCCGGTTGATTATGTGATTCATGCAGCTGGGAATGCAACGCCGGGCACTTTTGCAAAGGATCCTGTGGGAACAATTGTTGGAAATGTTCAGGGAACATATGCATTACTTGCATATGGGAAAAACCATGGGATGAAACGTTTTTTGTATGTTTCCTCGGGTGAAGTATATGGCACAGGAAATGCTGAAATAGAAGCACTGTCCGAAGATTACAGTGGCCCGCTGGAAGCCACCTCCCCCAGGAGCTGCTATCCCTCCAGCAAACGGACAGCAGAAACATTGTGCGTAAGTTATGCGCAGCAGTACGATACGCAAGCAGTTATTGTGCGCCCTTGTCACACTTATGGGCCGGGAATGACGGAAAGTGATAATCGCGCCCATGCGCAGTTTTTCCGCAATGCTTTGAAGCAGGAGGATATTGTTCTGAAAAGCGCAGGAGAGCAATTGCGCTCGTATTGCTATGTAGCGGATTGTGTTTCTGGCTTGCTAACGGTACTGCTTTGTGGTGAAAATGCAAGCGCCTATAATCTGGCGAATCCTGAAGCACGGGTTACGATAGCGCAGCTTGCGCAGGAGATTGCATCGGCAGCAGGAACAAAGGCGATATTTGCCGCGGCAACAAAGGCGGATATCGCGCAACGCTCCCCAATTGCCAGACAGGTGCTTGCAACAGACAAGCTGGAAGCACTTGGGTGGAAAGGCGTATATTGCGTTCGCCAGGGTGTGAACAGAACAATAAAGATATTGCAAGAGGTAACTTACTAAATTCGCGCCCCTCCATTTCCCGTTGCAGGGTGGATGAGAAGGGGCGTTTTTTGTTGCAACGAAAAGTTAAGCAATTGCCTTCTCCAGCAGCACCAGCTGCACCCCCGCAATGCCGTTGAACACGCAGGGCACAATGCCGATCTCCGCGTAGCCCAGCTTTTTGTAGAGGGCGCGGGCGGCGGTGTTGCGGGCGTTGGTGTCCATGCGGAGGAAGGGGCAGCCGTGGGCGCGGGCGTGGGCCTCGTAGAAGGCGACGAACTGGGTGGCGTAGCCGCGGCCGGCGGCCTGGGGGTGGATCACCAGGGTGTGCAGCACCATGACCTGTGCGTCGGGGGCGGGGTGCTGCCAGGGGGCGCCCTGGTAGACATCCACCTGCTGCTGGTTGATGATGGCAGCGCCCACCACCTGGCCATCGGCTTCGGCCACGAAGAGGTCGCCGCGGGCCAGGGAGGCCTCGGCTGTCTGGCGGGTGGGGTAGACGCCGCGGATCCAGCCCACGGTGGACAGACCCTGTTCCTCGGTGGTGTGGATGGCATCGTAGATGGCGGTGATGGCGGCGATGTCGCCGGGGGTGGCGGGACGGATGTGCATGGGCGTACCTCCTGGTGGATGGCGATGAAGAAAGTATACAGCAAAAGGGTGGATAAATCTACAAAAAACATTGGGGGAAATACGATAATCCGGCGGAGTGATTCGTCTATATAGGTGCAAGGAGGTGAAAACCATGAGCAATGTCAAGGGCCCTGACGGCGCTCAGATGCGGGATCAGGCATTCGAGGAGCTGGTGGAGCAGCACCAGACGGCGCTTTTGCGCACCTGCTTCCTCTACCTGCGGGATCGGTCGCTGGCCGAGGACGCCGTGCAGGAGACCTTCCTGAAGGCGTACCGCAGCATGGGGAGCTTCAGGGGCGAGAGCAGCCAGCGGACGTGGCTCATGCGCATTGCCATGAACACCTGCCGCGACCTGAGCCGCTCCGGCTGGTTTCGGTTCCACGATCGCCGCTACACCCCGGATATGCTGCCGGAGGCCAGCGTCCCCTTCGAGGATGAAGAGGAAGGCCTGGTGGCTGCAGTGATGCAGCTGCCCCGCAAGCTACGGGAGGTGATCCTCCTGCACTACTACCAAGGCATGAGTACAGTTGAAATCGCCAGTTCGCTGGGCATAGCACAATCCTCCGTATCGGGGAGGATGAAGCGCGGGCGGGAAAAGCTCCGCGCCATGTTGGAAGGGAGGGAACCCCATGCGTGACGATGAACTGAAGGCAAAGCTGCCCGCAGCTGTGGACAAGCGGCTTTCTGCGCTGGAGGGCGATCCCTGGCTGGCTCGGCGGATCATTCAAGCCGAGAGAGGAGATCGACCCATTGTGAAAAAGAAGTTATCCGTGTCCTTTGCATTGATCCTTGTTTTGATGCTGCTGACCCTCAGCGCTGCGGTGGCGCTGGTGAATTCCAGCATTGCCGGGCAGCTGTTCGGCTCCCAGGAGCAAGCGCCGGAGGCAGTGCTGGAGGCCATCCACACGCCCCAGGTCACCGCATCGGCAGAGCTGGGCACATTGACCATGGACGAGTGGCTCTACGATGGCAATGGCCTGCACACGGCCTTCACCATGAGCAATCCCACGGGTGAACCTCTGCTCTACACCCTGGACGGCATCTGGCTGAACGGGCAGCGCATTACCTACAACCACTTCCGCACCGATGGCGCCGGGGATTCCGGCTTCCTGCTGGGCGGCACGGTGGATGGCGTGGCCATGCCCACCAGCCAGAGCCTGTATAACCTGGGTGAAGAGCTGTACCAGTTTGATGAAAACGGCAAGTTCGCCGGTACCGTCCCGCTGCCGGAGGGCGAAAACAAGCTGAAGGTCTCCGTGGCGGTGTGGAAGCCCACCTCCCCCGTGGAGCTGGTGGACTATGACCAGTACGAAGGCTATGACGTGACCCAGACCAAGGATCACCTCACCGTGGACGACAGCGGCTTTGCCAACCTGTGGCTGTTCCGTCCGGGTGAGTATAACCTGTCCACCAACGCCCTGCAGATTCCCTCTGCCGTGTATGCTCAGGCCTACAAGGAGCTGGGCTGGATGGAGCTGGCGGACACCATCGACGTGGAGATCGACGTGAACCTGACCAAGGCTGATATGGTGCGCGCCATGCCCAAGCAGATGGAAGTGCAGGTGGGCGAGTGCCGCCTGGTCTTTACCGAGTTTGACATGACTCAGTCCGGCGGTGTGATCGATGGCTGGGTCTATGGCGAGGTGAACGCCGTGAACACCCTGATGGAGGGCGGTCTCCATGTGCTGGACGCCTCCGGCACGCTGCTTTCCAGCGGCTGCTGGTGGGACGATCAGGACGAGGGCGTAGAGGGTATGCACTTCCACATCAACCTGGCGCCCATGGCGGGCGAACTGCCCGGCAGCATCCAGCTGGCCAGCATGAAGGATATCGAGGTATACGAGGGTGTGGTCACCCTGGAGCTGGAAAGGAAATAAAAAGCCTCCCTTGTGTAAAGGGAGGTGGCAGCCCGAAGGGCTGACGGAGGGATTGGCTGCTGCATGACCGCAGCGCCACAACCCCTCAGCCCCTTCGGGGCAGCTCCCCTTACACAGGGGAGCCTTTTCTTTTGCGCTTACACCTTGGTCATTTTCATCTTGCGCGCCATCAGCGTCAGCACCAGCATCACGATGTACAACACGCCAATGGTGATGAACACCGCAGGCCAGCCGAAGGAGTCCTTCACCCAGCCGAACACGCTGGCCTGGATGGCTGCACCCATGTACACCGCCCAGTCCAGGATGCCCACGATGGTGGAGGAGAAGGCGCGGCCGCCCATGTCGCCAGCCACAGCCCAGATCACGCCGGTGACCATGCCGGAGATGCCCACCAGCAGGAGCATCATGGAGGCGGGCGCCTGGCTCTTGATGAAGGGGAAGGCCAGCATGCCGATGAAGGTCACGATGGAGGCCAGAGCCAGCATGGGTTCGCGCTTGCCCTTGAAGACCTTATCGGTGATGAAGGGGAACACGAACATGGCGCAGGCCTGACCCGCAGGCAGCAGGATGGCGGAGAAGATGCCCTCCTTGATGGACAGCCCCATGGACTCGGTGAAATAGGTGGGGATCCAGGTCAGCAGGCCGTAGCGGCCAACGCCCGCGATGGCGGAGATCAGGCAGAACACAATGACCTTGGGCTCGGAGAACAGCACCTTGTAGGGGTAGAGGTAGCCCTTCTTGCTGATCTCGGCTTCCAGGGCGGCGTCACGCTGGGCGGCCTCCTGGTCGATCTCCTCAAAGGGCTTCAGGCCGATGTCCTCCGGCTTGGTCTTGAAGAACACGGCGAAGGCGATGAGCATCAGCACCATGGGGATCATGGGATAGCGGAAGGCGGCGCGCCAGCCCCATTCGGGGTTCAGCTCCATGCAGCCCAGGATGGTCAGGTAGGTCACCACCTGCGCCACGCCGGAGAAGGCTGTGGCCAGGCCGGAGGCAAAGCCGCGCTTTTCTTTCGGCCACCATTTGTTCAAAACGCCCACGCCGTTGGACCACACCATGGACTGGCAGTAGCCGTTGAGACCCCACAGCACGGCGATCACCGGGATGGAGTGCTGGAAGGAGATGATCACATTCAGCACGGCAGAGGCCGCCACGCCGAACATCATGAACCGCTTGTAGCCGAAGAACGCGCCCAGGCGGCCGTTGATCAGCTGGCCGAAGGCATAGCACCAGAACAGCGCCGAGGATACCACGCCCATGGCCGCCGTGGTGGAGCCAAGCCCCTCGGCCATCTGGGTCAGCACCAGATTGATGTTCTGCCGGCCGTTATAGAAGAACATATAGGTCAGGCCGAAGCTGATGAGCATCTTCCAGGCGAATTCCTTGAATTTGCTGTACTCCTTGGGGGTATAACCGTAGGTGTGGGAAGTCATTGGCTTTCCTCCTTACATCAGGCGAAGTAGATTGCGTCCTCCTTGTCGAAGGGCAGGATCTCCGCGGTGACACGGGTGTAGTCGTCCAGGTTGTCGATCTCGTCGATGTAGTAGCCATCGTAGGAGAAGGCGCGGATATTCAGCGCGGGGAAGATCTCGTTGAGGGCGTTCTCGGCATAGCACTTGTCCTCGCCCTTGTGGATGAACTCCACCACCTTGCCGATCCAGGCGGAAGCGGTGGCCTTTTCCAGCTTGTAGAAGGGCTGGAAGGCAAAGCAGTCCTCGTCGAAGATCTTGATGGAGACCTCCACCACCTTGCCATCTTTCACGCGGCCCTTGAAGTCCTTCTCCGGCAGCGCCTTTTTGAAGTTCACGGTGGCGGTGTTCTTCTCCTTGCTGGCCAGCACATCGTGCACCAGGCGGCGGTTGAACACCAGGTCGCCGTGGAGGAAGATCATATCGTCGTTCATGTATTCGCGCGCCAGGTACATGGAGTAGATATAGTTGGTCTTCATGTAGATATCGTTGCGGACGAAGGTGAAATTGGCCTGGGGGAAGTCCGCTGCCTCGGCCTTGAGCTGGTCTTCAAAGGGGCCGGTGGTGACGATAAAGTCCGTCACGCCCTCGGCTACCAGCAGGCGCAGCTGGCGGTGGAAAATGGTCTCGCCGTTCTTCAGCTTGGCCATGGACTTGTGGTTGTGCTGCGTGAAGGCCTCCATGCGGTTGCCCAGGCCGGAATTAAAGATAATCGCTTTCATGTGCGTTGATCTCCTTGAATGCATATTGCTGCGCAAACAGCATAGCCATCATAACGAAAAATCAACATGAAAGTCAACAATTACGGGGCAAAATCCCTTGTAAATCAACGCTTGTTGATTTATAATATACGCAAATGATTCAGCCGAGGTGATTTTCCATGCCCGTGGGTGCGAATATCAAAAAACGGCGGTTTGAGCTGCGGATGTCCCAGCAGGAGCTGGCAGACGCCATGGGGTACAAGACCCGCTCCACCATTGCGAAAATCGAGTCCGGGGAGAACGACGTGTCCCAGCGGAAGCTGCAGCGCTTTGCGGATGTGCTGGACACCACCGTGGAGGCGCTGATCGCCGGGTATGCCTCTACGCCTACGGTGAACGCCGCGGCGAAAAGCGCCCCCACCCGGCGCAACAGGAGCGCGGTGCTGATCCTGGCAGGTGGCAAGTCCGGGCGCAACAGGCAGAACATCCCCAGCCAGTTCATCGACGTGCATGGCAAGCCGATCCTGGTGCATTGCATGGAGGTATACCAGCGCCACCCGGCGGTGGACGACATTTATGTGGTGTGCCTCAAGGGCTGGGACGGCATCGTGAAGGCCTATGCGGATCAGTTTGGCATCACCAAGCTGAAGGGGCTGATCCCTGCGGGCAGCACGGGCATTGCCTCGCTGAAGAACGGCTTTGACCACATCCGGGATCGCTATGCCCCCAGGGATGTGATCATCATTCAGGAGTCCACCCGCCCCATGGTGCGGCCGGAGACCATCTCCACCCTGCTCCAGGCCTGCGAAGAAAAGGGCAGCGCCACCATCTGCCATGCCATGAAGGACTATGTGCAGTTCAACCTCTCCGGCAAAAAGGCGCAGTATGTGAACCGCGATACCTTAGTGGCGCTGCAGTCCCCGGAGGCGCACCGGCTGTCCCTCCTGCGGGAGGTATTCGACCGGGTGGAGCAGACCCACCACCCGCTGATGGAGTCCTGCTGCGCGATGCTCTTGTATAATCTGGGGTACGACATCAATTTCATCGAGGGCAGCACCAACAATATCAAGCTGGTGAGAGAGGAGGATCTGGCGGCTTTTGCAGCGCTGGTGCGAGAGTAAAAACTCATAGGACTTGATTTCTATGCCATTTTGTGGTTTAATAGCATATGTAAAACAGCTGCTCCGGAAAGGAGAAGGTGGAGGGCTGTTAGCGCCAGGCTCGGCTGCGGGCATCGGGCTTTGCTGCTGCCGGAACGATGAAGGTTCCGGCGGGGAGCAGGAAAGCGGCGGTGATCGCGGCATGGGTGACGAGGATTGGCAGTTGTCGAAAGACTCGGCGGATGCTGCCACGGCTGGGGTGTGCAGGGGCATGCCCATCGGTGAGCCGACAGAGAGAAAGCAAAAAGCGGAATCCAACACCGCAACAGAGGTTCTCTTGCCACTGAAAAAAGCATATGTGTTTCTATTGGAAACACATGGGAGGCCTTCATCCGCTGGCGGGAGAAGGTCTGTGGCTTTGTGCAGTTAAGAATAGAGGAGGCTTATCAACATGAGAGTTGTTATTCAGGAAGATTATAGCAGAATGTGCCAGTGGGCAGCGAACTATATCGCGGCCAAGATCAATGGTCACAAGGAGGATCGTCCCTTTGTGCTGGGTCTGCCCACGGGCAGCTCCCCCATCGGCGTTTACAAGGAGCTGATCCGCAAGAACAAGGCGGGCGAGGTTTCCTTTGCCAATGTGGTGACCTTCAACATGGACGAATACCTGGGCCTGCCCAAGGATCACGATCAAAGCTACTGGTACTTCATGCACGACAATTTCTTCAACCACCTGGTGGACATGAAGCCGGAGAACATCAACATTCTCAACGGCATGACGGATGATCCCGAGGGCGAATGCGCACGCTATGAGGAGAAGATCGCCTCCTACGGCGGCATCGACCTGTTCATGGGCGGCATTGGCGTGGATGGCCACATCGCCTTCAACGAGCCCTTCACCAGCCTTTCCTCCCGCACCGGCCTGCGGGCGCTGACCACCGATACCCGCATTGTGAACAGCCGCTTCTTCGGCAACGATCCGGAGAAGGTGCCTGCCATGGCGCTGTCTGTGGGTGTGGGCACGGTGACCGATTCCAAGGAAGTGCTGATCCTCATCAACGGCCACAACAAGGCTCGCGCCCTGGCCGCCACGGTGGAGGGCAATGTGAGCCACAAGTGGACCTGCTCTGCCCTGCAGATGCACAATGGCGCCATCATCGCCTGCGATGAGGCTGCCTGCGGCGAGCTGACCGTGGACACCTACAAGTATTTCCTGGACATTGAAAAGAAGGAGCGTCTGTAAGGATGTATACGATCGCCGATCTTTATGATCTGGAGCATACGCTTGCCAAGGACTATCTTTCCCAGTTCACCTATCCCTGGGAGGCGCTGAAGGGCATCAAGGATATGATCATCGCCCTAGGCGCCAAGCTGGATCCGGAAGAGTATGTGGAGCGGGAACCCCAGGTGTGGGTGCATAAGACTGCCAAGGTCTTCCCCACGGCTTATCTGGGTGCGCCCTGCATCATCGGCCCCAACACGGAGGTGCGCCATTGCGCGTTCATCCGCGGCAGCGCCCTGGTGGGTGCCGACTGCGTGGTGGGCAACAGCGTGGAGCTGAAGAACGTGATCCTCTTCGACCATGTGCAGACGCCCCACTACAACTACGTGGGCGACTCCATCCTGGGCTATTACAGCCACATGGGCGCGGGCTCCATCACCTCCAACGTCAAGTCCGACAAGACGCTGGTGGTCGTCCGCGACGGCACCGAGAAGATCGAGACCGGGCTGAAGAAGTTTGGCGCCATGCTGGGCAACTATGTGGAGGTCGGCTGCAACTCCGTGCTGAATCCCGGCACGGTGGTGGGCTGCAACAGCAATGTGTACCCCACCTCCTGCGTGCGGGGCGTGGTGCCTGCCAATTCCATCTGGAAGAATAACGGCGAAGTCATCCACAAGGAGGAACGCTAATATGGGCAAGTATTTTGGTACCGACGGCTTCCGCGGCGAGGCCAACAAGGATCTGAATTTTGAGCATGCGGTCAAGATCGGCCGCTTCCTGGGCTGGTACTACGGCAAGCGGCTGGACAAGAAGGCCAAGGTGGTCATCGGCAAGGACACCCGCCGCTCCAGCTATATGTTTGAGTATGCCCTCTGCACGGGTCTGATGGCCAGCGGCGCGGATGCCTACATCATGCACGTTACCACCACCCCCTCCGTGGCCTACATCACCCGCGTGGATGATTTCGACTGCGGCATCATGATCTCCGCCTCCCACAATCCCTATTACGACAACGGCATCAAGCTGCTCAACGGCAATGGCGAGAAGATGGACGAGGAGACCATCCTGAAGGTGGAGGACTACATCGACGGCAAGATCGAGGTCCCCGTGGCCGAGCGCAACGAGATCGGCCGCACGGTGGACTATGTGGCTGGCCGCAACCGCTATGTGGGCTACCTGATCTCTATGTCCAAGTATAGCTTCAAGGACGTGCGCGTGGGCATCGATGCTGCCAACGGCGCCTCCTGGCAGATCGCCAAGGCTGTGTTCGACGCCCTGGGCGCCAAGACCTATGTGATCAACGCTGAGCCCGATGGCTACAACATCAACACCGATTGCGGCTCCACCCACATTCACCATCTGCAGAAGTATGTGGTGGACAACAAGCTGGACGTGGGCTTTGCCTTCGACGGCGACGCCGACCGCTGCCTGGCCGTGGACGAGAAAGG
This sequence comes from Clostridia bacterium, assembly GCA_017463245.1. Taxonomy (GTDB): domain Bacteria; phylum Bacillota; class Clostridia; order Christensenellales; family Aristaeellaceae; genus UBA11524. The sequence continues at coordinate 44,665 of JAFTPN010000001.1, forward strand.
CAACGAGATCACCGGCGACCACATCCTCTACATCTATGGCCTGTACATGAAGGAGCGCGGCAAGCTGCTGAACAACAAGGTGGTCACCACCATCATGAGCAACTTCGGCCTGTACAAGGCGCTGGACAAGGTGGGCATTGAGTACGA
>JAFTPN010000032.1 GCA_017463245.1 Clostridia bacterium
CAGGTGAATGTGAGCTACACCGACCATGTGCAGGATGTGCTGATCTGCAATACCGAGGGCGTGTTTGCCACCGATCGCCGGGTGCGCACCCGCATGAGCGTGGGCGCTGTGGCCAGCAACGGCAAGGAGATTCAGACCGGCATGGAAGGCCCCGGCGCGGCCATGGGCTTTGAAATTTTTGATGACAGCATCGACCCGGAGAAGTATGGCGAGCTGTCTGCCAGGCAGGCCGTGACCATGCTCCATGCGCCCCTGTGTCCTGCGGGCGTGATGCCCGTGGTGATCGACAACGGCTTTGGCGGCGTGATCTTCCACGAGGCCTGCGGCCACAGCCTGGAGGCCACCAGCGTGGCCTTTGGCGTGAGCGAGTTCTCCGGCAAGCTGGGGCAGATGATCGCTGCGCCCTGCGTCACCGCCATTGACGATGGCACCATGGTGAATGAGTGGGGCAGCCTGCACATCGACGACGAAGGCATGCCCACCACCAACCTGACGCTGATCGAGAATGGCGTTTTGAAGAACTACATGATCGACAAGCTGGGCGGCCGCCGCATGAACATGGCGCCCACTGGCTCCGGCCGCCGCCAGAGCTATGCCTGGGCGCCCACCTCCCGTATGCGCAACACCTACATCGCCGCGGGCAAGGACGACGAAGCCGAGATGATCGCCACCATGGGCGACGGCCTCTATGCCAAGAAGATGGGCGGCGGCTCGGTGAACCCTGCCACGGGCGAATTCAACTTTGCGGTGAATGAGGGCTATCTGGTGAAGGACGGCAAGATCGTGCATCCCGTGCGCGGCGCCAGCCTCATCGGCAGGGGCAGCGAGGTGCTGCTGAAGATCGACCGGGTGGGCAAGGATATGCAGATGGGGCAGGGTATGTGCGGCTCTTCCAGCGGCAGCATCCCCACCAATGTGGGTCAGCCCATGATCCGCGTCAGCAGCCTGACCGTGGGCGGCCAGGGCTAAGGAGGGCAATGTGATGGATAAGTTTATTGATAAGCTCCTGGCTGCGGCCAAGGCAGCGGGCATTGATACGGCAGAGGTATTCTATCAGGGCGGCAGCTCCTTCTCGGCCGAGGCAAAGGAAGGGGAGATCACGGCCTATGAGGTGTCCACCTCCGGCGGGCTGAGCCTGCGCGGCACGGTGAATGGCAAAATGGGCTACGCGGCCACCCAGGCCTTTGATGACGCGGCCATTGAGCAGCTCATCGAGGGCGTGAAGGAATCCGCCGCTCTGGTGGAGACCGACGAGCAGGACGAGATCTTTGCCGGGGAAGCGGCATACCCCGACCTGAAGGAGCCGGAAACCGACATGGATGAGGTTTCGGCAGAGGATAAGCTGGCGCTGTGCCTGGCCATCGAACAGGCGGCCAAGGCGGCGGACAACCGGGTGTGGAAGGCGGAAAGCGCCGTGTCCACCCAGCGCGCCAGCATCCACCTGAAGAACAGTTACGGCCTTGACCTGAAGTGGAACGACTGCCTGTGCTATGCCTACGGGGAGCCCATTGCCAAGGACGGGGATTCCACAGCCGTGGGCATGAAGCTGGCTTGCGGCACCCGCTTTGCTGATCTGAATGCGGAAACCATCGCCCGCGAGGCCACGGAGGATGCGGTGAGCAAGCTCCATGGCGAATCTGTGCCCCAGGGCGAATACCGCGTGATTTTGCGCAACGACGCCATGAGCAGCCTGCTGCAGGTGTTCTCAGGCATTTTCTCGGCTGAGAATGTGCAGCAGAAGATGTCCCTGCTGGGCGGCAAGGAAGGTCAAAAAATCGCCTCCGACGTGGTGACGCTGATGGACGATCCCCTGCTGGAGGGCGGCTTTGCCACCTGCCCCTTCGATGCGGAAGGCTCGGCCAGCCGCACCAAGGCGGTGATCGACGCGGGCGTGCTGACCACCCTTTTGCACAGCCGCAAAACGGCTCGCAAGCAGGGTGTGGAGACCACCGGCAACGCCAGCCGCGGCAGCTATGCAGCGCCTGTGCGGGTGGCGCCCACCAACTTCTTCTTCAAGCCCGGCGAGAAGGATCTGGCAGCCCTGATGGCTGACATGGGCGACGGTCTGGTGATCACCGAGCTGGGCGGCCTCCATGCGGGCGCGAACCCCACCAGCGGCGACTTCTCCCTGCTGTCCAAGGGCTACAGCGTGAAGGGCGGCCAGCGGGACAAGACGGTGGAGCAGATTACCGTGGCGGGCAACTTCTACGAATTGCTGAAGAACATCCGTGCCATCGGCAGCGATCTGCTGTTCCCCGGCAGCTCCACGGGCAGTCCCTCGGTGGATGTGGGCGTTTTGCAGGTGTCCGGCAAGTAAGCAAAAAAAGTTCCTTCCCAAGGTTGGGAAGGAACTTTTTTTAGTCCTCGTTGATATGGTCAGTACCCTGCTTGAGCAGCGTGCGCACGTGATCATCCGCCAGGGAATAGAAGATGGTCTTGCCGTCCCGGCGGCTCTTCACCAGGTGGGCTTGCTTCAGAATGCGCAGCTGGTGGGACACGGCGGATTGCGTCATGCCCAGCAGCTTGGCCAGGTCACACACGCAGACCTCCGCCTCAAACAGCACATACAGAATGCGGATGCGGGTGCCATCGCCAAAGACCTTGAACAGGTCAGCCAGGCGGGAGAGGGTGTCCTCGTCCGGGAGGGAGGCCTGCACCTGGGTCACCTTGTCATCATGTACGCACAGATATCCGCACGTTTCCAGTTCATGCTCTGCCATGCCTTCGCCTCCTTTTGAATCATTATACCAGCTTTTCAGCGAAAACGCAAAAAGAAAAATGGAGGCAGCGTGCGGCTGCCTCCGGAGGTATCAAAGGTCGGTGGAGGTGGCAGGCTCCTGGGTGGGTTCTTCGGAGGGAGCCTCTGTAGGTGCTTGCGTGGGTTCCTGAGTGGGTTCCTCTGTAGGCGTATCGGTGGGCGCCTGGGTGGGTGCGTCGGTAGGAGCCTGAGTAGGTTCATCCGTAGGCGCCTGGGTAGGAGTATCGGTGGGTGCCTGCGTCGGTGCGTCCGTGGGAGCCTGGGTGGGCACGTCCGTGGGTGCCTGAGTAGGCGCATCCGTGGGCGGCACGGGGCTGGGGGTGGCGTTGGGGATGGGGTTCTCCTCATCATAGAGCAGCTTGAGGGTCTCGGCATCGGCCTCGCCGGTGACCTTCAGCCCCGCTACCAGCTGGAACTGCTCCACGGCGGCCTTGGTGTCCTTGCCGAACTTGCCGTCAATGCCCTTCTCGCCCACGCTGTAGCCCAGCTCGTCCAGGAAAGTCTGCATGATCTCCACGTCCGCGCCCTCGTCGCCTTCCTTCAGGGGTGCGTAGGGATCATAGGCGGGGGCGTTCTTGTTGTAGAGCTTGTTGAGCATGGCCTCGGAGGCATAGGTGCGGTTGCGGTAGCCGATGGCGCACTGGAACAGGTTCACGGCCAGCAGGGTGTTATCCCCAAAGTCGCCGTCCACCTTGCCAACGGGGTAGCCCAGCTCCAGCAGGCGGCGCTGCATTTTGCGCACGGCGCTGCCGGTATCGCCCTTGGAAATGCGGCCGTCGTCCTCTTCCACGGCAGGCTTGGCGGTGGGCTTGGGCGTTGCCGTGGGCTTGGGCGTGGCGGTGGCGCTAAGCTTGGCGGGAGCGGTGGGTTCCGGCGTGGTCATGGAGGTCAGCATCAGGGGCGAGGGCGCGGTGTAGTCCCGGCTCTCCAGCACGGTGTACTGGCCGTTTTCGTTCACGGAAAGGGCGATGAGCTTGCCGTCGTACACCACAGCATGGCTCAGCTCGGTGCCGTAGAAGGACACGGCCTCCTTCATGCCGGAAATGGGGTCGATGACCTCTACGGTCTGCTGATCGGTGACGATGGCGATGGCCTCCGGCGAGGCGGTGATGCTCACGGGCTTGCTGGCCAGGTTGCACACCAGCACTTTGCCGGTGGCAATGGTGCTTTCATCCGCGGGCAGAGGCAGGCGCATGAGGGCGTAGCCGCTGAGGCTGTTGGCAGCCACGTAGTACAGGGTATCAGCGGTGGCGCAGGCGGTCACCACATCGGGAATGCCGGAAAGCTCCACGCCCGTGGCGTCCATGGGGGAGAGGATGCTCTCCCGGAGGAAGTAGGCGGTGGACACGGTGGGTTCCTCCGCCATGATGCGGGAGGAGGAGCCGTCCAGCAGCACCTCGTAGCGGCGGCCATCGGCGGTGGTGCAGTAGAGGGCGGTGTCCGTCATGCCGATGAGGTTGGCAATGGGCGTTTGCAGCACCTTGGTCACGCCCTCTGGATCGGTAAGATAAAGGTAGTTATTGGAACCCAGATAGGCGGTGTAGCCAGCGGCGCCGGAAATGATGGGTTCAGCTCCGGCGGGCAGCGCCAGCAGCAGGGCAAGGAGCAGACAGATAAGGGCAATACTTCGTTTCTTCATGGTTAAGCCTCCCTTGGCAATAGGTTGGTGATGGGGGATTCATTGATACAGACGAAGGAGAAATGGAAGTTCTTGCACATGACTTGCATTATTTACAATTTTAACATATACTTGTGTCGAAAAGCCGGAAGGAGAATGCCTATGCTGCTGATGATTGCAAAGGCTCCACGCAAGGTCTGATGAGGACGAGCCTGCCTGGAGCATGATGGAAAAATAGTCGTCCCATTGACTTTGCGCCCAATCAAAAAATAACAATTTGATCGGAGTGGAGTCAATATGAAATATTGGAATATCGTCAAAAATATGCGCGCTTTCCTGACCCTGTCGCTGACGCAGGGCTTTTCCGCCCTGGGCAGCGCCATGACCAATTATGCGCTGATCGTGTGGTCGTATCAGCAGGAGGGCAGCGCGCTGACCACGGCGCTGCTCACCGTTTGCTCCTATGCGCCCTATGTGGTGATGAGCATCCTGGCCGGGGCGTTGACGGATCGCTGGGACAAGAAGCGCACGCTGCTTGTGTGCGACAGCCTGGCGGCGCTGTGCAGCGTGGCGGTGCTGGTGCTGCTGAAAACGGACAGCCTGGAGATATGGCATCTGTACGCGCTGAACGCCCTGAACGGACTGATGAACACCGTGCAGCAGCCTGCCTCCGACGTGACGGTGACGCTGCTGACGCCTAAGGAGCATTACCAGCAGGCCAGCGCGGTGCAGTCCTTTTTAGGGTCGGTGAACAGCCTGCTGACGCCCGCCCTGGCCACCGCCGTGATGACGCTTGTGAGCCTGGAAGCGGTGATCCTGTTTGACCTGGCTACTTTTGCTGCGGCCTTTTTGGCGCTGCTGATGCTGAAGATCCCGCCCGTTCCCCGCAAGGAAACCGTGGAGCAGAGCGTGCTGATGCAAGCCAAAGGCGGTCTGCGCTGGCTGGGGCGGAACCGGGGCATTTTGCACCTGATCCTTTTCCTGGCGGCCATCAATCTTACAGCTTCGATGTATAATGCGGCGCTGCCCGCCATGCTGCTGCCCCGGGAAAATGGCGAGACCCTGCTGGGGACCATCAACACCGTGACGGGCGTGGCCATGCTGCTGGGCAGCGTGCTGGCCACCGTCTGGCCAAAGCAGAAGAGCCGGGTGCGGATCATCTGCAACACGCTGCTGATGTCCATGGGCATCGAGAACCTGCTGCTGGCGGTGGGCAAGTCCCTGCCGGTATGGTGCGTGGGCTCGGTGGTCGGGTGGATCGTGATCCCGCTGATGAACGCCAACCTGTCCGTGGTGATGCGGGAGGGCATCCCGGTGGAAATGCAGGGCAGGGTGTGGGCTGCGCGGAACACGCTGCAGTTCTTCACCATCCCGGTGGGGTATCTGCTGGGCGGCGCGCTGGTGGATCACCTGTTTGAGCCGCTGATGGCTGCCCAAAGCCCGGACAGCCTGCTGAGCATCCTCTTCGGCACGGGCAAGGGCAGCGGGGCGGCGGCGCTGTTTATGGTGCTGTGGCTTCTGGGGCTTGTCACCTGCCTCATCTTCCGCAGGGACAGGCACATATGGCGGCTGGAAAAAGAAGCAGAAATGTAATAGTAAGTTCATAATCAAATGGGAAGAAAAGCCTGATGGCGGGCGTTTCTTTGGTGTGAGAGGAAAACATCTCCGGAAGTGAGGGGATTTGGATGAAGAAAAAGCTGTGGCTGGTGCTGATCCTGGCGGCGGGGCTGCTGGTGGCCGCGCCTGCGCTGGCAGAGACCCGGTTCGGTGTGGTGTATAACAACAGCACCGTGAACCTGCGCCAGGAGGCCACGCAGTATTCCACCCGGCTGGGTTCCTATGCCAGCGGCGAGTGGGTGGCCATCAACGGCGAATACGGCAACTGGTATTACGTTACCGGCCCGGACGGCAAAACCGGTTACATGAGCAAGAACTACATCGATGTCAACACGCCCCGCTACGGCGTGGTGGGTGTAGTGAGCAACGACAAGCCCACCGCCTACCTGAACCTCCGCGCTGCGCCCAGCTATGGCGCTACGGTGGTGGATATCTACTACAATGGCGTGCCCTGCGTGCTGCTCAGCCAGTCCAACGGCTGGTATCATGTGCGGGTGGACGGCGTGGACGGTTACTTCCGCGAGGAGTACATTACCCGCTACACCTACGCCTACAGCGAAGAGGTGGCCACCATCGTCACCCCCAACAACACCGGGCTGAACCTGCGCTCCGGCCCCGGCACGAGCTACGCCTCCATGGGGCTGTACGATGGCGGCGGCTATGCCATGGTGCTGCAGAAGGGCAATGGCTGGTGGAAGGTGTCCATCGATGGGAAGGTGGGCTTTATGATGACCGACTTCCTGCAGGACGGCGTGGTCAAGCCCACCGCCAGCCAGCTGGCTGCGGGGATCAACAACACCACGCCCGTGAACACCAGCGGCGCCTATGCCGTGGTGACCAACCCCAAGTCCACCCAGGTGCTGAACCTGCGTGCCCAGCCCAACACCACCAGCAAGGTGCTGGGGCAGTACCGCAACGGCGCGAAGCTCACGGTGCTGGGGCAGGGCACGGAGTGGTGCCAGGTGCGGGACAGCGCCGGAAACACCGGCTACATGATGACCCAGTTCCTCAGCCTGCACAACCTGCCTGCTGTTCCCACCATGGAGGTGGAGCATCCCCAGCGCACATTCGTCAACCTGCGCAACAAGCCCTCCATGCTGCTGGGCGGGGTGCTGACCAGAATGCCCCATGGCGCCACGGTGACCGTGCTGGCGCCTTCCAGCAACGGCTGGGTGAAGGTCAACTACAATGGTAACACAGGTTACGCGGTGGATTATTTCCTGGATTAAAGCCCGCGGCCGCTGCTCTGTCAAGGGGCAGCGGCTGTTTTTTGTTCGTTTTCTTTTGCGAAAACGTTGTAGGAGAGGGCAATGTGTGCTATAATGCTGATTGTATCAATACCCAAAGGAGGATTTCACACGATGAAGAAACTGCTTTGCCTGCTGATGAGCATCATGCTGTGCCTGGGTGGCGCGGCTGCCATGGCCGAGGAAGCTACGGCTCCCGCGCTGAGCGAGAATATTTACGACTTCCAGGTGGACATTGAGGGCGTGGTGTATCAGCTGCCCATGCCTGCCAAGGAGCTGCTGGACAATGGCTGGGCCTTTGCCGAGAAGGGCGAGACCCTGCAGCCCAACCACTACACCCTGGGCAACATCGAGATGAAGCAGGGCGACAAGGTGTTTGATATCGCGCTGTACAACCCCGATATCGTGACCCAGCCCTACGAAAACTGCTATGTGATCAAGGTCACCTTTGATCCCAAGCCCTACAACGCTGCTGCTCCTGCGGTGACGTTTGCCAAGGGTATCACCATGGCCGCTGATTCTGACGCCATCAAGGCTGCCTATGGCGAGCCCAGCGACCTGTATTCCAGCGAGACCTCCTACTACATGACCTACGAGTATGACATCCGTCAGGAGTTCGCTGCCGACTACTACAAGGGCGAGCTGACCAAGATGGAGCTGTATAACTTCACCGACGAGATGCCCGGCGTGGTGCTGAGCGCCTATGACCCTAACCCCACGGAGGTCTATGGCCGCTATGCCGCCCATGAGGACGACGGCACCCTGTTCGGCCACTCCTTCACGGTGGACGGCGTGAGCTACCAGCTGCTGACCCCCCTGCAGACCCTGATCGACAACGGCTGGACGGTGAAGAACGTCAGCACCTACCTGGCTGAGGACTACGTGGCTGCTGATTCTTCCTGCCGTGTGGAGCTGTTCAAGAACAACCAGACCATGGATGTCTATGTGAAAAACTACGAGCAGGATCGCGCTGCCAAGGCGGCCTACTGCTTCGTGACCGAGGTGAGCTTCGACAGCTATGACCTGGGCAGCATCGAGGCCTCTGTTCCCGGCTTCAAGCTGGGCATGACCGCCGATGAAGCCAACGCCGCCCTGGCTGGCTTCTCCTATGTGGAGAGCCGCGAGTCCAGCTACTCCACCAGCCATCGCGTGTCCCAGTTCGAAGAGGGTAGCGACTACATGACCCTGTATGTGAACAACGAAAAGGGCATTGTGAGCGAGATCAGCGTGGAGTATCGTCCCGCTGTGGATGAACTGCCCTTCTGATGCAATGAAAACCAAGCAGAACCGTTCAGCACGAGCGGTTCTGCTTTTTTTATGCGGGAGCGTCACTTTTTGCCATGCTGGTGCGTTCTATAGGTGAAGATCTTCTGAAACACTCCGTGGAGGATGCAATGAACGACAAGGATTTTACGGCGCTGTGCCAGGCGCATATGCCGGGGCTGTACCGCATGAGCATGGCGCTGGTGCATAACCACGCCGATGCTCAGGACGCCGTGCAGCAGGCCCTGATGAAGGCCTGGGCAGCCCGGGACAGGATGCGCCCCGGTGCCGAGCGGGCGTGGCTGATGCGCATTGTGATCAACGAGAGCCGCAATGTGCAGCGCCAGCGGATGCGCATGGTGCCGGTGGAGCGCCTGCCGGAGCAGGCTTATACCCCGCCGGATACTGCCCTGCGGGAGTGCATTGACGCCCTGCCGGAAAACTGGCGGCTGCCGCTGCTGCTCAGGTATATGGAAGGCATGAGTGAAAAGGAGGCGGCCGGGGCGCTGGGGATCACCCAGGGCGTGCTGAAGGCCAGGCTGTACCGGGCGCGAAAGGCGCTGGAGAAAGCATTGAACGAGGAGGTGGAGCTGGGATGAAGCGCATTACACAGGAAAACTTGCAGGCGATGTATCCGCCCATGCCGGAGGACTTCGCAGCCCGTGCGCTCTCCGGCCTGCATCATGGAGAAGAGGAAATTCGCGTGAAGAGAAAGATATCGGCAGCCTTTGTGCTGGCGGCGGTGCTGACGCTGCTGGCGGTGGGCGCTTTTGCCACGGCGGCGAACTGGAACGTGCTGACCTTTCTGTATGGCGAGGAGAAGCCGCAGATGGACACCATGCTGGCGCAGGTCACCCAAACGGGCAGCGCGGGTGGTGTGACACTGGAGATCAGCACCGCGATGACGGACGGCAGGAGCATTGCCTTTGACTGGACGCTGAATGTGGAGGACGACGCGCTGCCCATGTATTTGCAGGTGGATGATGTGAAGGTCGCCGGGACGGAAGACATCTGGCTGGATCCCCTGGGCGGTTTGAACAGGGTGTGGCTCACGCCGGACGAGACGATAAGGCGCAATGGGGAGTTGATCTACCTGGATGCAAGATGGATGCCGGGTGAGGAAATCGCGGTGGAGCTGACGCTGGGCGTTTACAAGCCCCTGCGGGAGGTGGTGATCTTCACATCCATGGCGGATCAGGCCAAGGCCGAGGAACTTGCGGCTCAGGGCGTGTGGACGGTCGTGCCCAAGGCGGAGATGATCAGCCCGCGGCAGCAGAACCAGGTGCAGCCCTTGTGGCGGTATGAAAAACTGACCGACGCAGAACTGGCAGACTTTGAGCGCAGCGAGATCAAGCTGAGCTTCACGGTGACGGTGCCGGAGGTGGCGTGGGAGCAGCTGGCCACGGACAAGGAGGCATATGAGATCATGCCAGGTGTTTTCTTCCGTGTGACCGAGGCTTACCGCACGCCGCTGAACATCTATGCTACCATCGATATTGCTGTGGCGGGCGAGGAAAATCAGCTTGGAGCTTTAGATAAGTGGGATAAGCTGTTCTTTGAGTTTCAAAATGCGGAAGGGCATGTGTCCCAGTTGCGGGCAATAACGAATTTTGCAGGCTGGAACAGTTATTACAAAGAGGATGGCGTGTTTCACAAGGAAGAAACCATGTGTACCGGCGCCTACGATGCGGCGGAATTTGCCGAGGGTGACGGGCTGTACCTGGTTTGCAGCATGGGCAAGGAAACAGGACGAGACGGACATTTGACCCTGGTGGAGCAGGGGAGATACAAGCTTCATGTGTTGAAGTGAACAAAAAAGACACCGGCCGGTTTGGTCGGTGTCTTTTGCTTAGTGCCCGTAGGTGGTTCTGATGGTGAAGGGCACGCCCCACATATAATAGCTGATGTTCAATTCCCGCACGGAGTGCATGTTCACATCCGTGAGGATGGTGGCGCCCAGGTCGCCGGTGGTGCGGGCGGGGAGGGCGCGGGCGGCCTCGTCGGCCAATTGGAGAACGTCGCCCTGCATGGGGGTGACCTGCACCTCCACCATGTCGGCGGTAACGAAGCAGTTGTTCTTCAGCCGGATGGTGTAGGTGTAGAACTGGTAGTTTTCAGCATCGCCCAGAGGGTCGGTGGTGAAGGCGGTGCCCACCACGGACTGATTCTCCACCTGCTGGCGCAGCTGGTCGAACAGGTCTGGCTGGGTGGAGGCCTCCACGGCCACCACGCCAATGGCCTCCACGGTGACATTGGTGGTCAGATACAGGTAGCCCACGCCGATCAGGCAGGCGATGAGCAGCAGCACGGCTGCAATGGCGGCATACTTCATTTACTCAGTCTCCATTTTCTGAAGGATGCGGTTCATTTCGGCGATCATTTCCGCATCGCGCAGGCTGAACTTGAACTCCACGCGGCGGGAACGTTCCGCATTCACGGTGCCATCCTCGTTATACACAGGGTCGGTGTAGCTCTTGCCCTTGGGGACGATCAGCTTGCGCAGCATCTCCCGCTGCTGGGCGGAGAGGGAGGTGGTGGTGAGGCAATACTTCACCACGGTCTGGGCGCGGTTCTGGCTCAGATCCAGGTTGGACATGTATTCGCCCACATTGTCGGTATGTCCCTCAATGATGATCTCGCCCAGGTAATTGCTGTATTCGGGATCCAGCAGCACGCTCATGTAGGCGGGCAGGAAGCGATCCAGCAGCGCCTGACCTTCTTCGGAGAGCTTGTAGGAATTGAACTCGAAGAACACGGCGCTTTCCAGCACGATGTCGCCGGTGGTGGCGTCCACCGTGGCGCGCAGGCCGGAATTGGCCAGCGTCTGGGACAGGTCGGAAACGATCTGCGTGCGCAGACCTACCATGGTGTCGATCTTCTCAGCCTGCTCGGCCATGGCCTGCTGCTGGGAGGCAAGCACCTGGGTGGCGGCGTCCAGGGCGATCTGCTTGTTGGCCAATTCACCCTGGAGAATGATCAGCTCCTTCTCCCGGGAAGCGAGAGCGGCGTTGGCTTTGTCCAGTTCGTCCTGCTGGGAGGTGAGGACGATCTGCGCTGCGGCCAGCTCGTCCTGGGCGGTGGTCAGGTCGTTCTGGGCAAGGATGAGGGCGGCATTTTGCGCATCCAGGGTGGCCTGCTGGGCATCCAGCTGGATGATGATCTTGTCCACCTCTGCCTCTTTGGCAATGACCAGGGCGCGCTGGGTCTCCAGCTCCTGGGTCTTTTCCTCCAGCATGGTCATGTAGGAGTGCAGCGCGACGCAGAGGATCAGCACGAAGATCAGCACCAGGGAAGCCATCATGTCGGAATAGCTGATCCAGCTGGCGCCGGTGCTGGTGGAGCCGCGGCCTGCGCGCTGGTTATGCATTCGTTGCCTGGCCATGATCAGGCCTCCTTTGCGTCAAGGCTGTTGGCGGCCTGCTTGAGAGAAGCCTGCATGGAGGTGAGCATCCGCTGGATCTCGCTGAGCTGGGCGGCGGTCTTGCCATCGGTGCCGGCGGTGGTCACGCTGTCCACCTTCTCGGTGAGGGTGGCGACCAGGCTGTTCATGTTCTCGTCAAACATGCCCAGGGCGCGGGAGAGACCCTCCACCACGTTCTGCACAAAGCCCTGATAGCTCTGGGAGAGCTGGGTGCTGGATTCCTGCATGGTCTTGCCCACGGCGGCCAGGTGGTCGTTGGTGTTGTCATTGCCGCGCTGCATGGTGGTCATGGTCTCGCGGCTCTGGGTGCGGAACTGGTCAAGGGCGGCGGAAAGCTCGTCCTGATAGGCTTTCAGCCGCAGCAGGGAAGCGGACTGCTGCTCGCTGGCCTGGCGCATCTTTTCCAGCAGGTCGGCAGAGGACTGCTCGAAGCGTTCGTCCCGGGTGCGGGCGGTGTTGAGTTCGCTGACATAATGCTCGAAGTGCGCCATGACCTCCTGGCTCACGCCGTGGAGGCGGGTCACGTCGCCCACGATGGCAGAGGCCGTTTCCATGGACTGATCCATCCGCTCCAGGGAGAGCTGCTGGTTCTGGTTGATCTCCGTCAGCGTGCGGCCCAGCTCCAGGAACTGGTGGTTCAGGCTGGTGTTCATCTGGTTGACGAAGTTGTTCACAATGCGGCCAACGCCATCCACCTGGGCGCGGGTCGCACCCACCAGGAAGTCGTCCATGCTGCGGGCAACGGGCTGCATGGCGCGGCTGACGCTGACCTCCATGGACTTCGCCAGCTGGCCGGGGAGGGTATCGGTGAGGGTGGAAAGCATGTGGTTGCTGTCCTGGTTCTGGCAGATGAGCTGCACATCGTTATCCAGGGGGCGCTGCATGGCCAGCTGGGTGAAGGACTCCACAAAGTCGTCGATGGCGCGGTAGCTGGAGCCCTGGGCGATACGGTTGAGCATGCTGAACACGATGGAGCAGCTCACGCCCGCCACGGAGGTGCCGAAGGCGAACTGCATACCGGCCAGCAGGGTGGGCACGCCCTCGATGATGGCATCGGAGTTGGAAAAGTCCAATCCGCCAATGCCCCGCACCATGCCCATGAAGGTGCCCAGAATACCCAGGGAGGTGAGCATGCTGGGGATCATCTCGGCCAGGTTGGCATTGCCGGGGCCGTGAGCGACGGTGTCATCGTTGATGTAGTCCTCCACATTGCAGGGCAGGCCGCGGCGATCCAGCTGCTCGGCATTCTGCAAAAAGCGCAGCCAGTAGCCCCGTAGGCGGCGACCCATAAAGCGGCTCTCCTGCCACACAGGCTTTTCGGATGTGGTGTTGCCTGCATCGTGCTGCAGGCGGCGGATGGCGCGGCGCAGGGCGTGGGTGGTGTTCCACAGGGGGAGCAGGCACTTGATCACGCCGATCAGGGTCACCACGGCAATGGCCGCATAAACAAGAATATCTGCCAGCTGGGGCAGCAGCTCAGTCACTTTGCTCAAAACGGACATGTGTGTACCTCCTTTTTGGGGACAACTTCATCTTATTGTACATGATTTTTTGCTAATTGTAAATATTTTGAGCGTTACATATAACAAAAACGTTACAATTTCGACTTTTCATGCAGTGGTCAAAGAAAATTTTTCTGCATAAGATGAAGCGGAAGCGAGGGATGGACGATGCAGAACGGATGGGGACGACCAACGTCGCGGCGGTGCTACCGAGGGGACGCCATGCCCACCATTGGCCTGGTGCTGATCGCAGCGGGGCTGATCCTGCTGTTCACCTGCATACCGGGCTGGGCATGGGCAGCGCTGGCGGGGATCCTGCTGATCGTTGTGGGGTATGCCCTGATCCGGTTTGGAACGGGGAGGTGAGGGAATGGCGGTGCGCATGGTGTGCGTCAAGGCACCCCGGGGCATCAGCGGTCTGCTGAGGCTGCTGGCGGGGAAGAAAAAGCAGGGCTGAGCATGCGGCTTTCCACCTCATCCGGCCTCACGGCCACCTTCCCCTCAAGGGGAAGGCAAGGAGTCCGCTCTCTGCAGAGGCTTCCCCTTGAGGGGAAGCTGTCAGCGCTTGCGCTGACTGATGAGGTGGAAACTTCCACTTGGCGAACAAAACAAAATATTGCGAGAAAATACAAAGAAGAAACAAACGGAGGCTCCCATTTGCTTGACAGGTGCGGAGCCTCCGTGCTATGATGTTCACGTTTCCCGGAAGTGAATAGAAATGGAATCAGAGGCGCATTTTTCATGAGTAACGCTGCGGAGGAAGAGCATCCGGCGAGGCAGCGCGAAAGGGAACGATGCCGAAAGGCGGTTCAGGCTCGCTGGGTCGCCTTGGGCGCGGGGTGAACAAGTCCGCGACTGTCATCGGGCTGCTGCCCGGCGGAGCGCTGGTTCAACGGCAGAAACAGGGTGCATGGCACCGCTGTATCCTGCTGGCGCACCGCAGGCATAGCTTGGGGTGGTTTTTTCTATACTAACGGATGATGAATGAGGAGGAGACGAACATGGAAAAGTATCGTGTAGGCATCGTTGGCGCAACGGGCATGGTGGGCCAGCGGTTCATCTCTCTTTTGAAGGATCACCCCTGGTTTCAGGTGACCTGCGTGGCGGCCTCTGCCCGCAGCGCCGGCAAGAAGTACAAGGATGCGGTGGGCGCCAACTGGGCCTTCGACTGGGAGATCCCTGCCGATGTTGCCGAGCTGACCGTGGTGGACGCCTCCCACATCGACGAGGTGGGCGCCCAGGTGGACTTTGTGTTCTGCGCTGTGGCCAACCTGACCAAGGATGAGATCCGCGCCCTGGAGGAAGACTACGCTAAGCACGAGATCCCCGTGGTGAGCAACAACTCCGCCTGCCGCGGCGTGAAGGACGTGCCCATGGTGGTGCCGGAGATCAATGCCGACCACATCCGCGTCATCGAGCAGCAGCGCAAGCGCCTGGGCTGCAAGAAGGGTTTCATTGCCGTGAAGCCCAACTGCTCCATCCAGAGCTATGTGCCTGCCCTGACCCCCCTGATGGACTTCGGCCTGGACAAGATCAGCGTTTGCACCTACCAGGCCATTTCCGGCGCGGGCAAGACCTTCAAGACCTGGCCTGAGATGGTGGACAATGTGATCCCCTACATCGGCGGCGAGGACGAGAAGAGCGAGAACGAGCCCCTGAAGCTCTGGGGCAAGGTGGAGGACACCGAGGACGGCCTGGCCATCGTGAACGCCACGGAGCCGGTGATCAGCGCCCAGTGCCTGCGTGTTGCCGCCAGCGACGGCCACATGGCCGCGGTGAGCGTGTCCTTCAAGAACAAGCCCAGCATGGAGGAGATCAAGGAGCGCTGGAACAACTACGAAACCGAGGCTCAGCGCCTGAACCTGCCCAATGCCCCCAAGCCCTTCCTCCAATACTTTGAAGACCCCGCCCGTCCCCAGACCAAGCTGGATCGCGACTTCCAGAATGGCTTCGGCGTGTCCATCGGCCGCCTGCGCGAGGACAAGATCTTCGACTACCGCTTCGTCTGCCTGAGCCACAACACCGTCCGCGGTGCCGCCGGCGGCGCGATTTTGACGGCGGAACTGCTGTGTGCGAAGGGGTATATTCAGAAGTGACGTGAGGGGGACGCTGGGAGGCGGCTTTTCTGAGAAAAGCCCCTCCCAGACCCTCCCGAAAAGCGGCGACTATTCAATATCAGGTCGCCGGGAATAAACAAGTGGTTTTTCCGCGCTGCGCGCTTGCGGGGCGCGAGGTTAGTTGACAGGAGGTTATAGCATGAGAAAGCCTTTGTTCACCGGTTGCGGTACGGCTCTGATTACTCCCTTCAAGAATGGTGAAGTGGATTACGAGGCTCTGGATAAGCTGGTGGAGGATCAGATCGCCAAGGGTGTGAGTGCGCTCATTGCCGTGGGTACCACCGGCGAGCCTGCTACCATGACCTGGGAGGAGCACCTGGCGGTGATCCGCCGCGTGGTGGAGAAGGCCGATCATCGTGTGCCTGTCATTGCCGGCACCGGCTCCAACGCCACCAGCGAGGCCGTGTATGCCGCCAAGCATTCCGCCGAGTTCGGCGCTGATGCCCAGCTGGTGGTGACCCCCTATTACAACAAGACCAGCCAGGCGGGTCTGGTGGCGCATTTCAACGCCATTGCTGATGCGGCCACTCTGCCGGTGATCGTCTACAATGTGCCCAGCCGCACTGGGCTGAACATCGGCCCCGAGGCGCTGGCGGAGATCTGCCAGCACGAGAACGTGATCGCCGTGAAGGAAGCCAACTCCGATGTGGCGCAGGCCATGGAGAAGGTTCGCCTGTGCGGCGACAAGGTGGACTTCTACTGCGGCAACGATGACCTGATCCTGCCCACCATCGCCTGCGGCTTCAAGGGCGTGATCTCCGTGCTGTCCAACGTACTGCCCGCCGAGACCTCCAAGATGGCCAAGCTGGCGCTGGAGGGCAAGAATGCCGAGGCGGCCGCCATTCAGCTGAAGCTGCTGCCCTTTGTGAACGCTCTCTTCAGCGAGACCAGCCCCATCCCGGTGAAGGCTGCCCTGGCCAAGCTGGGCATGTGCGAGGATGAGCTGCGCCTGCCCCTGGTGCCCATGCAGGAAGGCCCCCGCCAGAAGATGTACGCCATCATGCGGGAGCTGGGTCTGATCGCCTGAGGAGGAATGCACCGATGAAGATTTTGATCTCCGGCGCGCTGGGCTTTATGGGTCGCGAGGTAGCCACCCAGGCCAGGGCGCGGGACATTGAAGTGGCCTGCGGTGTGGACATTGTGTCCGGCCAGGCGGACTATCCGCTGTACACCGATTTTGAAAACTGCCCCGTGGTGGACGCCATTGTGGACTTTTCCACCTGGAAGCCCGGCGCTGACCTGCTGAGCTATGCGGTGAAGCATCGCATCCCTGCGGTGATCGCCTCCACCGGCCTCACCAACGAGCAGCTGGCCGCCATTGACGAGGCGGCCAAGGCGATCCCCATCTTCCGCAGCGGCAACATGAGCCTGGGCATTGCACTCCTGCGCGCCCTGGCCAAGAAGGCCGCCTCCGTGCTGGGGGAGAACTTCGACATTGAGATCGTTGAGGCGCACCACAATCGCAAGGCGGACGCCCCCTCCGGCACGGCGCTGATGCTGCTGGACGCGGTGAAGCAGGGCTGCGAATCCCCTCGTGAGGCCGTCTTTGGCCGCCATGGCCGGGACTGCAAGCGCCAGAAGCAGGAGATTGGCGTGCACGCCCTGCGCGGCGGCACGGTGACCGGCGAGCATGAGGTGTGCTTCTTCGGCACCTCCGAGCGGGTGAAAATCAGCCACAGCGCAGAAAACCGCAGCGTGTTTGCTGCCGGAGCGCTGCAAGCCGCCATGTTCCTCGTTGGCAAGGAGCCGGGACTGTACAGCATGGACGATGTGGTGGGACAGATTTGACAAAACGGGTCAGTCGCAGTTGCGGCTGGCTCTTTTTCGTGGTAGGATGGTGGGGAGGTGAGCAATATGCAGATTGAACTGATGCGCGCCACGGTTGCGGATGCGCAGGAACTGTGGAAGATGCAGAAAGAAGGCTTTGCGGAGCTGCTGGAGCGGTATCAGGATGTTGACACCAATCCGGCCTGTGAGAGGCTGGAAAAGGTCGTTATGCGACTGGAGCAGCCGGAGACGGTGATGTATTTCATTCTTGCTGATGGGCAAAAGGTGGGTGCTGTTCGCGTTCGGGATGTGGGTGACGGCTGGAAGAAGCTTGGCCCGCTGTGGGTGATGCCTGCGTGGCGCGGACAGGGCGTGGCACAGCAGGCCATCTGCCTGGTGGAGGATATTCACGGCGCGGACAAGTGGATGCTGGACACCATTTTGCAGGAGGCGGGCAACTGCCACCTGTACGAGAAAATGGGCTACCGGCAGACGGGCGCGCCCCATGTGGTGAACGAGCGCATGACGCTGGTGGATTATGTGAAGGAGAAAAAGTAATGCAAGTTGGATATGTATTAACAGGCGAGCGTGTGTGCATCCGGGATTCCCGGCGGGCGGATGGTGCATTCTGTGCAGAAATGTGGCTGGATGCGGAGAATGGCCGCTACATGAGCGATCCGGAGGAAGCCTATGCGGATGAGGAGTACCGCCAGGCGCTGCGGGAATTGGAGGACAGCCCGGATGGATACTATCTGATGATTGAAGCTGGTGGCGAACCTGTGGGCAGTTGCTGTGCTTTTCCAGATGATGAAAGAAAGGTATATGATATCGGGTATTGCATCCACAAGAACCATTGGCGCAAAGGATATGGCCAGGAAGCGGTGCGGATGCTGGTGGAGTGGCTTCGCCAGCAGGGCGCTGAGCGCATCACGGCTGAGGTTGCGATGGAAAATGCTGCCTCCAATGCGCTGCTGCGGAAGCTTGGCTTTGCGGTGACGAAGGAGACGGAGTTCAAGAAGTATGGGATGGATGTGCGGTATAAGAGCTATATCTATGAATTGATACTTTGATACACAAAAAGAGAGATGCCTTTCGGCATCTCTCTTTTCGTGCGCAGGTATTAGTCCTCGTCGTCCTCCTGCTTGTCGGCGGCGGCGATGATCTTTTCGGCCACGTTGGCGGGCACTTCTTCGTAACGCTCAAAGCGCATGGAGAAGGAGCCGCGAGCCTGGGTCATGGAGCGCAGGTCGGTGGCGTACTTGAACATTTCGGCCTGGGGCGCTTCGGCTTCCACCATCTGCTGACCGTCGGTCTGGGTCATGCCGATGATGCGGCCGCGGCGCTTGTTCATGTCGCCCATGATGTCGCCCATGTACTCGTCAGGCACGATGACCTCAACGTGCATGATGGGCTCCAGCAGCACGGGGGAGGCATCGGCGCAGCCCTTCTTATAGGCGATGCGGGCGGCCGTCTTGAAGGCCATTTCGGAAGAGTCCACGGGGTGGTAGGAGCCATCGTACAGCTTGGCGCGCAGGTGAACCATGGGGTAGCCTGCCAGCACGCCGCGGACGAGGTTCTCGCGCAGACCCTTTTCAACAGAGGGGATGAAGTTGCGCGGCACCACGCCGCCCACAACGGCATCCACAAACTCGAAGTCCTGCTCGCCATCCAGGATGGGGGAGAACTCGATCCACACATCGCCGAACTGGCCGTGGCCGCCGGACTGCTTCTTGTGGCGACCCTGAACCTTCACGGACTTGCGGATGGTCTCGCGGTAGGGGATCTTGGGATCCTGCAGGATGGCGTTGGCGCCGAACTTGGCGGCCAGGCGGTTGCGGATCACGTCCAGGTGCATTTCGCCCTGGCCGGAGAGCAGGGTCTCGGTGGTCTCGACGTTCTTTTCGATGGTGATGGAGGGATCTTCTTCCATCAGGCGGCTCAGGCCGGAGAAGATCTTGTCTTCTTCACCCTGCTTGGAGGCGTACACGGCCTTGCTCATGCAGGGGACAGGCCATGCCAGGCCGGGATACTGGATGGGGTTCTGGTAATCGGCCAGGGTGTCGCCGGTCTGGGTATACTGCAGCTTGGAGAAGGCGCCCAGGTCGCCGGCGTGCAGGGTCTGCTTGGCCACCTGCTTCTTGCCGCGCAGGATATACAGGCCGGAGGACTTTTCGGTCTTGTCCTTGTTGACGTTGTACAGGATGGTGCTGGGGGTGAGCGTGCCGGAGAAGATGCGGAACAGGCTCAGCTTGCCAACGAAGGGGTCGGCGATGGTCTTGTAGATGAAAGCGGAGAAGGGCTGGTCGTCCTTGCAGATACGAACCTGAGCCTCGCCGGTGCGGGGGTTGAAGCCGTCATGCTCGATACCCTCGTGGGCGGGAGAGGGCAGGTACTTGGCCATCAGATCCATCATGCGGGCGATGCCAACGCCGGTGAGGGCGGAGCAGGCGCACACGGGAACGATGTCGCCGTTCTTCATGCCCTTGCGGAAGCCGATGAGAATCTCGTCGTAGCTGAGCTCGCCTTCCTCGAAGTACTTCTCCATCAGCTCGTCGTCAGCACCGGCGGCAGCTTCCACCAGGTCGTCAAAGGCCTTGTCGACCTTTTCCTTCATGCTTTCGGGCATGGGAACTTCCACGCTCTTCTTGTAAGCGCCTTCGTAGGCCTTCTTTTCCAGCACGTTCACAACGCCCTTGAAGTCGGGGCCTTCGCCGATGGGCATCAGCACGGGCACCACGCAGGAGCCGTGGCGGTCGCGCAGCTGCTGGGTGACCTTGTCGAAGTTGGCATGGTCGCGATCCATCTGGTTGATGACGAACATACGGCCCACGCCGCTCTTCACGGCGTGCTTGAAGGCCTTTTCAGCGCCCACGTTGAAGCCGGTGACGCCGCCGACCACGATGCAGGCGGTCTCCACCACGCGCAGGGGACCCACCATTTCGGCGATAAAATCGAAATAGCCGGGCACGTCGATGATGTTCAGCATCTTGTCGTTCCAGTCGATGGGCGCGCAGGCGGCGCTGATGGAACACTTACGCTTGATCTCTTCAGCCTCGAAGTCAGTGGTGGTGGTGCCGTCTTCCACCTTGCCCTGACGGTCGATAATGCCAGCGGCGTAGAGCATGGCCTCGGTCAGCGTGGTCTTGCCCTCGCCGCCATGTCCCATGAGGGCGATGTTGCGAATGTTACTGGTCAAATAATCAGCCATGATATGTTCCTCCTCGTTACATTTGAATGTGGTTGTATAAGCCCTTGGGGCTGCCGAATGGATGGACTTATACGCTCTCTCTTACGATAAGAGTATCATATCATAAAAACTGCCAAAAGAAAAGCCTGATTTTGCATCAAAACGTATCTTTGGCAGTTTTTTATAAAGTTTATTTTGTCTTTTTGGTGTTCTAAAAGCCAGAAATGACATGAAAAGCTTTATGCACGAGCCAGCAGGGTCTCCATCAGGGGGAGGAATTGGGCGGGGTCGCCGCTGGTTTTCAGGCAAAGGGAGCCGCCGCAGTCATTCAGCAGGTCGCGCTGCTCCAGCACCCGCGCCAGCTGGCGGGCGGTGCCGGCATTGCCGTCCAATACCAGCACATGGGGCGGGAGGATCTCCTGCAAAATGGGGCGCAGGAATACATAGTGGGTGCAGCCCAGCACCACGGCGTCCACCTGGGACATATCGTAGGCCAGGAAATGCTCCTGCAGGTAGCGGCGCGCCTGGTCGAAGGCCTGGGTCTCCACCAGCTCCATCAGCCCGGGGCAGGGCAGGGGATGCGCCCCCTCGCCATAGCGCTGATACAGCGCCTGGAATTTGGGCAGGCGCAGGGTCATGGGCGTGGCCAGCACCAGAATTTGACCTCCGCGGCGCTGCTCGGAGGCGGGCTTCAGGGCAGGCTCCATGCCGATGATGGGCAGGTCAAGCTCTGCGCGCAGGGTGGCGGCGGCCACGCTGGTGGCGGTGTTGCAGGCGATGACCACGGCCTTCACGTCCTGGGCGATGAGGTAGTCCATCACGCTGCGGACATAGCCCAGCACCTCCTGCTCCGGCTTGGTGCCGTAGGGGGCGTGGAGGTTATCGCCAAAGTAGAGAAAATCCTCCCTGGGCAGGGCGCGGCGCAGTTCGCCCAGGACGCTGATGCCGCCCACGCCGCTGTCGAACACGCCGATGGGGGAAAAACGATTGGGCATGGGATGCACCTCCTTCATTCGCTATGGTACTATTATAGTCAGACAGGATGAAATTAGCAAGGCGCTTTTCTTGCGTATTGCGGCGAAAAAGGGTATAATGGTGCGTATTCCAAGGCAAGGAGATATACACATGGCAGAGATTCAGGAAATCCGCCTGGGCGACGTGGTGCAGACCCGCAAGCAGCACCCCTGCGGTTCCAGCGAGTGGACGGTGATCCGCACCGGCGCGGATATCAAGATCAAGTGCAACGGCTGCGGCCGCATTGTGATGATGGACAGGGAGACCTTCCTCAAGCGGCGCAAGAAGGTATTGGTGCAAGGCCCTGCAACGGAGTGACCTGCCCGTTTCAGGTGCAAAGATACAAAGGAGGCGGCGCAGATTGTTTCACGATTTGATCTGGCTGGTATGCGTGATCGTGCTGGCGCTGCTGGTGAGATGCCTGGTGGTGGAAGTGGTGCGGGTAAAGGGCGGCAGTATGCGCTCCACCCTGCAAAATGGCGAAGTCATGCTGGTGAACCGGGCGGCCTATCTGCTGGGCGAACCGAAGCGCCAGGATGTGGTGATCTGCCTGTACCCCGGCAGGTACAGGGACAAGTGGAAGCTGGTGCCCCAGTATTTCGTGAAGCGGATCATCGGCCTGCCGGGGGAGACCATCGCCATAGAGGAAGGCGTGGTGCTGATCAATGGCGAGCCGCTGGAAGAGCCGTACCTGGATGAGGCGCACACCCGGCGAAAGTCCAGCATGGCGCCGGTGACCCTGGGGGCGGATGAATACTTCGTCCTGGGGGACAACCGGGACAACTCCAACGACAGCCGCCGGGTGGGTGCGCTGAAGCGCAGGGCGCTCATCGGCAAGGTGGAGGCGGTGTTCTTCCCCTTCAAGGCGATTCGGAAGATTCGGTAAACAGGCAGGCGGCCACCGCCCAGCCGGTGTTGTCCAGGGAGAGATCCTCCACCTCCCAGCAAGGCAAAGTGAATGATGTTTGGTGCTCCCCGGCGCTGCGGCACACGGCTGCGGCCAGGGGAGCATCATTTTCGTCGTAGAGGGTCAGGGAGCCGTGCTGGTGCAGCAGAGCGAGGTATTCCTCTAAGGTGACGTTCAGGGCGTGCATCAGCATGGCGTGGGCGCGACCCACATAGCGCAGGTGCCAGGCGCGGCAGCTGTGGGCGGCGGGTTGTGCATCCGGCCAGCGGTGGATGAACCCGTATTCCCAGCAATGCGCCGCCAGCCAGCGGCCGGCCTCGGTGGCGGCGTAGGGGACGGACGAGGGTGCGCCGTTCCAGATGGGGCACAGGCGCACATCCACCGCCCAGGCGGTCTGATGCTCGGAGCAGTCCGGCGAGGCCACGGCCTCGCGAGCGGCGATAAGCGCATCTTCGATGGGCATATCCCGGGAAAGGTCAGCCAGGGTATCGGTGAGCAGGATGCGCTGCTGCTCGCCGGAGCGTGTTCCGGCAAACACGGTGAACTGCACAATGCGCTGGTTCCTTGCATCGGCATACAGCTGGGTGAGGGCGGAGAGTGTGTCCTCGCCGGATACAGCGGTGAGGTCGCGGCAGGCCACCCGGCCCTGCGTGTGGTTCAGCACGGAGAAGGTGTCCGCAGGCGTGTAGCCATCGGGCAGGGGGTGACTTTCGTCGATGAGCAGCAGCTTGCCCTTCATCAGGTGCTGGGTGGGCACGGTGAGCTGCTGGGTGGGGATGCCCTCCGGCAGCCCGGGACGGACGCAGGCGGGCAGGGTGGAGACAGGCTGTGATTCAGCAACCTCCGCCGGGGCGTGGAGGGGGTACACCTGCCGATCCACCTGGGCTGGGCGCGGCCACCACACCAGGGCGGCGATCAGGATAAGCGGAAGGCACCACAGCGGCCAGCGGCGGCGCTTGACGGGCTGGGGCGGCGGGGGTGAGGGACTCCACCCGCGAACCATGGGCGTGGACGTGCGTTGCATGGGGATGCGCCTCCTGGGGTGTTGATACACGCAGTATGCCCCACAGCGCGGTGGTTTATACAGATTGTTACAGCCGTTTTCTTGCGTAATAGAAAAGCATATGGTATAATGCAATGGGTTTGTATACGCTTTTTTTACTTATTCATGTGCAAGGCTGGTGAGCTTGATGATGAAAAAGTTCCTTTTGGCGCTGCTGGCGGCGCTGTGCATCCTGGGTGTGGCCTGCGCCGGCGCAGAAACGCTGACCTTCGACGCCATCTCCGCTACCTGCGAGATCGATGACGACTACATTCTTATTACGGCTGACAACATGAGCGCCCACCCGGACTGGATCGCCAACCGCGGCTCCACCCTGGAGGCGCTGCTGGCCGACTTTGAAGCCCGGGGCGTGCTGGCGCAGGCCTGGAGCAAGGCGGACGACGTGTGCATCGAATTCACCGCCGTGAAGGACAGCATGGCCAACGAGTATTTCGACATCGACCAGCAGTCCACCGCCACCCGCTCCTCCTATCGCAAGCAGCACCTGAACGGCGCGCAGTTCAAGTCCGAGGGGTACAGCTATTCCTCTGCCGAGTGGAAGAACTACACCAAGGGCGGCCGCTTCCTGATGCTGAAGTACACCCGCGAGTTTGGCGGCGAGAGCTACAAGGGCTTTGCCCGTCGCACCATCCGCAATGGGTATACCATCACGGTGGACTACAAGGTGTATGGCCGCAACCTGAAAAATGCCGACAACAACAAGCTGACGGAGATCCTCAAGACCTGGAAATTCACCACCGTGAAGGTCAAGCCCCTGGACGTGGTGAACAAGGTGGTCTTTACCGAAACGCCCCCCACGGAGACCAACACGGGCAAGTTCTCGGTGGAAGGCACCTGCGACCCCGGGCTGCACTTCACGGGCGTGCTGATGCGCATGTCCTCGCCCGATCCCATTCTCATCGAGGCGGACGCCACCGCCAAGGGCAAGTTCTCCATGGACGTGGAGCTGCCGGAGGAGGGCGTGTGGCTCATGACCCTCACCGTGGACAACCAGGGTACGGTGACCGAGGAGATCGTGTTCGACACCACCACCTATCAGGACACCCTGCTGCCGGTGAACTTCAACGAGGATATGCCCATCGACTTTGAGGTGGCCGAACCCTCCGAGATCAACAGCAACACCCTGGTGATCTCCGGCAAGACCATCCGCAACGTGAAGATCCAGTGCATCGTGGGCGATTTCTACGACAAGCAGGTGACCACCAACGCCAACGGCACCTTCTCCTTCAAGATCGACACCAGCAAGGAAGGCAACTACAACATCACCGTGGTCTTCCAGAAGAAGAACTACACCACCCGCCGCTTCACGGCCATGGGCAGCCGCGTCCTCACCGAAGAGGACGTGAAGGCCAACTACCGTGAGGAAGCCGTGAAGCCCGCCTATTCCACCCTGACGGACAAGATCAAGGGCTACACCGGGCGCATCATGGGCTACGGCCTGTACATGGTGAGCAAGACCCAGCAGGAGGACGGCAAGTGGCTGGTGGAGATGGGCATGCGCACCTCCAGCAAGACCAAGAGCGGCTACCGGGACATTGTGTACATCCTTGCGGAAGAGGAACCCACCTTTGAATTGGGCAGCAAGCAGAAGATGTACGGCAAGTGTACGGGTGAGATCGAGGTGGAGGGGAAGGATTATCCCGCGTTTGAGCTGCTGTTCTGGGATGGGGAAGTCAAGTAAATTGAAACAAAAAAAGGAGCTGGCCACAGCGGGCAGCTCCTTTTCTATGCTCATTTTTTGTGATATTCCTTGCACATCTCCCGCAGGGCGCACTCCTCGCACAGGGGGCGCTGGGCTTTGCACACCCGGCGGCCGTGCCAGATCAGCCAATGATGGGCGTCGCACCAGTCCGCCTTGGGAATGGCGCGCATGAGCTGCTTCTCGGTTTCCTCCACGGTTTTGGCGTCGGCCAGGCCAAGACGGTTGCTCACGCGGAACACGTGGGTGTCCACCGCCAGGGCAGGCACCTTGAAGGCGTTGGCCAGCACCACGTTGGCGGTTTTGCGGCCAACGCCGGGCAGGGCGGTGAGCTCCTCGCGGGTGGCGGGAACTTCGCCCCCGTGGCGGGCGCAGAGCAGGCGGCAGGTCTCGATGATGTTGCTGGCCTTGCTCCTGAAGCCGCAGCTCTTCACCATGGGGAACAGGTCGTCCAGCTGGGCTTCTGCCATGGCATGGGCGTTGGGGTAGCGGGCGAACACGGCGGGGGTGACCTTGTTCACCTGCTTGTCGGTGCATTGGGCGGAGAGCATGGTGGCGATGAGGGTCTCGTAGGGGTTGGTGAAGTTCAGCTCCGGCCCTGCATCGGGGTAGAGGTCGTGAAGGGCGGCCAGGATGGCCTTTTTGCTGGTACGCATGGTGTGCCTCATTTCATGTTCAGGTTCAGTTTGGCCTTGTCCAGTCCCCGCAGCAGCAGATAGCCCAGCAGGATGTTGGCGGGCGCTTCGATCAGGTAGGTCGGGCCGCGGAGAACAAGCCAGCCGAAGTAGCCGCGCCCATTGGCGGAATAGAGGATGCTGAGCCACACGGAGTTCAGCAGCCAGTTGATGAGCATGGAGCAGACCACCGCAATGCATACCCGCAGCAGCGTGGTCTTGCGCTTGTGCAGCACCAGGCCGCAGACCAGTCCCACCAGCACATTGGTGAGGGTGAAGCCGGGGAAGTATGCGCCCTGGGGAAACAGGTGCGCACCGATGAGATCGCCCAGGCCGCCCACCAGCATGGCCGCAGGCGCGCCCAGCAGCCATCCGGCAATGAGGATGGGCTGGAAGCCGAAATTGTACTGCTTATCCAGGAAAGGGATCTGCAAAAGGTTGCCAAGGATGATCTGCAAAGCAGTCAGCATGGCGGTGAGGGTGATGAACAGAATGCGATTCTTTTTGGGCATAGAGAACCTCCTGCAAGCAAAAAATTGACTCGCAGGAGGCAGCTAACGCAAGCAGCGGGATGCGCCGCTGGCACCGCGGAGCCTTGCCTCATTTCTAAAGAAACGAGCCGAAGTCCCCTTCGTTTCATGGCAACTCCCCGTCCATGAACACTTAACGCGCCAGCAGCTACTCTGCCTGCTACGAATCAGTACCCACATTGTAACCTGTTTTGGCGCATTTTGCAATGGAGATACACAGGAAGTGCAGCGTCAGGCGGTGGGCAGATAGAGGAAATTCATTGCTTCATCGAAAATGGGCTTGCCCTGGGCAAAGGGGAGAAGCATTTCACTTTCCCAGCGGAGAAGGCGGGCGGGGAACCAGGGTTCCTTGGGCCAGGTGTCGGCATGGAACACAAAAGCGCCCAGCAGCCCATGGATGAACCCTGCCTCCATTTCCCGATGACGGAGAATGCCGCCCGCCGCCTGATAGCCCCGCACGGCGGCACTGCGCTGCACCGTGCTGCTGAAGCCTGCCAGCAGCATGCCCAGGTCGGTCATGGGGAGACCGATGCCGCACAGGGAGAAGTCGATGGGAACAAGGCCATGTTCCGTTTGCAGGATGTTGGAGGGGGAGAGATCGTCGTGGATGGCGATGGGCGCGTCCTCCGAGGTGGTAAAGCTCTGCGCCACGGCCTCACAGGCGGCGCGGAGGATGCCCGCATGTTCGTCGCCCAGGTGATGGCGCTGCACCATGGCGGTGAGCAAGTCAGCCTTGGCACGGGCATCGGCTTCGTCGTAGGCGCGGAGGCCGGGGTGGGTGAAGCCGCGGGCAGCCTGGTGCAGGCGGGCGGTCATTTCACCGGCGTGAAAGCACAGCTCGGCGGTGTACTCCTTGCCGGGAAGCACCTGGCCGGGCAGCCAGCGCAGCAGCGTGGCGGCGGTGCCGTCCGGCAGGAGCGCAAGCAAATCGCCGGAGGGCGTAGACTGGGGCTGCTGCACGTTCATGCCCTGGTGGCACAGGTGGGCAAGAAAGGCCAGCTCGGCCTGACGATTCGCAATGGTGCAGGGCGCATAGATGCCCGGCGCAGGGCTGTGGATGCGCAGCAGATATTCCTCTGCTACGCGGTAGGTCAGGTTCTCGTTGTGCTGGAGGAACACAGACTCTGCGCCCTCAAGGCCGTAGCAGGACAGCGCCTGGCGGAGCAGCTCGCTCATGCGTGGCTCCTTTCCAGCGCGGCATAGGCGGCGGCAATGCCGTCCACCGCGGCGCTGACGATGCCTCCGGCATAGCCTGCGCCTTCGCCCACGGGGAAGAGGCCGTCCAGGCGGTCGGCCAGGTAATCGGTGCCGCGGGGCAGGCGCACGGGGGAGGAGGAGCGGGTCTCCACGCCGGTGAGGACGGCGTCGGGGTGGGCAAAGCCGTGGAGCTGCCTGTCCATCTGGGTGATGCCCAGCTGTAGGTCGCGGAAGATGAAATCCGGCAGGCAATCCCGCAGGTCAGCGGGGGTCACGCCGGGCTGGTAGGTGGGCTGCACCTCGCCCAGGCGGGCGGAGGCGCGGCCAGAGAGGAAGTCCTCCACACGCTGCACGGGGGCGCGGAAATCGCCGCCGCCGGTGCGGTAGGCCGCCTGCTCGATGCTGCGCTGCCACACGAAACCCGCCAGGGGATGATCGTCGCCGAAATCCTCGGGGTTCACGCCCACCAGCAGGGCGGCATTGGCATTGCGGCCATCGCGGGCGTGGTAGCTCATACCGTTGACCACCAGGCCGCCGGGCTGGGACGCGGCAGCGATGACCTCGCCGCCGGGACACATGCAGAAGGTGTACACGCCCCGGCCATCGGGGGTGTGGATGTTGAGCTTGTAGTCCGCTGCGTGCAGGGCGGGGTGATCGGCAAAGCGGCCGTACTGGCTGCGGTTGATGAGGGCTTGCGGATGCTCGATGCGCACGCCCATGGCGAAGGGCTTCTGCACCATGGTCACACCCTGCTGGAACAGGGACTGGATGGTATCGCGGGCGCTGTGGCCAATGGCGAGAAGCACGGTGTCGGTGAGGATCTCTTCGGTCACACCGTCGTGCTGCACGGTGATGCCCTCCACGTGCTGGCCGCGGAGGATCAGCCCGGTGAGGCGGGTCTCGAAACGGACATCGCCGCCCAGGGAGATGATCTCCCGGCGGATGGAGGCCACCACGGCTTTCAGCCTGTCGGTGCCGATGTGGGGCTTTTGCAGGAAGAGGATATCCTCCGGCGCGCCGTGGCGCACGAAGGTCTCCAGCACCGTGCGCTGATGGGGCGACTTGATGCCCGTGGTGAGCTTGCCATCGGAAAACGCCCCGGCGCCGCCCTCGCCAAACTGCACATTGCTGTTGGGGTCGAGGGTGCCGTCCTTCATCATGGCGGAAACGTCCTGGGTGCGCTGATCAACGGGCTTGCCCCGCTCAATGAGGATGGGGTTCGCCCCGGCCTTGGCCAAAATCAGCGCAGCAAACAGGCCTGCGGGGCCGGCGCCCACCACCACCGGGGGACGGCGGAACGCAGCGGGCGGGATGGGCCTGGCAGGCTTGGCGACTACCTTGGTGGCCACGCCATTCTTCAGGCGGCGCAGCACATCGTCCTCGTTTTTCACGGAAACATCCACCGTGAGGACGAAGTGCACATCGGCCTTGTCGCGGGCGTCAATGGACTTTTTCACCAGGGTGATGGACTGCACCAGCGCGGCGGTGAGCTTCAGCTTGCGGCACACCAGAGCCAGCAGATCGCCATCGGCGTAGGACAGAGGGACGGAGAGGTTGGATAGGCGGAGCATAGGGCCTCCTGGTAAATTCGGAATTCGGAATTCGGAATGCGGAATGCGGAATGCGGAATTGAGAGGGTGGCGGTAGGGGGAGCGACGGGGTGGGGCAAGCGGCAGAACCACTCCCTCAGTCGCCTTGCGGCGACAGCTCCCTCGGGGAGGGAGCCTTTTGGAGTGCATAACCAAACTTTCCCCGCGTCGCGGCGCGACCGTATTCGCGCCGTGACCCCAGCTCGGAGATCGCCCAATAGCGCCATCCCCGAAAGGGATTCTTAAGGGTCGAAGACCCTTAAGCGGGATTCCCAAGGGCAGCGCCCTTGGGCGGGAGTCCAGAGGGCAGAGCCCTCTGGCGTCACTCCACGAACAGCTCCGGCCAGCGGTGGGGGGCGGCGGTGAGCCACTCATCGTAGGCGGCTTGCCAGGTGTCTTTGGCGAAGGGGCGGCGGGGGTCGCCGATGCGGGCGGCGTATTCCTCGGTGTACCAGAGCAGGCTGGCTACTTTTTCGCGGCGGGTGCGCCACTCGCAGAAGATGGTCTCGCTCCAGATGCGGGCTTCGGCGTACTGCCCGGTGGTTTTCACCTGGGCAATGAGGGCTTCCACATCGTAGGGGATGCGGCGCTCTTCCACGGTGATGCTGCCGTTTTCGATGGTCAGCAGGGTGTAGCAGGCGCCGAAATCGCAGCCGTCCAGGGGCATGCCGCAGGAGCCGGGATTGACGAGCCAGCGGCCGTTGAAGCAGCCGTGGGTCTGGATGTGGTTGTGGCCAAAGACGTACACGCCGGGCTCCAACGCGGCGATGGCGCTGCGGCAGGCTTCGTCCTCTGCCATGGTGCGGCGGAAATCGGCCAGAAGCGCCTCGCGGGTCACCCGGGTGCGGGGATAGCGGGCGGGGAAGGCGCTGGTGCGGAAGTGGGCGTGGAGCGCCTTGCCCATGAAAGCCTCGGAGGAATGCGCCATGCGCAGGGTGACGCCCTCGCAAGGGAGGGTGAGTTCCTCCGGCAGAGCGTCCAGCCAGGCTTTGTTGTCGGGGGTCAGGGTGCGGGCGCACCAGCGGGAGACCTCGAACTGGCCATCGTCGCCAGGGGGAACGTCCAGGTGGTTCTCGTCGTTGCCGCGGACGAAATGGGCGTTGGGCAGGGCGCGGAGCAGGGCGGCGACTTCGTTCGGCCAGGGGGCGCTGATGGAATAATCGCCCACGAAAAGATACGCCCCGGCACCCTGCTGGCGTGCGTCATCAAGGGCGAGGCGCAGGGCGGGGGCGTTGCCGTGGATATCGGAAATAATGGCGTACTTCATGGTTCAATCCTCGTGCCAGCGGATGCTGTCGGGCAGGGTGAAGGCGGCCTCGGGGTAGTCCACGCGGGTCAGCTCCAGGCCGTGGGGCGGGGCGGTGACACCCAGATCCAGCCGGCTGCCGCTGGCGATGGCGCGGGTGAAGGCGTCCTCCCCCCGGCGATGGTGGCCGATCTCGATCAGCGTTCCGGCGATGATGCGCACCATGTTGTACAGGAAGGCGTCGCCCTCGATGGTGAGGGTGATTTCCTCGCCCTGCTGGGTGAGGTTGACCTTGTGGATGGTGCGGACGGTGGTCTTGGCGGTGCCGCCGCTGGCCTGGAAGGCTGCGAAATCGTGCTTGCCAAGGAGCGTCTGGGCGGCGCGCTGCATGGGCGCCAGATCAAGCGCCACGGGCACGTGCACATGGGTGTTGCGGCGGATGGCGCTGCCGTGGCGGGTGTTGATGATGCGGTAGGTGTACTGCTTGCCGCAGGTCATGAAGCGGGCATGGAAATCCGAGGGGACTTCACGGCCGGTGAGGACGCGCACGTCCCTGGGCAGCATGGTGTTGAGAACGAAGGGAAATTTCTCCGGGGGAATGGAGGATTCCGTGTCGAAATGCACGGCCTGCCCCAGGGCGTGAACGCCTGCATCGGTGCGGCTGGCGCCGGTGACCACAATGCGCTCATGGGTGGCCTGGGAGAGGGCTTCCTCCAGCACCTGCTGCACGGCCAGGCCATTCAGCTGCCGCTGCCAGCCGGCGTAGGCGGTGCCATCGTATTCCACAGTCAGCAGGATGCGCTTCACAGGATGAGCCCCTCCACAACGATCAGCAGGATCAGCCCGGCCATGGCGGCGCAGGCAAGATAATCATGCTGGGTGATCTTCAGCACACGCATCCGGGTGCGATGCTCGCCGCCGTGGTAGCAGCGGGCTTCCATGGCCATGGCCAGGTCGCCAGCACGGCGGAAGGCGCTGACGAACAGCGGCACCAGGAGCGGCACCATGGCCTTGGCACGCTGGAGCAGGTTGCCGCTCTCGAAGTCCGCGCCGCGGGCCATCTGCGCCTTTTGAATTTTGTCGGTCTCCTCCAGCAGGGTGGGGATGAACCGCAGGGCGATGGACATCATCATGCCCAATTCATGGGCGGGGAAGTGGAAGCGCTTGAGGGGGGAGAGCAGCAGCTCGATGCCGTCGGAGAGCATGATGGGCGAGGTGGTCAGCGTGAGCAGCGAGGTGCCGATGACCAGGAACATCAGCCGCAGGGAATAATGCACGGCCTGGGAGAGTCCCTCCCAGGTGATGTGGATGAACCCTAGGCGGACGAGGGTGGTGCCCTCGGTGGAGAAGAACAGGTTCAAAAGGAAGGTGAGGATCAGGATGAAGCGCAGGGGCTTCAGACCCTTGGTGAGCATTTTGAAGGGGATATTGGCCATGCGGGAGGTGAGGTACACAAAGCCCAGCACGATGGCATAGCCCACCAGGGAATGCACCATGAACACCGCCACGATGAAGGCGATGGTCAAAACGATCTTGATGCGGGGGTCGAGGCGGTGGACGAAGCTGTCCACCGGGTAATACTGCCCCATGGTGATGTTTTTCAGCATGGATGTGCCTCCTTCCACTTGGCCAGCAGGCATTCCTGCAGCTGCTGCGGGGTGTAGAGGTCGGCGGGCAGGTCGATGCCGCGGGCGCGCAGCAGGGCGCAGAGCTTGGCAGCCTCAGGCACGCCCAGATGGATATTCTCCATCATTTCTACCTGCTGGAAGATCTCCCGCGGTGTGCCGGTGGCCACCACCTCGCCCTTGCTCATCACAACGAGGCGGGTGGCCAGGCGAGCCACATCGTCCATGCTGTGGGAGACCATGATCACCGTCACGCCGCCCTGGGCATGCAGCTCCTGCACCATGGACAGGATGCGGTCACGCCCCTTGGGGTCGAGGCCGGCGGTGGGCTCGTCCAGGATGAGCACCTTGGGCTCCATGGCCAAAACGCCTGCAATGGCCACCCGGCGCATCTGGCCGCCGGAAAGCTCAAAGGGGCTGCGCTGGGCATATTTCTCATAATCCAGGTGGACGTGCGCCATGGCGCGGCGAACACGCTGGTCGATCTCCTCGTCGGACAGACCCAGGTTCTTGGGGCCGAAGGCAATGTCCTTGGCCACGGTTTCTTCAAAGAGCTGATATTCGGGGTACTGGAACACCAGACCCACCTTCTGCCGGATGCGGCGGCGGTCGGTCTTTTCGCCGTTCAGGTCCTCGCCGTCGATGAGGATTTGCCCGCCTGTGGGCTTCAGCAGGCCGTTCAGGTGCTGCACCAGGGTGCTTTTGCCGCTGCCGGTGTGGCCGATGACGGCGATGAACTCACCATCCTCGATGGTCAGGTTCACATTCCGGATGGCCGTGGCCTGGAAGGCGCTGCCCTCGGAATAGGTATGCGTCACGTTGTTCAGTTGGATGGGCATAGCAGCTTGCACACCTCCTCGGCCATTTCTTCTACCGTCAGGATGCCCTGGGGCAGGGGCATGCCGCCCTTGCGCAGCTCGGCAGAAAGGGCAGTCATGTGGGGAACGTCCAGGTGGAGCTCCCGCATTTCGTCGATGTGCTGAAAGACCTCCCGGGGCGTGCCCATGCGGGCGATGCGTCCCTGGTTCACCACCACCACACGGTCAGCCTGGGCGGCTTCCTCCATGAAGTGGGTGATCCACACCACGGTGATGCCCTTCTGCCGGTTCAATCGGCGCACGGTGTCCAGCACCTCCTTGCGGCCGGAGGGATCCAGCATGGCGGTGGCCTCGTCGGCAATGATCACGGAGGGTTCCATGGCCAGGATGCCTGCAATGGCCACGCGCTGCTTCTGTCCGCCGGAGAGCATATGGGGCGCGCTGTCGGCAAACTCATTCATGCGCACGGCGGACAGGGCAGACTCGATCCGGGCGGGCATTTCCTCGGTGGGAACGCCCAGGTTTTCCAGGCCAAAGGCCACGTCCTCCTTCACCACGGTAGCCACGATCTGGTTATCCGGGTTCTGGAAGATCATGCCCGCCTGCTGGCGGATATCCCAGATGCGGTTTTCGTCCCGGGTGTCCAGCCCGCAGACGACCACGGCGCCCTGGGTGGGAATATATAAGGCATTGAGCAGCTTGGCCAGGGTGGACTTGCCGGAGCCGTTATGCCCCAGCACGGCCACGAACTCGCCGGGCTGCACCTTCATGTCGATATCGGTGAGGGCGGGGTCGGCCGCTTCCTCGTAGGTGTAGGACACCTGCTCGACTTTGATCCTTTCGTCCATGGTGTTCTCCTTGAAAATAAGCATGGTATACCATCCGATATTCTACCACAATATGCATGAAGCCGCAAGTAAAAAGGCAGGATAGAACAAAGGAGGTGCGATATGCTTACACTCTTTGTTCGCGCGATGCTGCTTTTCATTTCCGCCGTCATCGCCATGCGCCTGATGGGCAAGCGGGAGATCGGCCAACTCCAGCCCTATGAGCTGGTGGTGGTGATCATGATCGCCGAATTGGCGGCCACGCCCATCGGGGATGTGGGATCGCCGCTGCTCTATGGCATCCTGCCTATGGCGGCGCTGGTGATCTGCCGGGGGATCATCTCCTGGCTGTGCATGGTGAGCGACAAGTTCCGCACGCTGATGTGCGGCCAGCCCACGGTGCTGATCAAGGATGGGGTGATCTGCGAGGATGCGCTGCAGGAGATGAGCGTGACCCTCACCGACCTGATGGAGGATCTGCGCATCGGCGGGGTGATGGATCCCTCCCAGGTGGGGATGGCGGTGCTGGAGACCGACGGGCAGGTGACGGTGTTCCCCAAGGCGGAATATCGCCCGCTGACCCCAGCGGATATGAACATTCAGCCGGATAAAGAGGGTTTGCCCCTGACGCTGATCATGGATGGCAAGGTGCAGGAGCAGAACCTGCAGCGGGGCAGCCTGACCCAGGCATGGCTGACAAAGCAGCTGCGGGAGATGGGATATGCCAGCCCGCAGGAGGTGTTCTTCATGTGCGTGAACACCCAGGGGCTGCTATTGGCGCAGGGCAGGCAGCGAAAGGAAATGCAGCAGCGGCAGGTGTTTGCTGCGGATCAGGTGAGGTGGTGACATGAAAACAAGCTTGAGATTGTCCCTGGCGCTGCTGGCGGTGGTCATCGTGGGCGGGGTGCTGAACATCTATACCACCAAGGCGATCTCCGACCGGTATGTGTCCGCAGCGGAGGAACTGCGGGCGCTGACGGAAATGGAGGACTGGAGCCGGGCGGAGGAAACGGTGCAGGCCTACCTGACCTCCTGGAAGGACACGCTGGCCTGGCTGCAAATGCTGATCAACCACGCTGACGGGGACGAGGTGTCCCGGGCGCTGGAACGCATCGGGGCGGGCATACAGGCGCAGGAGCGCCCGGCCTGCCTGGAGGGCTGTGCTGAATTGCGGGAGGCAGCGGAGCACATCTACCACCGGGATGCGTTCACATTGGGGAACATATTGTGAACGTCACACAAAAATGTGTCAAAGGGAGAAATTAAGTAAAATTTAGCAAAAACTGTTTTATTTTACTTGACAGGGGAAAGGGAATTTGTTATAAAATGTACTGTATACATTTGCGCTGGATGGTGAGTGAAAAATGCCGAAGAAGTGGAATGAGGACAATGCGCTGGTGGACAGCCTGGCAGGTAACCTGTTTGAGGCGCTTCCGCTCTTCCCCAAAAGGCTGATGCATGTTGATGAACTGGTGCGCCGCCATCAGATGCCTTTTTCCCATATCCAGATCCTGATCATGCTGGTGGGCGAGGATATGTCCATCGGCCAGATCTCCGAGCGGCTGGGCATTGCCAAGCCCAACATCACCCCGCTGGTGGACGCCCTGCGGGACAGCGGCCTGGTGGAGCGCATCCGCAGCGAGAAGGATCGCCGCATTGTGCATGTGCATCTTCTGCCGGAGGGCGAAGAGAAGCTGCAGGCCATCCGCGAGGATATCGCAGCCCAGGTGAAAGCCTGGAAGGGCAGCCTGAGCCGCAGCGAAGTGAAGGAGCTCAGCGGCGCTCTGGCCAGCATGAACCGCATTGCGGCGCTGGTGCAGGCGGCAGAATAAAAAGAAAAAGCCAGGAGAGTCGGCTTGCGCCTGAACTTTCCTGGCTGGATTTTTTTCTGTGAAATTTTTTTGAAAAAAGTGCTTGACATTCTGCTGGGAATCGTGTAATATATCCCTTGTCGCCGCTAAGGCAACGATGTCGCGGGGTAGAGCAGTTTGGTAGCTCGTCGGGCTCATAACCCGGAGGTCGTGGGTTCAAGTCCCACCCCCGCAACCATGTGGCTCCGTAGCTCAGTTGGCTAGAGCATTCGGTTCATACCCGGAGTGTCATTGGTTCGAGTCCAATCGGAGCCACTCCACAAACCTTGAGTCCAGAACGGATTCAAGGTTTTTTTGTGCTTAAAAATGGCTCTTGCTGGTGGGGTTGTTCAAAACGCCAAAGGCCACCAGCAGCTGCAAAACGCTGGTGACAACGGCGGTGATGGCCTCGCTCAGGCCGGTGTCGATCACGCCAAGGGTGACCAAAATTACCAGCACCTGGGCGGCCAGGGAACTCCACAAAACAGGGGAGGAAAAGCGGCTCTGTTCCATGTTTCAGTCTCCTTTCGGGGTGGGGTGGTGGTAGGCTTTCAGGTCGCGGATGTCGTGCATGGCCTCCTTCATCTGGCCTTCCAGCACGTAGGTGCGCTCCACAATGGAATTGTGCTTGCTCACCTGCTGCTCCAGCCGCTCGATGCGGTAGGTGGTGAGCTTGTTGGCGGTGATGATGCCGCCGAAGGTGCCTGCCAGCGTGCCGAGCAGGGACAGCAGCGCAACAATGATGGTATCACTCATGGTGCACATTGCCCCAGGGCAGCCGTGAGGGCGGACAGCAGCTGGCGGGCGACATCGGCGGGCAGCTCGAGGGTGATGGCGTCGCCGGAGGCGGCGAGGTACTCGGCTTTCATCCAGCCGGTGAGATCGCCGTGGGTGATCTGTGCCCAGCCGTTTTGCTGGGCGATGATGGTCACGGTATCGCCCACGGGGATGCGTGCCACCAGCGCGCCGCCGGGGGATTCGCGCAGGTTCACCGTGCTGCCCTGCTGGGCGGTGACGGTGGCGTTGGTCGGGGTCATGGGGGCTTCTCCTTTCTGGCTGATGCAGTTGAGCCAGCCGTGGTGTCGCCACTTGCCCAGTTTGCTGTCGGTCACGATGCCCGGGGTGGTGCAATGGAGGATGGTCAGCGGCGCGGTGCTGCGGACAACGCCCACATGGTAGTAGTCCAGGGGATCGGGGTGATCGGCATAGCGGCTGGGCAGGGCGTAGCCGGAGGCGCCGGGGTCGCGGGATTTGAAGACGAGGTCGCCCACGGAGAGGGCCGCGGCCGAGGCGATGGGCTGCAAGCCGCTGACCTCGTGGCGGGCGGCGTAGTTGCTGCCGTGGATGCCTGGCCAGGCGCCGCCGGCGCGCCGGATCGCACCGATGATGAGGCCGATGCAGTCGCAGGTGCCATCGGAGCCGTCGCCGCCCAGGCGATACCTGGGCGACGAGGCAGCGATAAGGTCCAGCTGGGTCAGGAAGGCGTCAAGGCTGATGCTCCGGCTCATGGGCGGCCTCCTGGGACGGGGCGGGCAGGGAGATGGTCTGCAGGGGCTTCAGCTCCTTGATGGCGGAGACCAGCAGCACGCAGTTGCGCTCGCCGTGGACTTCCAGCTCGTTGAGGTAGGTCAGGGCGTTGAGGATGGCTTTGTTCATAGGGGCTCCTTTAGGCGTAGACCAGGTAGGTCAGGTCGGTGGTGTTGTAGGTGACGCTTTTGACATAGGTGACGCCGCCGGACACCTGGGTGCCGTTGGCGTTGTAGAAGGGCGGCGTGGTGGCGGTGGTGTATTGGGTGCCGGTGCAGACTTTGGTGGTGGCGGTGGTGAAGGCGCTCTTCAGGGGGAAGTTGGTGGTTGCCCAGGTGTGGGTGGCGAAGTTGGCATTGCAGTAGGTGCGGGAATAGAAATTGCTGTTGGTCCAGCTTTGGGTGGCGATGTCCGCATCCTCCAGCACACCTTTGATCCACTCGTCGGAGTTCATGCCGTTGATGGTGCCGAACACGATGTTGTCGAAGTCCGCTTCGCCGCCCACGATGCTGTCCACGCTGATGTATTTCGTGCGGAACTCATCTGCCCACAGGTCGGACACGCTGCCCTCGAAGGCCTCGAATTCCTCCATGGTCACATAGCCTTCCAGGTCGATCTTGTCGGCCTTGAGGGCGATGGTGCTGGCCTGGGCATCGATGCGGCCGTTGGCCAGGGTGATGGCGGCGGTATTGTCCTCGATGCCGGAGCGGAGGGTGAGGATGTCGGCAGCGTGGAGGTCGATGGACTCCGCCTGGGCGGTGATCTTCTGCGCCAGCAGCTCGATGTCCTGAGCTTGCAGGGTGATGCTTTCCTCGGCTGCGATGAGTAGCTTTTTTTGTGCGGCCAGGTCGTCCCATTGCCAGGTGATTTGCTTTTTCACCTGGGTGGTATCCACGATCAGACCGGCCAGCACGGTGGAGGCGTTGCTGCTGCGGTTGGCCAGGGTGACGCGGAGCTGCTCCGGCGCGCCGTAGACAT
Organism: Clostridia bacterium; assembly: GCA_017463245.1. Taxonomy (GTDB): domain Bacteria; phylum Bacillota; class Clostridia; order Christensenellales; family Aristaeellaceae; genus UBA11524. Next base: position 38,042 of record JAFTPN010000032.1, read on the forward strand.
CCGGCCAGGTGAGGGACACGATGCGCTGGGTGAGGCTTTCGCCCTCCGGCAGGCAGACCCGGCAGGGGAAGCCCAGGCGGAAGCTGTCCAGCGCAGCACCGGTGAGGCGGGACAGGTCGGCGGCGTCCATGGTGACGGTGACCTGGGGGTTCTTGTGCTGGTCGAGATAATGCTGGCCGCGCTGGGTCAGCTCCTGCTCCGTCAGGTCGGTGGAGGCGTCCAGGCTGCGGCTCACCACGCCCCATTGGCTGATGGTGTCGGCCTCCAGGGGTGTTTCCATGCCCGGCAGGTACAGCCGGGTGCAAAGCTCGCTGCGGTCAGTCTCGATGGTGAGGCTGCGCAGGTTGCGGGTGAGGCGGCACTCGGTGGCGCAGGTATCGCTCAGGGCGCGGAGGTGGAGCTTCCAGGGGAAAACTGTCTGGTCAAAGTCCAGGCGGTAGCCGGGCAGCTCGGCCATGAGGTCGGTGAGGGATTCCAGCAGGTTGGCGTCCTTTGCCCGGATGGTGAAAAGCACATCGACGGGAACGTCCACATCACCGGGCTGCCACAGGCTTTGGTGGGCAAGCAGCTCGGTGAAGAGCTGGGCGGCGGGCAGGGTGCGGGATTCCCCTGTGCCGGGAATGGTGGTGTCCGCCAGGGTGACCAGCGTGTGGGCCAGGCTGATGCGGGTGGCGGTGTTCCAGTCGCGTTCCACCTGCTGCACCCGGAAGATGCCCGCGCTGCCCTGCTGGGTGTACAGCTCCACCAGCTGCCCGGCGGTGACCTGGGGCGACTGGGGCGGCAGGGTCATGGCGGCGGTGGAGAGGCTCATATTCAGCTGGATGGACAGGTGGGTGGGTTCCAGGCGGCACAGCTCCGTGAGCTGGCTGTCCATCAGGCGGGGGAGACGGATGCTCGTCACAGCCAGCGCCCCCTTGCAGAGAAAATGCACCCGCTGGTAGTGGTGCTGTCGGCGGTGACGGTCACGGTGCTGATCTGGCCGCAGGGCAGCAGCAGGTCGTCGCTGCTCTCCGGGGTGCGGTGGGGCAGCACGTCGGCACCGTCAATGGTGGCGGTGAGGGTACCGCTTTCGTGGCTGATGACCAGCTCCTGGCCAGCCTTCAGCGGCAGGTCGCGGAAGGTGATGCTGCTCAGGGGCGTGGCGATGGTCACCTCGGCGGGCGCGTTGCTGCTGCAGACCCAGCGCATGTCCAATGGGGCGGGGGGAGCATCGCCGGGAAGGTAGAGGGTGGAGGTGGCGGAGGTGGGCTGGGCGTCCTCCCAGAAGGGCGCTTCATAGGCGGTGAAGGTGATGGACAGGGCGTCCGTCCACTTCAGAGCGCTGGAAAGGGTGGGGAGGTTCTCCGCCTGCACCTTCAGGCGCTGCTGGGGGCGGTCGCCGGTGGAAAGATAGCTGCCCTGCGCCCAGGTGCGCACCTTTTGCAAAATGGCCTGGCGGCGGGCGGGACGGGGCTCGCGGATGGCAAAGCGCACCGTGACGGACAGGCTCTGCCTTGTGCGGCGGGCAAGAAAAACACCGTCGCCCTGGGCGCGGGCGGCGGTGGACAGCAGCTGGCTGGGCGGCTGCTCCTGAAGATCAATGATGTGGATGGCCGGGTCGAGATCCTGCAGACCCTGCTGATCCAGCCATACTTTGTATCGGGTCATGGGTACCTCCTTGGTGCTTATTGGGCGGCGAAGTCCACCTGGATTTCGCCGGTGTAACCGTCGGTGAGGGCGGTGCGCTCCACGGTCAGCTCGTAGGAGCCGGCATTGCTGCCGGGATAGACAGCGAAGATGACCACCTTGCCGCTGCTCAGCGCGCCGGAGGGAACGCGGATGTAGACCTCCTCGCCAGCGGCGGCCACATGGGAGGTGGTCCAGTCGGTGACGGTCACGGTGACATCGCTGCCCTCCAGCTGCTTTACGGTGAGCTTATAGATGGCGGCGGCGTCCTCATAGGGCAGGGTGAGGCGGATGTTGGTGTTGGCGGCATTGTAGCTAAGGGTGCGGCGGCTGTAGTACAGGTAGTCCGTGTCGCCGGAGGCTCCGGCGCTGTTTTCCATGGCGGCCAGGCGGGCGCTGAAGTCGTTCAGCTGCTCGGCGAGATCCTGCTGGGTCAGGGCGCTGCACTTGGCGATGCCATCCAGCGGGCAGATGGGCAGCTCCACCAGGACGCCGTTCTCATCAAAGGCGGTGACGCCGCTAAACTCGATGACCTTGCGCTTGTCGGCAATGGCGATGGCGCTCTCCAGGTCGGCGGGCATGTTGAACACATAGCCGGGGAGGCTGTCGCCCATGAGGCGCAAGGTCACGCCGGAAACGTGGATGGCGGGGTAGCGGGTCATGAACAGGCCGGAGGCAGCGGCGGATTCGGCAGAATACAGCGTCACACCGCTGACCAGGTCGAAGCTGCCCTCGCCGGTGTACACCGCGTCCACATTGCTGATGTTGATCTCGCCCTCGAAGTAGCGGCCATAGTCGCAGCGCAGGTTCACCAGCTGATGCACCCAGTCCGTCAGCACCTGGCAGTTCGAGATGTTCAGCGCACCCTTGCCATAGCCGAAGTTCAGCGTCTGGCCATAGATGCGGCAGTTGTGGATGGTGACGTTGGCGAAGTAGTCGTGCACGTCCACGCGGTTCAGCTCGCACCCCTCAAAGGTGACTTCCTTCGCGCCGTTGAGGCCGACGCAGCCCCAGTAGCCCAGGAGGTTGCAGTCACGCACGGTGAGATCCAGCACGCACACGGCGTTGAGCAGATAGCCCGCCACGCCCCGGGGATTGGCCTCGGTGGGCTTGCCGGCGATGTTAATGCCCTTGATGTTCTCCATGGTCACATCGGCGCAGTTGTTCAGGGTGAACACGCTGCCGCGGTAGCCGCTGTTCTGTGTGGTGCGGCGGTTGGGGTGGATGAGGAAATCCCGCAGGACCACATTGCTGCGCTCGCAGCGCAGGAAGTACACCGCCACGGAAGCAAAGCCCACGTCGAACTCCAGGGTGCAGCCCCGGAAGGTGAGCTGGGTGGCGGGATAGCGGGAGAAGATCACCTGGGTGTCCTCGCGGGCGTCATCGATGGCAGGGCTGTACACATAGCCATCCATGCCGTGGCGGATGATCTCCTTGCGATCCTCGGTGGTGATCTCTCCGGCGTTGTAGCGGGTGGTGTCGCCGGGGTGGGTGAGGATGAACAGGCCGTTGGGCTGGTAACCCGTCTCGGCAGAGGGCCAGCGGGTGGCGAACTGCTTGATCTCGCCCAGGTCGAGGCCTTCGGTGGTGTGGAAGGTCTGGCCGCCCAGCCAGTAGGTACCGTAGCGGTTGTAGCCATCGATGAGGATGGTGGAGCCGCTGAGATCCACATTGTGGTTGTTCACATACAGCCAGCCAGAAATGGCCTTGTAGATGGTGCCGCCATGCTGGATCACATCGCAGCGGCACTTTTCGCCGATGAAATGGGCGCGGTACATGGCCTCGTAGTCGTCGTGGGTGCCATCCAGATAGGCACCGCAGGCGGCGTAGCTCACCTGGGTGACCTTGCCGGAGAGCAGCGTGGCCGGGGAGCAGGGCAGCAGGAAGGATGCAAACAGGGCAGTCAGGTCGGTGCAGGGGATGGGCTCGAAGTGGTATTCACCGTTCAGCGCGGCGCCGTCCTCGGTGATCTTGCGGCACAGCTGCAGCGCGCCATCCTTGAAAAGCAGCGTGTCGGTCACGTTGCCCAGACGGCGCAGGGTGTAGTCGGTGCCCTCCACGGTGAGGGTGGCGCTGCCGCCATCGGTCAGGCTGTTGAAGATGGCCTGCACGCCTTCGGTCAGCACAGGCTGGGCAGCTTCCAGCACGGTGGGGCGGTCACTTTCCGGCAGGGCGTTGATCTCCGCCCAGGTGACCTCCAGGGTGGTGGCGCCGGAGCCGATGGTGCTGCGGGCGGCCTGAGCAGCGGCGTCGGCGCGGGCGGTGGCGGCCTCCATGGCGTCGATCTGTGCCAGCAGGGCGGTGAGATCGGGGACGATGTCCTCCGGGTCGGTGATGGCGTCGGTGCGGCTGGCAGCCACATGGCCTTCGCCCCAGAAGATGGTGCTGGTGCAGCCCGCCAGCGTGAGCTTCACGATCAGGCTGAAGCGGCCACTATGGGTGTAGCAGGCAGCGGGCAGGGTGAGGGCGGCGCAGCCCTCTTCCACCGCGCCGGTGATGGGCACGGTGACACCATCGGCACGGATGAAATAGCCGCTGACGCTGGCTCCGGTCACATCGACCGGGGTGCCGCAGCGGGTACAGGCGATGCGAAAGCTGTGCGCCTGCTGGTCGTGGGTGAGCAGGGCGGGACGGATGGGCTGCATGGTCACGCCACGATCCAGGTCGGTGGAGTAAGTCAGGGTGGTGCGGATCGGCATTGATACGCCTCCTTTGGCAAGAATAAAAACAGAGCCGGATCGCTTGATCCAGCTCTGTTTGATATCAATTTACCACCCTGCCTGCGGACACACAACGACGGTGGCGGACATGATGGCCGTATTACTCCTTGAAGCTGATGGCGTCCAGCTTGTTCAGCAGGGCGTCCACCTCATCCATGGAGGCGCCGGTGAGGGTGAAGATGTAGCTGCCAGCCTCGCCGCCCAGGGGGACGTAGAGCTGCACCATGTACAGGGGGGTCTTCAGGTCAACGTTCACGGCGGTATAGTCCGCATCCATGGACATGATCAGCGTCATGGTGCCGGTTTCCTCGTCGCGCTCGGCGGCCAGCAGGGTCTCGTTGGTCACGGCAACGCCCTGGGCGATCAGCCCCTGGGCAGACTGGGTCAGCACCAGGTTGCCGAAGGTGGTGGCGTCGACGTCGCCCATTTCGCTCACGTCAGAGGAAGTCCACACGGCGTTGATGTTGGGATGCATGATGGCGGTCTCGTCATAATCGGGGTAGAGCATCATCAGGATGCTGCCCTCGGCCTTTTCGCCCTTCTGGACGGCGTCGGTGGCGTTGACGGTGAGGTAGAAGTCATCGAACTCCACGGTGTAGACATCGGGGTTGGAAGCCGCTTCGCCCAGGGCGATGGCGGGCAGCAGGAGCATGAGGCTCAGAAGCAGTGCAAGGATCTTTTTCATTGGTATTCCTCCTCCATACTTTGGTGATTATACTTTACCATAAAAAAGCAGGATGTGCAAGGGATGTGCTGCACTATTCCTGTTTTGCCCGGCGGAGGATAGCGGCGTTCCAGAGGACGGAAATGACCTGCCCCAGCATGGAGGCCAGAGCTGCGCCGAAGAGCCGCACCTGGGGCAGCGGCACCAGCAGGGCAGCGCACAGCAGGGAGGCCAGGCTGCTGACGATGGTGGCGGTGAGGGAGCGGCGCTGCAGGCCGAGGCCGGTGATCATGCCCATTTGCACCTGATGCAGGGCAAAGAGCAGCGCCAGGGGGCACATGAAGCGCACCAGCGGCGCTAAGGCCGGGGTGTGATAGAGGTGGAAGCTGAGGAAATCGGCGGTGAAGAACAGCCCGGCGGAGGCAAGCAGCCCGATGAGCAGCGCGGGGCGCAGCAGGCGCTGCATGGTGCAGCGCAGGGCACGGGAGTCGCCTTCGGCACGGGAGATGGCGGGGGTGGTGATCATGCACAGGGCGCTGGTGACCACACCGGGGATGAGCATCAGGGGCATGGCCATGCCGGTCATCAGGCCAAACTGGGCGGTGGCGGCGGTGGCGCTCAGCCCGGAATGCCGCAGGCACACCGGCAGCAGCAC
>JAFTPN010000033.1 GCA_017463245.1 Clostridia bacterium
CTTGCTGGCGCGGATGTCCGTCAGGTGGCGGGACAGCGCGCCCACATTGGGCGCAATGGACATTTCGTTGTCGTTGAGGATCACGATCAGCTTGGTGGAGGCATTGCCCGCATCGTTCAGCGCCTCATAGCACATGCCGCCAGTCAGGGCACCATCGCCCACCAGGGCGATCACGGAATGCCTCTCTCCCTTGTAGTCCCGCGCCCTGGCCAGACCCAGCGCCGCAGAGATGGCCGTGGAGGAATGCCCGGTCTCGAACACGTCATATTCGCTTTCCCCGCGCTTGGGGAAGCCGGAAAGCCCGCCAAAGCTGCGCAGGGTGTGGAACAGCGAATAGCGTCCCGTGAGCAGCTTATGCACATAGCTCTGATGCCCCACATCAAAGACGATCTTGTCCCGAGGCAGGTCAAACACACGATGGAGCGCCATGGTCAGCTCCACCACACCCAGGTTGGATGCCAGGTGTCCGCCCCGCTGGGCGACCGTGGACACCAGCTCCTCGCGGATCTGGGCGGCCAGGTCATTCAGCTCCTCATAACTCAGACCCTTCAGGTCTGCCGGAGCCTTCACATCCTTGAGGTGCATCGAATCCTCCTCATCAGTTCAAGCGATCAAGCTTGTGGCCGATCACCGGCAGCACAAACCGCGCTCCCCGCCAGGCGAAGAACATCATCCTCACCCGCAGGATCAGCATCACGATGGCCGCGGCGATATAAATGATCCACAGCCACATATTCAGCAAAAATCCAAGATACGGTATGCCGCCGAAGATGGCGTTCACCGCCATCAGCACCACCGCCAGAGCGATGTGGCACACCGTCAGCGCCAGGGACTGGATGGCAAAGTGCCGCATCGCCCGGCTTTTCTTTTCAGCAAAGAACAAAAACAGCGCAAAGGGCGGCAGCATGGCCGCCAGCGTACAGGTCAGAAGCACCATGCGGTTGGTGGCGATGATCTCCTCCACCCTGTCCCGCAGCGGCTCTTCCTCCACAGGCTCGGCCTCGTAATACTGCTCGTCCTCCCAGACTTCGTCCTGCCAGGGGCGGCGCTGCGCCGTGTTGGTTCTGCGTTGGCGATCCATGCTCTTCCTCCGTGCTTACAGCTTGGCGGCTTTACAGCCCTTGGATCCCTTGGCACCCTTGGCACCACCCAGGCTCACGCTCTTCAAAATATCCGAGGTAAAGGCGTAATTCCGCAGGTTCTTGTCCTCGTGGGCGCGCTGGGCGCAGGTCACCATGCGGTCAATGAGCCTGGCATACTTCACGCCCGCATTCTCCCACAGGTAGAAGGCCAGGGAGCCGGGAATGGTGTTGATCTCGGTGATGTATATCTCGTCGGAATTGCGATCCCACATATAGTCGATGCGCACCACGCCCTTGCAGTCCATCATGCGGAAGATATCGCAGCTCAGCGCCTGAATGCGGTCGCGCAGCTCCTCCGGGATAGGCGCAGGCAGGATGCGGTGCAGGCTGGCCATACCCTTGCTGCCGCCGCTGGCCAGGTACTTTTCATTAAAGTCCAGGAACTTCTCGGCAGAAATGGGCATTTCGATGGGCGAAGCCTCCACATCGTCGTCGTAGCCCAGCACAGAGCAGTTCAGCTCAATGGGCTTGTCGAGACCCTTCTCCACCAGCACCCGGCGGTCGTAGTCAAAGGCCAGGTCAAGGGAATCCTCCAGGCCTTCCCGGTCGTCGGCGCGGCTCACGCCAATGGAGCTGCCCAGGTTGGCAGGCTTCACAAACACAGGATAGCCCAGCTGCTGCTCCACATCCTCCAGGATGGCGGTGCGGTTGGCCTCCCACATGGAGCGGGTGTACCAGGTGCCGGGCAGCACCGGCAGATCAGCCCCCTTGAAGAACTGCTTCATCATGATCTTGTCCATGCCGATGGCGCTGCCCGCCACCCCCGTGGAGGTATAGGGCAGGTTCGCCAGCTCCAGCATGCCCTGCAGGGTGCCGTCCTCGCCATTGAGGCCGTGCATCACCACCACGCACACCTCCAGGCGAGCCGCCACCACCTGCTCCGGCTTGCCGAAAAGCCCCTTGCCGGGGCGGGTAGCCAGCAGCGCGCCGGAACCGGCGGTGATGTCCAGATGCACCTGCTCAATGCCCTTGGCATCGGGGTTGAAATTCTTGTAGGTCTCGATCTTCCGCAGCGCCTCGCCGGTGTACCACATGCCCTGCTCGCTGATATACACGGGGATCACGTCGTACTTCTCGGTATCCACGTTGTTCATCAGCTGCACAGCGCTGATGATCGCCACCTCGCGCTCGCAGCTGCGGCTGCCGAAGATCACGCCAAGCTGGATCTTGCTCATGGAGCATTCTCCTCCTTATTGTTCGGAATAATTGTCGGGCAGGTCGTTTTCAAACAGCGCCACATCACCGGGTCTGCCGATCTGCCGCAGCAGCGCCGCCGCCTCGTCCAGGCTCCTCACGGGATGGATGTTCCCCTCCCCGAAGCCTGCCTCTTTCAGCCCCTCTGCAATGGGCTGGGTGTGCTTCACGCCCACCAGGATGGCCACATCCACGCAATCGGCCATCTTGCGGCCAAAGACGCGGTTGAATTCGTCCTCGCCCTCGCCCAGCTCCACCATGCCGGGGGTAATGATGATGCGCCGCCCCGGGAATTCCCGGATCACCTTCAGCGCAGCCTCCGCGCCCCGGGGATTGCTGTTGAATGCGTCGTCAATGATGGTCACGCCGGTGGAGGGAATCAGCTGCAGGCGATGCTCCACAGGAGACAGCCGGGCAATGCCGCGGCTGATCTGCCGCAGGGTCAAGCCCAGGTGCAGGCACACCGTGGCCGCCAGCAGGATGTTCTGGATATTATGCTCGCCCAGCAGCTTGGTTTCGCAAGCAATGCTGCCGTCCTTCGTGCAAAGCATGAAGTGGCTGCCCGCCGGGGACACCGTCACATCTTCCGCCCACACATCGGCTGTGCCGTTGCCGTTCAGGCAGCACAGGCGCTTGGTCTTGGTGGTCTTGTCAAACAATTCGCGGCAGATGGCGCCGTCGTCCGGGAAGAAGCAACAGCCTCCCTCGGGGATAGCGTCCATCAGCTCATACTTGGTTTTCTTGATGCGGTCAATGGTCTTGAAGGTATCCAGGTGCTGGGGGCCAACGCTGGTCAGCACGCCGTAGGTGGGATGCACCAGTCGGCACATTTCCTTGATGTCGCCCACGTGCCGTGCACCCATCTCCGCCACAAATACCTGGTGGGCAGGCTGCAGCTTGGTGCGGATGATCTTCGTCACGCCCATGGGGGTGTTGAAGCTTGAGGGCGTCACCAGCGTCTGATACTTCTCCGAGAGCATGGTGCCCAGGATGAACTTCACGCTGGTCTTGCCATAGCTGCCCGTGATGCCGATCTTGATCAGGTCAGGCCGAGCCTTCAGCATCCGCTGGGCATCCCGGAAGTACATTTCGCTGATGAGCTTCTCAATGGGCCAGGCCAGCAGACCCGCCAGCGCCACCCACAGGGGCAAAAGCAGCGGGAATGTCCAGTTAAAGGGCAGCACCCAGCAGATCAGGAAATATACCACCGCCGCCACGGCATAGAGGCGCTTCACGCGAGGGGTGAACACCAGCGGCTTCTTGGCCTTTTTCACGTTCAGCAGATCGAAATGACCAATCGCCCCCAGGGTGATCAGCAACGCACACAGGGTCACCAGCACCCGCAAAACGGCGCTGTCCGCATTCCGCAGGAAGAATCCCACCGCCAGCAGCACTACCGTCAGCAGCAGGCCAGGCAGCAGGGCGTTCTTCCAGTTTCTTTTCAGGGTGCGGAAATAGCCGGGGAACTGATAGCTTTCCAGCTGAAAATAGTGGATCAATCCGCGGGATGCCAGCAGGCAAGCCGCCGCCACCGCCAATGCATACAGCATATTACTCCTCCATCAGGAAAACATGAGCGATTTTGTTGAACCGCTGCACCTGCTCCAGATACGCAAAGTGCGTGCCGCCCTCCAGCACCACAAGACCGGCGTCGGGGATGTCCTTCTCCATCTGCCGACCCATCCACAGGGGCGTTTCCGTGTCCTGGTCGCCCCAGATGAGCAGCGTGGGCTGCTGGATCTTCGCATACCTGTCGCTGAGATCCAGGCTGATGACCTTCACGAAGGTCTGGCGCATTTCTGCGTCCAGCGCGTTATAGTCCCGGCTGCCGTACTTGTGGCGGAGCTTCTCCTCCATCTTATCCGGCAGAGAACCAAAGATTTTCATCTTCTTGGCCGTCTGGCACAGGGCTTTGAGCTTCTTGAACTCCTCGCTGCGCTTGCGGCTTTCCTCGGTCTGGGGCTTTTTGATGCCCGCCGCGCCTGTGAGGATGATCTTGGTAAACAGCGTTGCATCCTCCGCCGCCAGCTGCGCTACGATGCGCCCGCCAAAGGAGTGGGCGATCACCGCGCAGGGCAGGAAGTTCAGCTGGCGCAGCACCTCCAGCGTAGCCTCAGCATACTCCGGCACGCCCCAGGGTTCCGGGGGGCGGCTGCTCTGGCCGTGGCCGGGGAAATCGATGCTCAGCACCTGCATATCCTTGGCCAAGTAGTCGGCCACCGGCTTCATCAGGCTTACATCACAGCCCCAGCCATGCAAAAGAACGACGCGGGCATTCCCCTGCCCCGCCAGTTCATAATGGAAGACCGCACCCCTTGCACGGATCTCCATGCCCTCGCTCCCTTCGCGCGGCAGACCGCCGCTGCTTTATCATACCATGGTTCCCATGGAAAGTATGCTGCATTCAATCATCCAGCCGCCAGATGTAGCGGCACTTCACCGGGCTGATCTCCCAGCGGCTGCGAATTTCCTTCGGCACATCCACGATGCGCTCCATTTCGCAGCCCAGCGCCTCGCAGGTGCGTCGGCTGGGAATGTTGTCCGGGTCGGTGGTGATCACCACGCTCTGCTTGCCCCGCTCCTTCATCAGCGGCTTCAGCAGCGCACAGGCGCGGCGGGCATACCGCTTGCCCCGGTAGGGCGGATCCACATGATACCCGATGTGGCCGAAATAGTACACGCAGGGGCTTTCCCCCAGCCGCAGGCTGATGCGCCCCGCTTCCCGGCTCACGCCATGGGGTGCGATGATGTAATCATAGCATTCGCCAAAGCCCATGGCGCTATCCGGCGGGTAAAGCCGGATGGGCACCAGGTCGATGACCCCATCGGTGAACGCAGGCTGGAACCTTCTGAAAAACATCTTACACTTCCTGAACCTTCACCTGACCCAGCAGGCTGTCAAAATCCTCCGGCACGATCAGCTGCGTACCCTCGGTCATCACGCTGGCAGCGCCCGCCGCCACGCCGTAGCGGAAGGCATGCGCCATATCGCCTTCCACTTCAAGACCCTTCAGCAATCCGCCCACCATGGCGTCGCCAGCACCCACGGTGGACTTGGCCTCCACCCGCAGGGCCGGGGCAAACAGCGTCTTTTCCTTGGAAACATACATGGCGCCCATGCTGCCCATGGACACGATCACGTGCTGCACGCCCTTGCGCAGGAAAATCAGCGCCGCATCCCGGATGGAGCGCAGCGTGCGCAGCTCCAGCCCCAGGGTGGCTTCCAGCTCGGAAAGGTTGGGTTTGATCAGGAAGGGATGCGCCTCCGCGCCCAGCTCCAGCTCCTTGCCGCCCACATCCAGGATGCAGTTCACACCCTCCAGGGCGCGCATCAGGTCGCGGTAAGTACCCACCGGGCATCCCGGGGGCAGCGAACCGGTCAGCACCGCATAGCGGCTGCCGGCGGTCTTTTCCCTGGCCAGGTCGAAGAAGGCCTTCAGCTGCGTCTCGTTCATGGGCGCACCGGCCTCGTTCAGCTCCGTCACACCCTTGCCGTCCAGGCTGACGATCTTGGTGTTGGTGCGCACGCTGCCCGGCACGGTGAGGAAGGCGTTCTTCATGCCTTCCTTGTTCAGCATGGCCTGCAGGCGGTCAGCACCGTCCTCGCCCATCACACCCAGGCATTGGCAGTTCAGGCCAAGGCGCTGCGCTACCACAGCCACATTGATGCCCTTGCCGCCCATATCGGTGCGGGAGGTACGGATGCGGTTCACCTCGCCCACTTCCAGCGCAGGAACCTCCACCGTCTTATCAAAAGAGGGATTCATGCAAATCGACGTAATCATCAAAGCACCCCCATGTTCTCATACTGTCCTATTATACCATTTTGTTGCACATCATGCAACCACAGAAAAAACGCCCCCGCACAGAGCCAGGCCTGTACGGGGACGCCCACCCACGCGGGATGGTCGAATCAATTATTTTTCAAGCTCCTTATACACCGGCTTTCCAATGCGGGTCAGGCAAAGGCTGCACCCCAGCACACCCACGATGAAGAACATCAGGGCAATGCCGTCGCCCTTCCCCGTGCCGAACACCGCGCCTGCGATCCGCTGCATGGCAGCATTTCCGGCCATCATGGGTTCAAACACATGGTCAGCCAGCACGCCGCCCAGCAGAAGCCCCAAAGGCACCGTGCAGTTTTGCAGCGTATCCTTCACGGAAAAGACGCGCCCCTGCATCTCCATGGGAACGCACTCCCGCAGCACGGCCATCAGGTTGGCATTCATGTACGCCGCCGTCATATAGGTGGCAAAAGCAGCCGCGCACCACACCCAGGGCGACCGGGAGAGGCTCTGCATGATGTTGCCCGAAAACACAAAGGCATAGGCAAGAAACATGGCCTTCGTCTTGTTCTTTGCCGGCTTCATCACGGCAACGATCAGGCTTCCCGCCAGCAGCCCCAGGGCAATGTAGCTTTGCACCATGCCCAGCGCCTGCTGGTCGTTGCCCGTTCTGCCCAGCACAAAGGGTGCAAGCATGCCGTCGTTGCCCATTTTCGCAAGCAGGTTCACCACCGCCAGGAACAGCGTCAGGTGCAGGATGGCCTTATGCTCCCCAAGGAAGCGGATGCCATCCATCAGGCTCTTTCTGAACGGCTCTGCTGCTTCCTTCTTTGCTCTTGCCACCTCCGGCAGCCTGATGAACAGCAGCAGCGATAAGAACGCCACCGCAAAGCTTGCCAGATCGCAGATCAGCACCAGCTTCAATCCGCCCCGCGCCAGCAGCACGCCGCCCAGCGCCGGAGAGAGAATGGACACCGCCGCACCCGCAAAGCCTTGCAGCCCGCCAGCCCTGGCATAATGCTCCTTGGGTACCAGCAGGCTTGTGGCCACATAGGAGGCCGGAACCTGAAAGGCATTCATCAGGCTCAGCAGCACATTGATGAGATACAAATGCCATATCCTGAGTGCAGACAAGGAATACAGCGCCAGCACCGCCGCTGTGCCGCAGGCCGCCGCCAGGTCAGAAATCAGCATGATGCGCTTCTTATCCCAGCAGTCTGCCAGCGTTCCGGCAATGAAGCGGAAGAGGATCGTGGGCAAAAAGGAACACAGCGTCAGCAGCGTTGTGCTGGAGGCGGTTCCCTCCTGGCCGTAAACCCAGATGGTCAGCGCATAATTGGTCATGGCTGTACCAAGGGCAGATACAGCCTGGGAACTCCACAGGATCAGAAACTTCCGCAGTTCTTTGATGATCGTAAACTTTTTCATGGCTTTGCTCCTTACAATTATTTTGAATCATGTAAGCAGCGCAAAGCCCAATGCGGACGATCAGTCAATCAGGTCACTTGCTCCGTGCAGGCATCGTCCTATCAGACCTTGCGCGGAGCAGAGACATCTGCGGGCAAAGGCAGCCAGGTGATGGGCATGGTAGCACCTCCATTTTCAATGAATTTCTGTTATTTCATTATAGCATAGTTCAAACCATCGGTAAAGAAAAAACAGCCCGGGAAGCTTCTTCTCCCCAGGCTGCCGTTCACTTTAGTCCCACAAGCTCAAACACATGGTGCGCATGAAAATCCTTCAGGATCGCATCCGGCAGCAGCCTTTCGCATTCCGCCCGGTCAGCCCAGCAGTATGCCTGATGCTCGCAGCTCAGCTGCACCTGCCGGGATTGCGTATAGCAAAGGTAAGCAATGATTAGCAGCGGCTTGTGCAGCTCACGGTTCAGTATGATAGCCTTGACCGCCAGCTTTGCTTCCACTTTGCATCACTCCTTGATGCGATACACATCCATGGCATTCTGTGTGGTATACGCCGCCAGCTCTTCCAGCGTTTCACCGCGAAGCGCAGCGATCTTCTCCGCCACATAGCGCACATTGCCAGGCTCGTTGCGGCGGCCGCGCACGGGTTCCGGCGCAAGGTACGGGCTGTCCGTCTCGATCAGCAGCCTGTCCCGCGGCACATTGATGGCCGCCTCCTGCAATTTGGGTGCCTTCTTGAAGGTCACCGGCCCGGCAAAGCTGATGTAGTACCCCAGCTTGAGGTACTCCTTGGCGATCTCCCAGCTGCCGGAAAAGCAATGGATGATGCCGCCGGTCAGCTTCCCCTTGTGGCGCTTCATCAGGTCGATCATATCCTGATGGGCGTCCCGCACATGGTAGGCCACGGGAACGTTCAGCTGCCAGGCCAGCTCCATCTGCTGCTCGCACACGGCCAATTGAACCTCCCGGGGCGAAAGGTCGTAGTAGTAGTCCAGGCCGATCTCCCCCAGCGCCACCACCTTGTCCTCCTTCAGCCACGCGGCCAGCAGGTCAAGATCGCCATCCTTCATGGTTTTGGCCTCATGGGGATGAATGCCCACGGCGGCGTAGCAGCCCCCGTGGCACGCAGCAAAGTCCGCCGCGTGCCGGGAGCTTTCCATGTCAGAGCCGATCACCGCATACCGGGTCACGCCCCGCTCCAGCATTCGGGCAAGAGCCTCGTCCCGGTCGGCGTCAAACTTGGGTTCGTCCACATGGCAATGGGAATCAAACAGCTCCATCATCCCACGATGGCACCGTCCTCCACGCCCTCGCCCACGGAGACCAGGCGCAGGTTGTCGTTGCCATCCACCGCGGAAAGGATCATGCCGTGGCTCTCAATGCCCATCATCATGCGGGGTTTCAGGTTGGTGATGGCCACGATCTGCTTGCCCACCAGCGCGGCGGGATCGGGATAATACTGGGCAATGCCGGAGAGGATGGTGCGTTCGCCGTCCTTGCCGAAGGACAGGCGGAACTGCAAAAGCTTCTTGGACTTGGGCACATTGGTGCATTCCAGCACACGACCCACCTGGATCTTCGACTGGAAGAAGGTATCAATGTTGATCTCCGCAGGATACTCCGGCTCCTCGTGCTTCTTCTCCTGCTTTTTTTCGGCCTTCTTTTCCTGCTTGGGTTCAGCCTTGGGGGCTTCCTCCGGCTGGGAAGGATTCAGCACTTCCAGCTCCTTCTTCACGTCAATGCGGGGGAACAGCGCCTCACCCTTGCACACCTTGGTGCCTTCGGGCAGCTGGCCGAAGGTGGCCAGGGAATCCCAGGTCTTGAGGGCTTCGTCGGTCACGCCCAGCTGCTGGAAGATGCGCTCCGGCGTTGTAGGCATGAAGGGATAGATCAGCACCGCCACATAGCGGACGCACTCCGCCAGCGTCAGCAGCACATTGGCCAGGCGATCCTTCTTCGCGGGATCCTTGCCCAGGATCCAGGGCTGGGTCAGGTCGATATACTTATTGCACTCGCCGATGACCTTCCAGATCTCCGCCAGCGCCTGGCTGTACTGCAGCTTATCCATCTGCGCCTCCACCAGGGAGGGCAGCGCCGCGCAATGCTCATGCAGGGGCTTGTCCAGCTCGGCGTCCACGGCGTCCGTCCAGGCGGGCACCACGCCGCCGAAGTACTTCTCGATCATTGCCACCGTGCGGCTCACCAGGTTGCCCAGGTCGTTGGCCAGGTCGGCGTTCATGCGGGTCAGGAAGGCCTCGTTGGTGTAGTTGCCGTCGGCGCCGAAGGGCATCTCGCGCATGAGGTAGTAGCGCAGGGCGTCGCAGCCGTAGCGAGCCACGATGGGCTGGGCATACTGCACATTGCCCTTGGACTTGGCCATACGGTCGCCGCCGAAGAGCAGCCAGCCGTGGCCGAACACCTGCTTGGGCAGCTCCAGACCCAGGGCATGCAGCATGATGGGCCAGTAAATGGTGTGGAAGCGCACGATCTCCTTGCCCACCAGATGCACATTGGCAGGCCAGTATTTCTGCATCAGCTCGTCGTGATCGGTGCCGTAGCCCAGGGCGGTGATGTAGTTGCTCAGGGCGTCGATCCACACATACACCACGTGCTTGTCGTCAAAGTCCACAGGCACGCCCCACTTGAAGCTGGTGCGGCTCACGCACAGATCCTGCAGGCCGGGACGCAGGAAGTTGTTCAGCATCTCGTTTGCACGGGCAGCAGGCTGGATGAAATCAGGATGGGTCTCGATGTAGTCGATCAGCCAGTCCTGATACTTGCTCATGCGGAAGAAGTAGCTTTCCTCCTTCATGGGCTGGCAGGGACGGCCGCAGTCGGGGCAGACCTTCTCGCCGTTCTTCTCCACCAGCTGGCTGGGCGTCCAGAAGGACTCGCAGGGCGTGCAGTACATGCCCTCGTATTCGCTCTTGTAGATGTCGCCCTGCTCGTAGAACTGGCGGAAGATCTTCTGCACGATCTTCTCGTGGCGCTCGTCGGTGGTGCGGATGAAATCATCGTACTGGATGTTCATCAGCTCCCACAGCTTCTTGGTCTCCGCCACGATCTTGTCCACGAACTCCTTTGGGGTCACGCCCGCCTCGGCAGCCTTCATTTCGATCTTCTGGCCATGCTCGTCCGTGCCGGTGAGGAAATAGGCGTCATGGCCGGTCAGGCGCTTGAAGCGGGTCATGGTATCGGCAGCCACGGTGGTGTAGGTGTGGCCGATGTGCATATTGCCGCTGGGGTAGTAGATGGGTGTGGTGATGTAGAACTTCTTCTTGCACTCCTGGCACATGGGGGTATCCTCCTTGTTGATGGGGCAGACAAAAGAAAAACTCCACCCCTCTTGTGATCGAGGGGCGGAGAAAAGCGAGACACTTTAATGGGACGAAGTCCCTCTCTCCGCGTTGCCACCCTGATTTGTCGCTCATCATACGCATAACGGCGCGACCCGTCGCAGCCTAAGGCGAACCCTCAGCCGCGAAGCTCCGGAGCCATGTTCCCCCGCCCTCCGCGGCTGCCTCTCACCTACCGCAGCTCTCTTGGCACATTGGCACAGGGTACTCTCTCTTTCAACGCTTGTAAGGCATATTATAGCCAACAAGCAGAAGGATTGTCAAGCTTTTTCCGTCAAAGCAGCTTGGTGAAAAGCTTATCCATCAGCTCACATATGATAAACGTACCGATGAAAGCAATCGCACCGATCAAAAACTGCTGATAAGGGCGTTTTCCTTCTTCCTTTGCCTTTTCCAATTGCGTTAATTGTTTGCCCTCCGAATAGGCCACGATCTCCTGGAATGTGTAGATGTTGTGCTTCTTCTTATACGCCTCGAGCTTGAAAGCAAAAACCGCCACGGCCCCCGCCAGGATCAGCCACGCCAGTATGCCCCACCATCCCATGAAGTGACCAAGCGGCACAGGCGTCAGCACCAGCAAAACAAGCAGCACGCCAAAGATCACACTATTTCTTCGGATCTCTCTTTCTTCCTGCGCATTGATTTCCATTTTCATTGTTTCCACGTCTCCTTTGATCAATGTGTCAAGGGACACAGAAAACACTTCGCCAAGCAGCAGCAGGCTCTTGATGTCCGGGTAGGTTTTATCGTTCTCCCAGTTGGAAATCGACTGACGGGATACAAACACCTTCTCCGCCAATTCCTCCTGGGAAAGATTCTGCTCCGCCCGGAGCCTCTTGATCTGTTCGCCAAGCTTCATGTTTCTGCGCCTCCTTGCATCGGCAGGATAACGTGGTTTTCATCCGTTCGTCTATCAAAATCGCTTGTCATCGGTCAAAACCAACCTGTCAAAACCCTTTGACAATCAAATACGGTCAGTGTTTCTCCCAATACGTCCATCGCACCACCGGCTCATACCCGATCTTCTGATAGAAGGGATTCGTCCCGCCCGTCATGTGCGTGGCGCCCAGGGGCTTCAGCCTGCGGTAGAGCTCGCTGAGCGCCGCCGCAGCCAGACCCTTGTGCTGATGCTCCGGCACGGTGCAAAGCGGCTCCATGTACGCCAGGTGATTCTCCGGCGTCCACCACATGCCCGCATAGCACACATACTCGCCCGCCTCGTTCTCAATGGCAATGGCGTGTTCAAAGGTGGCATGGGGTGCAGCCAGCAGGGACATATCCATCTCGCAGCTGCCGGGCCAGGGGCCTTCCTCTGCTTCATGGCCGAAACCCTTCCAGCAGCATTCGGATATCTTCGCCACATCCAGCGGAATATCCGCAAAACGATACCCCGACCGCAGCTGATACTCCAGCGGCTTGGAAAAATCATAGATGCAGTCCACATCTTCCCAGACCTTCTTGTAGCCAGCCTTCTCTGCCGCACAGAGCAGCGCCGTCTGTCCGCCGAAGAGGATCAGTCGCTGCTTGCCCTCCATGTTGGGCATATGGTCGCGGGCGTAGGCGATCATCTCCTCCGCCAGCTCCTCATAGCCGGGGCGCAGGGAGAAATATGCATCCGTCACCGGGTTCTCCATGAACACCATGGCCACGATCTTCTCCCCGTCCTTCCAGATGCGGCAGCGGTGCATATAGCTCTTGTCCATCCAGTCGGAGCAAAGGGCGTATTCCAGGAAGGGCGCAGGCACACCGTTGCGCCAGTCCCGCTCGTAGATTTCCGTCATGAATTGATACACATCCATGTGATCGCACAGGATGCGGTATTGATGGTGGGTAATGTTTTTCATCGTTTGTCTCCTTATTATGATTTTCGGCTCGCCAAACATCAAATCACCATCGTAATCTCCCCCATATGCAAAAAAGGACAACAGCCTGCGCTGCTGCCCATGCTTGACTAAAAATAGCCCCAGAGTACCGATGCGCCCGTATTTTCACCCGCTCTGTTAAGCAGGCTGGTGCCCTGCCGATAGCCTCTGCCGTCCCCTGGCATCCTTGCGGACGGGGGCATGACATCACTACACTTGGACCCGGGCTCCATTTATGAAATGTCGGGGAACAATCGGAACGCTGTCGCGCACCCCAGGAGCTTCTGGGAACATTATATGCCGGAAGGCACCCGCTGTCAAGAACCAATTCGTGCAAAAAGGAAAGCTCCCTGCACAGCAAAAGTCTATGCAGGGAGCCCAAGCATCATGCTGGAAAATCACAGCATCAGAACCGGCGACCCACGCCGCCGCCATGGGAGCGTCCGCCGGAGGAACGGTGCACGCTGCTGCCGCGGCTGCTTCCGCCGCTGTAGCCGCCGCCGCTGCGCCCGCCATTGTTGGTGGCGTGGCGCATCACATTGGTGCTCTGACGCAGGTACTGTTCCTCGTTTTTCGTAAACTGGCAGTCAGTGTTTGCCCCTCGGTCATAGCGGTAGGTGCTGCCCTTCAGGTTATACTTGCCGCTGACGCTGGTGTACATCACCACCGCCACCACCAGACCCACCACCGCAGCAATGAGCATCTCGGTGCCCGTCAGCGCATTGTACAGGCCGGAAAGCCGCTGGCCAGTCTCGGCATCATAGCGGAAGGAACCCTCCTGGCGGCCTTCCTCCAGGAAGCGCTCCAGGTATTGCAGCAGCGCCACAGCTGCCCGGCCATAGTCGCCCGTAGCCAGCCGGTCATAGCTCACATTGAACAGCGTGTCCAGCCGATCATCGGTGATGTAGTCGATCATCACGCCGCTGGTGGAAATGCAGGGCGCACGGTTGGTCATGTCGATCATATAGAGCAGACCCGCGCTGTCCTCGCCCAGGCCGTAGCCGTGCTGGTCGAAGTAATTGTCCGCATAGTCCTGGATGGCATAGTCGCTGTAGGTCTGGGGCACGTCGTAGGTGGTCAGCACCAGAATATCCATCTGATACTCCGCCTCGATGCGCTGGATGATCTGCTCCATGTCGCTGATCTCATAGGAGCTGAACAGGTTCGCGTCGTCGATGACCATCTCGTTGGCCAGCGCCGCGCAGGGCAGCAGCAGCGCCAGAAGCAGCATGCACAGGATGCGCTTTACCATATCACAGCACCTCCAATGCACATTAGAATAAACACATAAACACTTGTTAGCGCAGCTTCAAGCATAACATTCGAAATAGATTTGCTTGATTCGTTCAAAATCATTCCCGTTTCCGCATTATAACGGAAAGAACCGTCCGGTATACCTTGTTCCATTTGGCTCTCTAATGTATTAAGCAAAACGATCGTTGCTTTGCCATAGTTTCCATTGCAAAGATCATCATAGCTCGCATTGAACAGCGTGTCCAGCCGATCATCGGTAATATAGTCGATCATCACGCCGCTGGTGGAAATACAGGGCGCACGGTTGGTCATGTCGATCATGTAGAGCAGACCCGCGCTGTCCTCGCCCAGGCCGTAGCCGTGCTGGTCGAAGTAATTGTCCGCATAGTCCTGGATGGCATAGTCGCTGTAGGTCTGGGGCACGTCGTAGGTGGTCAGCACCAGAATGTCCATCTGATACTCCGCCTCAATGCGCTGAATGATCTGCTCCATGTCGCTGATCTCATAGGAGCTGAACAGCTTCGCGTCGTCGATGACCATCTCGTTGGCCAGCGCCGCGCAGGGCAGCAGCAGCGCCAGAAGAAGCATGCACAGGATGCGCTTTACCATATCACAGCACCTCCAATGCACAGGGCGATGCACACCGCAGCGCCCGCCAGCAGGCTCCACAACAGCAGCTTGCCCTTCTTCAGGGGCAGCTTGCCGCACACAGCGCCAGTCTGTCCGTTCATCATGTAGTAATACGGCTCGCCGCCCTTTTCGCCCTTGTAGGTCAGCACCCAGGCAGGCAGGAGCATATACTTCATGTCGGCCTTCTTCACCCGGAATTCCGTGCTGCCGCTCAGGCTGTTGTAGTCAGCCTTGCTGCTCATCATGCTCTGGGCATAGCCGTGCGCCTCCTGCAGCACCTCCGGCTTCACCGCATCGGCCTCAATGTCCCGCTTCTCCGCCAGAAAGCCGCTGAGATACCCCATGGCAAAGGGCTTCACTTCATCAATGTTATAAGGGTGGATGCCGTCGCTCAGCTTGCGGTCAGCCTTGGTCAGCGCCTTGCGCACCATGTTGCGGAAGCTGAGCTTGCCCTCGCGCTGCACGGCAAAAAAGCGGGTGGTGGTCACCGTCTGCTTGGGGGTGGACACCACGCTAACCCGGGTACCCTGGCCATTGAAGCTGGCCTCGCCCTCCACATCGGCAAACCAGTAGGGATAATACACGCCGCTGAAGTCCTCCATCTGTTGGGGAGCAAAGAAATCCTTGTCGATGAACTTCTTGCTCTCCACATACTGACGGAACTTTTCCTCCGCGGCCTTGCGATCCAGCTGGAAGGGGATCACCCCATCCGGCTCAAAATCCTCCGTGAGGCGATCGGTCATCACCACCGGGTTG
Source organism: Clostridia bacterium (assembly GCA_017463245.1). Lineage (GTDB taxonomy): Bacteria > Bacillota > Clostridia > Christensenellales > Aristaeellaceae > UBA11524. The sequence goes on from JAFTPN010000033.1 coordinate 15,401, forward strand.
TGGCAATAATAGCACCGGGTGGCCGCCGTAGTATCGTCCGTCACGATCTCCGCGCCGCACATCTGGCAATGATAGCTCCGCAGGCTGCCAGAAGGAGCCGCTTCCACCGCCGCTTCTTTTGCTTCCGACTGCTGATGGATCTCCTCATCATTGAAGGAAGCACCGCAATAAGGACAAAGGAACCGCTGTCCCTCCGGATCGAACTCCAGATACCCGCCGCAGGACGGGCACTTGAACGTCGCCGTCTGGCTCATGGCATTCCCTCCTTCACTTCCATAGTTATATATATTTTACCATATCCCACCCCCATGTGCAAGCATAGCTTCCCCACCACAAAATCTGCGAATTTTTTCATTTCCCCTCTTGACAATCCCCCGCCCCATGTGTATAATAGGCAATGTTGCGGGTGACCGACGTAACATCATGGAGAGTTGGCTGAGTGGTCTAAGGCGCACGACTGGAAATCGTGTGTGGGCTTATACCCCACCTAGGGTTCAAATCCCTAACTCTCCGCCACAAGAACCAGTTTTGAAAGAGACTGGTTCTTTTTTTGTGTTCATCGCTCCACGCAGCGTAGGTTGTGCCATGCTGGCGGCTGTGCTATACTGCGGCCATGAAAGGAGGATCATCACATGAATCAATACGTCACCGGCGCCATGATCCGCCGCTTGCGCGAAGCCAAAGGCCTCACCCAGGAGGAGCTGGCCGCGCAGCTGCACGTGACCAGCAAGGCCGTCAGCAAGTGGGAGACCGCCCAGGGCTTCCCTGATATCTCCCTGTTGGAATCCCTGGCCAGGGCGCTGGATATTTCCATCATCGAGCTGTTTTCCGGTGAGAGCGTCACCAACCGCAACCGTGCCTCCAACCTGCTGCGCTCGGTGCTGTATATCTGCCCGGTGTGCGGCAACGGCATTCTTTCCTTTGGACAGGCGGTGGTCAGCTGCTGCGGCATCACCCTGCCTCCCCTCCAGCCGGAGGAGCCGGACAACGCCCACGCCATTCAGCTATGCCTGGATGATGGCGAATACTACGTTACCCTCGACCATCCCATGGAGAAGGATCACTTCATCACCTGTATCGCCGCTGTGTCGGATAACGCCCTGCAACTGGTGAAAACCTTCCCCGAGGGCAGCGCCGAGGCGCGCTTCCGCCCCCAACGGGTCAGGTGGATCTACGCCTGCTGCAACCGCCACGGGCTTTTCCGCGTCGATACGAAAAACATCAGACGATGATCGCAGCAAAAAACCACCAGCTTTCGCCGGTGGTTTTTTTCATCATCATTCCCCAATGGTCACGTTCACGCCGTTCACCGCCACATCGCCGTCGGCCAGCACAAGAATGTACCGCCGCCCGTCGATGATGCGGGTCTCGATCAAATCACTATGCGCCGGATCCACATTGATGGTCACGCTGGGGGTGTTCACCTTGAAGGATCTGGGCGTTACCATATTCACCGCAGGCAGCTCGGTGTACGCGCCGAAGGCCTGGGTGTACTGCTGGTCAAAGGCGTCCATCTTTTCCTGGGATACGCCGCTGCTTTCCAGCACTTCCTTCACATCCTGCCGGGTCAGGCGCAGGGGTTCGGCGTGCTTGTCGGCCTTGCGTTCTTCGATCATGCTGCTCACGGTCTCATGCACGGCCTGCATCACATCCAGGCTGCATTCCTCCTGCAGGGATTCCTGCAGCACCGCCTGGAAGGTCTCCTTCTGGGTGCTGGCGGGCATCTGGGGCTCAGCGCCGAAGATGGCCTTCATGAATTCATCATGCAGGTTGGCGCTGTCACGGGTGTAGAACATGGCGTTGTAGATGTTGGCGCTGCGCTCTTCAAAGGTGGGGAACAGGAAGCCCAGCTCCGGCATGGCCACCATCCAGTCGGAGGGCTTGTTGTGGAACTCCCCTTCCGAGGCGAAATAGCCCAGCGCAGGCTTGGTGGGCTTCACCGGGCACACGGCGCAAAGGATGTAGCTGAACACGTCCGTGGAGCGCTCGGCGTCTGCCTCGTCATTGCCGTCCTTGTAGGGCACGTCGTAGCCATCGTAGGTCAGCAGGATCAGATAATTGCAGGCCGTTTGCGCCGCCTCCACCGACTGCACCTCCTGCTCCTTGAGCGCCTGGATGTAGCTGATGGCCTTCTCGTAGAACTCATTCACGGCCATGTCATCCTTCAGGGCGGTGGCGCGCAGATCCATCAGCAGCTTGTGTTCCTCGCCCTCCATGGTCTGTTTGGCGGTAAACTCCACCGGCAGCAGGTTCTGGTTGGCGGTGCCGCTAAGGGTCTTTTTGAAAATGGCCATGTACTTCTCCACTTCCTCCTGCGCCATGCCATAAAGGGGCTGGGCAAAGGTGGAGATCACCTGACCCTCGTGGCTCACATAGCAGCCACGGATCACATGCTGGTTTCGCTTGTCCGGGTTCAAACGGCGGCGAAGCTCAGAAAAATCACGCTGATTCATAACAGGAAGCACCTCGTTTACTCAACATTGCCACAGCATTGTAACACATTTTTGATATTTTCGCAACAAGAAAGGCAGCCCGCATCTTCACGAGCTGCCCTTTGGTTTATCCAACGATCGCTTGCACTTCGCTATACTGCGGAATGGACGGCTCCGCTCCCTTGCGGGACACCGCGATCCCCGCTGCCACCGAGGCCATGCGCAGCGCCCTGTTCGCCTCGCCGTGCCGCAGCATTTCCGAGAGGAAATACCCCGTAAAGGTATCCCCTGCTGCGGTGGTGTCCACCGCCTGCACCGGATGCACACCGCAGGCGTAGCGCTGCCCATCGCAGCTCTGATACATCGAGCCATCCCCGCCCAGGGTCAGCACCACATTCAGGTGGGGATACCGGGCATGGAGTGCTTCCAGCATGGCTTCCGGCGCTTCGACGCCCGCCATGGCCGCGCCTTCCGTTTCGTTCACCAGCAGATAGTCCACGCAGGTCATATCACATTCAGCAATTTTGCCATCGTAGGGCGAGGGATTGAAGGCCACGATCATCCCCTTCTCATGGGCACAGCGGATGATCTGCGGCACGCAGGAGATCTCGTTTTGCAGCACGATCAGATCGCCCTTGTCGAAGCCCGCCAGCGTTTTCTCCACATCCTCCGGGGTGATCTCCCCATTGGCGCCGGCCAGAATGATGATGCAGTTCTGCCCCCTGGCGTCCAGCTGGATGATGGCATGGCCGGTGGCGCCGGCAGTCTGCTTCACATAGCGCCGGTCAATGCCGTTGCGATCCAGATTGTCCAGCAGCATGCCGCCATCCTGCCCCACCGCCCCGGCAAAGAACACCTCGTTCCCCGCCCGGCGCAGGGCAATGGCCTGGTTGAACCCCTTGCCGCCGCAGAATTGCTCCATCCGCACAGCCGAAATGGTCTGCCCGGGGCGCACAAAGTCCTCCACGGTGTAGGTCTTGTCGATGTTCAGGGAGCCGAAAACAACCATCTTCATCGCCTGTCACCTCAGTCCCTTACTTGCGCTGCAAAAAGCCTTGCAGGTCAATGGAGCCATCCTCGTGCCGCTCCACACCCTTGAATTCCAGGGAAACAAAGTCCTCTGCGGTGATCTGCTCGCCGGAGGCATTGGCGCACACCGCACCATTCCAGTAGTAGCAGGTGTCGTTCTGGAAATCCGCCATGTTTTGCGCGCCCTTGGGCTTGAACTCATCCCCCTCGGAGGCGTCGCCGCCCTCAATGGTGGCGTCCTTGAAGGAGATCAGCCCGCTGGCCTTGTAGGCGGTGTCCTGCTCAATATTGGTGTAGAAGGCCACATTGTAGCGCAGGTTGTTGTAGCTCACGCAATTCTCCACCATCACGTCCGGGCAGGAGTTGGAGTCGATGCCCTTGGAGCGGTTGAAGAACGCATAGGAATCGATCAGCTGATGGCCGCCGGGCATGTTGGAGCCGCCCAGCTTGAAGCCGTTGCCGTTGCCCGCAATGGTGCCGTCCTCCAGAATGCCGTTGGCGTAGGCCACGGAGTTGCGGATCACCACCACCCCGATGGGGCCCGTCTCGATCTTGGCATAGAGGTCGTAGCCGTCGTCCGCATTGTTGTAGGCCACGCAGCCGTCAAACACATTTCCCTCGCCGCAGGTCAGCTTGGCGGCAAAGCCGTCGGCGTCCTCATAGCCTGCGTCCGCATTGCCCCAGGAGGTGCAGTTGAGGATCAGGTTGTGGCTGGGCCACTCGCTCACCGGGTCAGAGCCCGCATAGCGGCTGATCTGGATGCCCGTGTTGCCGTTGTGGTAGGTGTGCAGGTCTTCCAGCGTGTTGTAATGGCCGGAGACCTGGAAGCCCTTCTGGTTGTTGGCGGCGTGGATCACGTCAAAGCCCTTGAAGTGCCAGTAGTCACCGCCATGGATGATGCCCGCGCTGAGCTTCTGGAAGTCCAGCACCGGGCGGCTGGCCGCATCCGGCGCAGGCATCATGCGAATGGGCTGCTCCGCCGTGCCGTCGATTCCATGGGGAATGCGCAGCGGCTCGTGCAGCTTGTAGGTGCCTTCCGCCAGCAGAATGGTCTGGCCGGGACGGGCGTACTTCACCGCCGTCACCAGGTTCAGGGGGCTTTCCTTGGTGCCCAGGCCGCTGGGGGTGCCGGAGGTGGTCACATAGATTTCATCCAGCTTGGCATAGGTGTTGACATACACCACATTGGCCGTGGCCGAAACGCTGCGGGTGGAGGCCAGCTCCCGGCTCTCGCCCATATCCTGCTCCGGGTCGGGGGTCAGCACGATGCGGATCTGCATCTCGCCGATCATGGGCAGGGGCAGGTCGTAGTCGTTGCGGATTTCCGCCAGCGAGGGAATGCCGCCGCACACCTTTTCCAGTTCGCCCTCCGGCTCGCCAACGTACACATCCAGCGTGCCCGCCACATTGCTCACCCAGGACAGGGGGTAAACTTCGCTGTTGGAGGATGCGCCGGACACGATGCTCACCGCGGGCGTTACCTTCTCCGTGGGGCGCTCTTCCACCGCCGCATCCTCCGCCGGATCGATCACCGTCAGCTGCACGTCGGAGAAGGTCGCCCTAGCGCGGCGGGCGGCAAAGAAGCCCACATACACATTCTCAGCGTCCATCAGCGTCAGCGCCGCAGGATCATAGTCTTTGTACTGGCTGATGATTTCGCCGTTTTCATCGTAATACGTAATGAAATAGCCGGTGTTGTTCCGCTGGATCTCCAGGTCGAAGTCCGTCATTTCCGCAATGGTGGCGGCGGTCTTGTCCAGAATGTCCCGGTTGGTGTTGTTGCCAATCACGTTGTAGTTGGACACATCCTCAATGGGACGGGCGGGCGCGGTGGTGTCCAGCGGATAGGTCACGCCCAGAATGGCCTCGGTGGTTTCCGGCGTGCGACCCAGCTTGGCCAGCACGCCCAGGCCCAGGCGCATGGTGTACTTCTTGCCGGAATCGCTGAGCTTGCCGTTGTTCCAGTAATACTCGATCTTGGAGGCCAGCGCCATGTACTGGTTGGTCAGGTAGCTCTCCGTGCCCATAGCAGGCACGCTGTCCGCGGCCATCAGGCCAAAGCCCTCCTGGCCGTTGGAATAATCCCAGTTGTCCACATGCACCTTGGCACGCAGGGTAAAGTTCTTGTCGGCAGGGATGGTCGTATAGTAGAAGGCCAGGCCGTCGTCCGCGTTGGGCTGAATTTTGCCCTTGCCATTCTCGGAATACACGGTCACAGCGCCATCCTCGTTGATGGAGCCGATGTAGCCATTGTCCGTCTCATTGGTGGAAGGACCGTACACCACAAAGCTCCATGCCCGCTGGGCTTCCTCGGTGGCCACAGCAGAAACCTCGCCGGAAGCCTCGCCCTTCTCCTCGCCCCGCAGCGCGCTGACGCTGAAGGCATACTTCTCGCCCACCGTGAGGCCGGAAACAGCGTAGCTCAGTTCAACACAGCTGCCCACCACCTCGCCATTGCACAGCACCTCATAGCCGGTGGCTTCCTTCACCGCCGACCACACCACACGCACAGCGCCAGCACCCTCGCTGGTGGCGCTGCTGATGGCAGGCACGCCCAGAGGCAGCACGAATTTCTTGGTCTTCGGGTCGGAGATCTTGCCTTCCTCGCCCTCGCGGTTCAGCGAGGCAGAAAAGGTATACTCCCCCGTGGCAGGCAGTTCCAGCTTCAGCACATGGGTGTCCGCTTCCGCAATGGAGCGGCGGCTGGCCACCACATTGCCCTGGGCGTCGGTAGCCGTCACCACCACCTCGTCGCCGCCGTCGTAGCCGACGCTGGTGCGCACCGTCAGCTCCATGGTGCCGTCGCCCAGATCCTTCACACCCCGGAACCAGGGCGGCAGCACCGCAGCCCAGGCGCGGCGGCTGGCCTTGATGGTCTCCAATTCGCCGCTGGTGACCTTGATCTTGAACAGATAGTTGCTGCCATCCGGCACACCCAGGTAGTAGGTGCCGCCCTCGGTCAGCTGGAAATCAGTAATATACAGGGCATTCTTGGCGGAATTGACGGCGGTCTTTTCCAGCACCACACCCTCGGCATTGTAGAGGGCAAACTGCCGCCCCTCGCCGCCGGAGACCCACCAGATGCGCACCGTGGCGGGGCCTTCCGCCGTAAAGCGCACGGAGTTGATCATTCCCTTGCCCGGCTGGGTCTTGCCGCCAAAGTTCAGGCGCTGGGTGGCGGTGTACCCATCGTCAAACTCCTTGTTGGAGCCATCGATCTTGGTTTTTGCAGAATAGTGGATGGTGAACCCCTTCACCTCATCGGTGTCGCCATCCTGCTTGGCGCCCTGGCTCATGGGCGTCAGGTCGGCCGTGGCGTCAAAGATCATGTCCCCCTCTGCCCCGGCGCAGGCCATGGAAAGAACCATCATGCCGCACAGCAGCATGATCAGCAATACAGCTTTTGCCCAACGTCTGTTCATGAAATGAACCTCCTGTTCAGTTGATGAAAGCGCTTACTTATGCCCCTATCATAGCACAGAATCGACCTGTGCGCCAGCCCCTGCGCAAAAAAAGTGCAGCAAATGAGCACACGAAAAGGGACGCCCCGCTGGAGGAGCGTCCCTTTGATGATTGACTTACAGCTTCTGGCCGCAGTTGGCGCAGAACTTGGCGCCGGGCTGCACCGCATTGCCGCAGCCGGGGCAAGCGTTGGCCGCCTCCTGCTTCTGGCCGCAATTGGGGCAGAACTTGGCGCCGGGGATCATCTGCTGGCCGCAGCCGGTGCAGAACGCGCCGCCCTGGGCAGGAGCCTGCTGCACGGGAGCCGCCTGCTGCTGGGGCTGTGCCATGGCCTGGGCAAACATCTGACCCATGCTCACGCCAGCGCCCATGCCAACGCCCATGCCGGCCACGCCGCCGGGGTTGTTGGCAGCCTCGCGCATGGCCTCGGCAGCCTGATACTGGGTATACTTGTTCAGATCGCCCAGCACACCCATGGAGGTGCGCTTGTCCATGGACTTCTCCACCTCTTCAGGCAGGGAGATGTTCTCGATCACAAAGCTGGTCAGCCCCAGACCCAGAGGAGCGATCTTGGGGTTGATGGCCTGGATGGCGTAGTTGGCCAGCTCGTCGTAGTTGGCAGCCAGATCAAGGGCAGGGATCTTGCTCTCGGCAATGGCGTCGCTCAGGCCGCTGACCAGCGTGCGCTTGATCTGGCCTTCCACGCCGTCCACGGTGAACAGGCTGGAGGTGCCGAACACTTCCTTCAGGAAGGCCTCGGGATCGGTGACCCGGAAGGAGTAGATACCAAAGGCGCGCAGGCGGATCATGCCGAACTCGCTATCGCGCATCATCACAGGATTGGAGGTGCCCCACTTCAGATCCAGGAACTGCTTGGTGTTGATGAAATACACATCAGACTTGAAGGGGCTGTTGAAGCCGAACTTCCAGGCCTTCAGCGCCGTCATGATGGGCATGTTGGAGGTGCTCAGCTCGTAACGGCCGGGCTGGAACACGTCGGCCAGCTGGCCTTCGTTCACGAAGATCGCCACCTGGCTCTCCCGCACGGTGAGCTGGGCGCCCATCATGATCTCCTTGCCATTCATGTCATACTTGTAGACCATGGTATCATTGCTGGAATCCGTCCACTCGATGACATCAATGAGTTGTCCCTTCAGAATATCGAAAATGCCCATTGTTTTCCCCTCCTCAGTTGGTTCAGTCTAATCTTATGCATTCACTGCCAGCGCCGTCAGCCCGGGCAGAACGCGAATACCGGCAATCGTCAGGTGCAAGCCCAGGTACTCCCGCACATGGGCAATGCTCTCCTCCGCATGGTGATGCACCACACCGGAAATGGAGTCCACCGCTTCCTCGCCAAGCATGGGGCAGGCCAGCAGGTAGATGCGCTCGTCCGGCAGCACCGACACCAGAATGCGCATACCCTCCAGCTCCATGCCGAAGAAGTTGCGCAGCGCCACCTCCAGGCGATCGCTGCCATAGTGCCAGCGCCCGGTGAGGAAGCTGTCGCCCTCGGGCATTGCCAGCTCCAGCAGCACACAGGGCTTATCGGGACTCATGCGGCTGCGCAGAAGGTTCAGCCGGCGGATCACATCGGCCTTTTCGGCCACCTTGCCGCCGATCAGCGCACGGAAGAACTCGTGCCTGCAAAGCTGCATCATGTCAGCCTCGCCAAAGCTGTCGTTGGAAAAATCGGCACGGGTACGGTTGAGCAGCGAGCGCAGCTCCACCACCGCATCCGTCACCTGTCCGGCGTTCCTGCCCGCAGCAATAATGGGCAGGATCGGATATTCCTGGGACAGATAATTCATCAGGGCGTCGTTTTCCTCTTCGTCAAAGGCAAAGGCGATGCCGTCGGCGTGGTGCTTTTTCAGGCTGTCCATTGCGCCCTGCACCGTGCTCACCATTCGCGGCACCTTGAAGCCCAGGCTCTCCCAGGAGCCAACTGCCTGAAAAGCCTCCATGATCTCCGGCTTGTCCGTCGCCAGCAGAAGCTTGTACATCCGTCATCCTCCAAAGCACATAATTCGATACAGTATCATTATACCTTGCTTCGGCCAAAAACACAAATGTTTTATCGAAATTTGGTCACAAAACCGCCTTTTTCCGCTCACACCTGGCGCAGCAGCTGCTCAACAACCTTCACCGAGTGGTCAGCCGCCAGCTTCACAAAGGTGGGATAGTCCATATCGCTATGACCATCCGCCTGGTCGGAAATGGAGCGCAGCACCCCGCAGGGAATGCCGTGCATATAGCAGGCATGCGCCACCGCGCCGCCTTCCATTTCCACCGCCTTGGCATTGAACAGCTCATGGATGCGCTGGCGCACCTCGCCCTTGTTGATAAACTGGTCGCCCGTGGCAATAATACCCTGGTGGACGTTCACATCGGTCAGTACTTCGGCAGCCTTCACCAGGCGGGCACGCAGCACCTCGTCGCAAGGCAGCTCCACCAGGTTGATCTTGCTCACCAGACCCATAGGGTCGCCAATGGGCGAGGTATCGCAGTCGTGCTGCACGGCGGCGGTGGCAATGACCATATCGCCAATGCTCACGCTGCTCTCGCCTGCCCCGGCCACACCCAGGTTCAGCACCCATTCCGGGTGGAAATGCTGGATCATGCTCTGGGCGCACAGCGCGGCGTTGATCTTGCCGGGGCCGCACACCGCCAGCACGGCTTCCTGCCCGAACAGCTTGCCGCTGACGAACACATCCATGCCGATGCGCGTCTCCTGCTTATCCTCCACCTGCGCCATCAGGCTTTCCACTTCCACGGCCATTGCGCCGATCAATCCAACCATGCTGATCCCTCCATTGATACGAATGCAATCATTATATATGCTTTTTTCCCATCCGTCAAACACCAGGAGGCCGCCATGCCTGTTCTTCTGCTGCTTTTGCTTTTCACCGCCCCGGTAAAGTTCACCCTCCTCTACGACCAAGCCCTGACCCTCGATGTGCGCATCTGGGGGCTTGGCCGCAGCTGGCAGCCGCATTTCACCGCCGGAATGCCCGCCCAGCCCAAGTCCCTCCTGCGCTCCCTGGGCACTCTTTTGCGCAGCAACCACGCCCGCCGACTGTTTCGGATGGACAGCCAGCTCCGCCTGCAAGCCCTGCTTCGCCTCGGCCTTGATGACGCCGCCCGCACAGCGCTCCTCACCGGGCTGTTGCAGCAGGCAGCCCGTTTTCTTCCCCATCAGGCAGACATCCGCATCCAGCCGGATTTCCTCGGCCGCACCCGCCTGCAGGCGCGATGCATACTCTTCACCCATCTGGGAACGCTACTCATCACAGCGGCCATGCTGCTCACCGCCTATCTGCTGGAAGGGCGCGAGCATCCCCAGCCGCAGCCAAAGGAGGCGTAACAAATGGAACATCCCATTGGTGAATTGATGCAAACCGCCATGACCTCCATCAAGGACATGGTGGACGTGAACACCGTCATCGGCGAGCCGGTGGTAGCCACCTCCGGGGCGACCATCATCCCCATTTCCAAGGTCAGCTTCGGCTATGTCACCGCCGGGGGCGACCTGCCCCATCAGGACAAGAAAAGCCAGCCCATCAATGCCCAGCAGGATTTCCCCTTTGCTGGCGGCAGCGGCGCAGGCGTTTCGGTGCAGCCGGTGGGCTTCCTGGTGGTGACCGGCGACTCGGTGCGGATGCTCCCCGCCCAGTCCCTCACCGTGGCGGATCGCATGGTGGAGCTGATCCCCGGCGTGGTGGAGGATGTGAAGAACCTCTTCGCCAAGCCCCAGGGCATGATGTGATGAAGAAGCTGCTGATATTCTTGACGCTCCTGCTGCTCCCCCTCTCTGCCCACGGGCAGGAGGTGTCCACCTCCGCCAAGGCCTGCGTCATCATCGACCAGGCCACCGGGCGCATCCTGCTGGAGCACAATGCCGCCGCGCCCCTGCCCATGGCCTCCACCACCAAGGTCATGACGGCGCTGCTCGCCATCGAAAAGGGCGACCTGACCGCCCCCGTCACCTGCAGCCGCAACGCCTTTGGCGTGCCTGGCACCAGCATCTACCTCTCCCAGGGTGAAACGCTGACCCTGGAGCAGATGCTCTACGGCCTGATGCTGGCCTCCGGCAACGACGCAGCCGTAGCCATTGCCGAGCACATCGGCGGCAGCGTGGAGGACTTCTGCCGCATGATGACCGCCCGCGCCGCCGAGCTGGGCTGCCAAAATACCGTGTTTCTCACCCCTCACGGTCTGCCCCAGGAGGGCCACTACACCACCGCCCACGACCTGGCGCTCATCGCCCGTGAAGCCATGACCCACGAGACCTTCCGCACCATTGTCTCCACCCAGCGTGGGAAGATCCCCTGGGAAGGCCGGGACTACGACCGGGTGCTGAACAACAAAAACAAGCTGCTCTCCACCTATGAGGGCGCTACCGGCATCAAGACCGGCTACACCAAGGCCGCCGGGCGCTGCCTGGTGTTCGGTGCGGAACGGGACGGCATGAGCATCATCGGCGTGGTGCTGAATTGCTATGACTGGTTCAACGAGGCCGCCCGCCTGATGGACACGGCCTTCGCCCAGTATGAGTCCATCACCCTGATGAACGCCGGCGAGTGCATCCGCACCCTGCCTGTGGAGGTTGCCGACGGTGCCGAGGTAGGCGCTGTTCTCACCGCCGATCTGACGGGCGTTGTGCCGAAGAACACATTCCCGCAAATAGAAATCGACCTGCCCCAGAGCCTCGAAGCCCCGGTGCAGGCCGGTGATATTCTTGGTGAAGTCCGTATGCTGCATGGCGACACGGTGCTGTGCGCCGTTCCCCTTGCCGCCGCAAGCGACGTAGCACGGGATGACTTTGCCTCCCGCTGGGAGACCTTTGTGCATGGGTGGCCGCTGTTGGCCAGATGATCAGCCGATCATCTGGCTCATTTCAGTTTCTTGGCCATGTACAGCACCAGGTCGTCGTCAACGGTGCAAACCGTTTCGTATTGCACGCATTGCTTGTCCTGATACCACACGCCTGAGCCATCCGGAATGTACCCCCGCCTGACATACATCCGCTGGGCGGTGCCATACTCCCGGCTCAGGCCAACGCCCAGGCAAACGGTGTCCGCATACTGCCCTGCGAGCTGCTCCGCCACATCCATCATCCGGCTGCCGATGCCTTTTCTCTGGTACTTCTTCAGCACATTGAAATCCACGATGATCGGCCAGTTCGTCCCCTTGAAAAGACCTTCATTCGCTTTCAGGTACAAAAACACATTACCCGCAGGATGGCCCTGAAATTCTGCTGTCAGGGCAACGCATTTCCCTTCCGCCTGTTCCCTGATCCGCATCAGATAATAGTCAACATCCGAGTGCCATCCCTGGGCTGTATATTCATCCGTAAGAATTTGTGCGTCCGCTTCTTCCATGTTGCGGATCACCAGATCTTCGTCTTTGTAGTAAGTCATTTTGTACCTCCTCAGCAGTCGATCCAAATCCCCTCGTCCCGGATGATAGCGCCCTGCATACTGCGGTAGAACCGCTGTGCTTCTTCATTGGCAGCGATCAGCCCCACCAGGGTATCGATGCCCCGGCCAGCCAGCTCCCTGCGCAGCACTGCCATCAAGGCCTGCGCCACACCCCGGTGCCGCCAGCTTTTCAGCACGCATATCCAGTCCAGGTAGCATTTCACGGAGCCATCGAAGTGCGTGGGAATCAGCGAGGCGTCGATGCGCCCCACGATCTCCCCGCCTTCGGCCACCGCCACCAGCGTCAGGGCGTTGGCAAAGCGTCCATCATGGAAGGATGCCCGCACCTTGTCCTGATAGTCGGCTTCCTCCGTCCAGCGGTAGTAGCCCGGCTCTTCCTCGCTCAGCCTGCGCTCGAAGTCAAACACTTGAGGCAGCATGGCTTCCGTCAGTTCAGCGATGCGGAAATCCGGCTTGCGCACATACACCCGGCTGTCCTCGCCGTAGATGGACACGCGGTTCTCCAGATAGGTGAAGCCGTATTTTTCATACAGTCCCACATGGTCGGTGCAGATGTACACCTGCTCCGCGCCATGCTGGCCAGCCACGTTCACCGCATGGTCAATGAGCTGCCCCGCGCACCTGCGCCCGCGATATTCCGGCGCCGTATGCACAAAGCCGATCCAGGGCGTATACTCCGGCGCATCAATGCAGTCCCGCTCCGCCAGCGTCACGAAGGAGGCCAGCGTATCGCCATCTGTCAGCAGATACAGCGTGCTTTTGCCGAGGGTATCGTGAAAGGTACCCTCGGCCAGCAGCTGTGCCAGGAATTTGGCCGCACGCCACTCATACTGAGCGATTTGCGCCCGCCAATGTTCCTGTCTTTCGTCTTTGAAATAGTCAATGATCTTCATGTATTACCCCGCAGAAAATGCGTTGGAAATCGCCTCGTCCTCATACTGGCGGGTGTAGAGGTTGTAGTAGTGTCCCTTGGCCTTCAGCAGCTCGTCGTGACGACCCTGCTCGATGATCTTGCCGTCCCGCACCACCAGGATCAGGTCGGCATTCTTCACCGTCGACAGGCGGTGGGCGATCACCAGCGAGGTGCGACCCTTGATGATGGTCTCAATGGCCGACTGGATCTTCTGCTCCGTCAGCGTGTCTACAGAGGCGGTGGCCTCGTCCAGCACCAGGATGCGCGGATCAGCCAGAATAGCACGGGCAAAGGAGATCAGCTGCTTTTCGCCCGTGGAGAGCATATCGCCGCCCTCGCCCACGTCGCTGTCCAGACCCTTTTCCATGCGATCCACCACCTCGGTGGCGCTGACCAGCTCCAGGGCGCGGCGGATTTCTTCCTCCGTGGCATTGGGATTGCCGTACAGCAGGTTCTCCCGCACCGTGCCGGAGAAGAGGTGGGGCGTTTGCAGCACATAGCCGATGGCGGAGTGCAGCCACAGCTGGGAGCGCTCCCGGGCGTCACGGCCGTCGATCAGCACCTGACCCTTCGTCGGCTCAAAGAAGCGGCACACCAGGTTCACCAGCGTGGATTTGCCCGCGCCGGTCTCGCCCACGATGGCGATGTTGGAGCCGAAGGGTATTTTGAGGCTGAAGTTCTCCAGCACATACTCGTCACCATCGGGATACTTGAAGTCCACATCCTTGAACTCGATATCGCCGCGGATGGGTTCCCAGTTCTCCCGCTTGGGGTTGAAGGAATCGCCGTACTTCTCAATGACCTCCTGGGAGTCAGCCACGTCAGACTTGGTTTCCAGCAGGCGGGAGAAGCGCTCGATGTTCACCTGGGTGGTGATCAGGTCGGAAATGGCGTCGATGATCCAGCGCACAGGCTCCATCATGCCCTGGGCATAGGACATGAACATGGAGAAGGTGCCCACCTCGCTGGCGGCAATGTAACCGCCCTGCCACAGCACAATGGCCAAGGCCATGGAAGAGGCAATGTTCAGCGTGGCGGAGAACAGGCCGCGCAGGTGCGCCACCTTCACGGACTTTTTGCGCATGGCGCTGGTGTCCTCCACAAAGTCATGCACCATCTTGTCCTCGATCACCAGCGCCTTGATGGTCTTGGCGCCGGTAATGCCCTCATTGAAGTCGCTGGTGATCTGGGAGTTCAGTTCGCGCACCTCGCGGTTCACGCGGATCAATTTGCGCTGGAACACCGAGAACAGGATCACGATCAGCGGCAGAATGGTAATGACCAGCAGCGCCAGCTTGGTGTTCACCAGCAGCATCACCACCACCGCGCCCACCAGGTAGGACAGGTGCCACACGCTGTCCATCAGCGACCAGCTTACCAGCGAGCCGATGCGGCTGGTATCGCTGATGACGCGAGCATGGATGTAGCCCACGCTGTTCTGGTTGAAATAGGAAAAGGACAGCGTTTGCAGGTGGGAGAAGGCCGCGTTGCGCAGGTCGCGGTTCACGCAGACCTCGGTCTTCATGGCATAGGTACAGGAAATGTAGTTCAGCACGCCCGTCAGCACAATGGTGATCAGATACACAATGATGAACAGGGGCAGGCTGTCCAGGGTATTTTCGGCAATGTAGTGGTTCAGGGCATAGCGCTGGAACTGGGGAACCAGCAGGTCAACGCCGGTGGAACCCAGGCCGCAGATCACCATGGCCAGCATCACGGCTTTATACTTTTTCAGGAAGGGCAGCACCTTGCCGATTCCGAAAAACGGCAGGGAGCGCTGCTCCTTTTTTTCGTTCTGTTGCATTACGCATCCACCTCCTCTTTGGAGAGCGACTGAATCTCGTAGATCTTCTGATACAATCCGCCCGCCTTTTCCAGTTCGGCAGGCGTACCCATTTCAGCAATGCGGCCCCGATCCAGCACGATCACCTGATCCGCCTTGGACAGCGTGGTGATGCGGTGGCTGATCAGGATGATGCTGGCGCTGCCGAAGCGCTGCTCCAGCGCCTTGCGGATCTTCGCGTCCGTCTCCGCGTCCACCGCGGACAGGGAGTCGTCGAAGATCATGATGGGCGTGTGCTGGGTCAGCATACGGGCAATGGCCGCACGCTGCTTCTGGCCGCCGGAGAGGGTCACGCCGCGCTCGCCCACAAAGGTGTCATACCCCTTGGCAAAGCCCTGAATGGTCTCGTCCAGGCAGGCGGCCCGGGCAGCCTCGCGGATGTCGGTGAGGGTCAGGCCGTCGTTGGTGATGGCCAGGTTCTCCTGCAGGGTGCGGGAGAACAGGAAGGGCTCCTGCAGCACGATGCCGATGTTCTTGCGCAGATGGTCGCGCTTCATATCCGCAATATCCACACCGCCGATGGTGATGCGCCCATCGCCCTCGGGCAGGTCGTAGAGGCGATCCAGCAGGAGCATCAGCGTGGACTTGCCGCTGCCCGTGCCGCCCAGGATGCCCAGGGTGGTGCCGGCCTTCATGGTGAAGTTGATGTCGTGGAGCATCTGCGGGCAGCCGTCATAGGCAAAGTTCACATGCTCAAAGGCGATATCACCGGTCATGTCGGGGGTGCAGGCATTCTCCTTGTCCTTCTCCGTTTCAGAGCTGATGATGTAGCCGATACGATCCACCGCCACGCCAGCCTTGCTCATTTCGGAGATCATGCGTCCCAGCTGACGGATGGGCCACACCAGCTGCGCATTGTAGGAAATGAAGGCAATGTATTCGCCGGAGGTCATTTCGCCCCGCAGGCAGAACACCACGCCGAAAACCACCACCAGCATGATCTGGATGCCGCTGAGGATGTCGGACACCGACCAGAAGCGGCTCATCACCTTGGCCAGGCGCACCCACAGCCCGGTGTATTCCTCGTTGTGCTTCTCAAAGCGATCCTTCTCATAGCGCTCGCGGCCAAAGGCGCGCACCACGCGCACGCCGGTGAGGTTCTCCTGCGCCATGGCAGAGAGGCGACCTTCGCTCTCGTCGCACTCTTTGAAGCCCTCGCCGATCTTGTTGTGGAACCGCAGGGAATACAGCACAATGATGGGCATGGGCAGCAGGGCGATCACCGCAAGCATTGTATTCATGGAGAACATGAACACGATGGACAGCACCACCAGGATCATGATGCGGAACAGCCCCGTCATCTGTCCGGCCACGAAATTGCGGGTGGTCTCGATGTCGGAGGTGCAGCGCTGGATGATATCGCCGGTGTGGTTCTTCATGTGCCAGGAAAAGGGCAGATGCTCGATGTGGGTATAAAGCATATCGCGCATGGTCTTCACCAGGGTCTCCGAGGCACGGGTGTTGGTCACCAGGAACCCATACTGTGAGAGCACCTTCACCAGCGCCACGGCCAGCACCGCCAGCGCCATGATCCATAAGTTTTTGCCCAGATACTCAAAGCCGCCCACCGCGTTGACCAGCTTCATCACCGCGGGGCCAAAGGTGGGCTCGTTGCCGCCGATGGCATTGTCCACCGCCGCGCGGATGATCTGCGGCGTGACCATATCCGTCAGCGCCGTCAGCGCCGCCAGCAGGATGCTGGCAACGAACATGACCTTGCTCCCCTTCAGGAAGCGCCAGATCAGCTTCATCATGGGGATCTGGGACTTTTGCTTCTGTTCCATAAATAACTCCTTTCCGTCTCCAGGGACAATAAAAAACACCAGTCACATGCTATGCGACCGGTGTTGTATGCGTAGGCAGATATGCGCAGGCTTAGCCGCGCACCTCCTCACAGACAGACAAGGCCGCAGAATTCTTCATGGTTCCAAATGCAAAGTTCTTGTAATACATTCTCGCGGCCTCCTTTCTGTAAGTTTTGATTTCCTTGGCAGTATAGCGCAGGAATACGCATTCGTCAAGGGGTTTTTGGCAAAAACCTGAACATTTTTTCCAATTCAGTTCAGGATATTCAGCAAATGCCCGC
This sequence comes from Clostridia bacterium, assembly GCA_017463245.1. GTDB lineage: Bacteria > Bacillota > Clostridia > Christensenellales > Aristaeellaceae > UBA11524. Next base: position 32,607 of record JAFTPN010000033.1, read on the forward strand.
CACCATGGCGCCAATGTCCTGAATGGCGCGTTCCGCCAGCGGCACGTCCGTCCCGTTGGAGAGGAAGCACACCACGCATTTCTCCTCCCCGAAGATCACGCCCACATCGTGGGTAATGCCGCTGTCCTCGCCAGTCTTGTGGGCGCAGTCGATGTCCCGGCTGTGCAGGTAGAAGGGCAGCTTGCCGTTCAGCCGCTGGTCGCCCAATATCTCCAGCATCCGTGCCGAAGCCTCCGCGCTGACGATCTCACCCGCCAGCAGCCCCTGCAATATCTTCCCCATATCCACCGCAGAAACATAGTTTTGAATTCCCTGCCGGGAAAGCTCCGGCCGGAACAGCATCCGGTTCAGCCGGGTGCCGGTCAGGCCAAGCTCCTCGATGGTCATGTTGATGTTGTCGATGCCCAGCATATCGATGAGCAGATTGGTGGCGGTGTTGTCGCTGAGAATGATCATCAGCGTCACCAGATCCCCCACCGGCACGGTCACACCGTCGTGCATATAGGTCAGCGCGCCGCAGGAGGGCAGCTTGTCCTTGGCCAAGATGGTCACCGGCTTTTCAAAGTCGATCAGCCCTGCTTCCTTCTGGCGGAAGGCCTCCACCATAATGGGCAGCTTGATCACGCTGGCCGCCTCCAGGGGCATATCCGCATTGAAACCATAGCCCACGCCGCTGTCCGGGTAGCACACATACAGGCCGATTTTCCCCGGCAGCTCCTTCACCCGCGCCTCGATGCGTTCAAACAAGTTCATTTCTGGCTCTCCTTCCAGGCAAGGATCTCCCGCTCCACAATGTCCGCAGCATTCTTGGTGCCGGTCTCCATGCTCAGGCGCGCGCCCAGCTCCTCCGCCGCCACACGGTAGCTGGCGTGGGTGGTCAGGTCAATGAGACCCTTGGTCAGGCGCTGCACGGTCATCCTGTCGCGGCTGATGGGCTTGGGGCCGCAGCCAATGGCGTTCACCCGGTTGCCCCAGAAGGGCTGATCGCCGCCAAAGGGAACCACCAGCGTGGGCTTGCCATAGCGCAGACCCGCCGCCGTGGTACCTGCGCCGCCATGATGCACCACCGCCCGCACCCGCGGGAACAGCCAGTCGTGGGGCACATAATCCGCAAAATACACCCGGTTGTTGGACTTGAGGTGCATATCCTTGCCGCCCCAGCCCAGGTTGATCACCGCGCGCACGCGGGAGGCGCGCACGGCCTTCAGCACCTTGGTGAAGGTCTTGTTCATGTCGCCGCTGACCATGGAGCCAAAGCCGATGTAGATGGGCTGCTCGCCGTTCTCCAGAAAGTCCTTCAGGTCCTGGGGCGCATCCCATTCCACAGGCTCATCGTCCCACCAGAAGCCGGACATATGGATATGCTCATTCCACGCCTTGGGGCGGGGCAGCACCATAGGGCTCACCGCATAGATCACCGGCACCGTGCGGTCGCCCACGCGGTAATCGGGCTTGGTCTGCAGCTTGCGCACCTCCATACCGTTGTCGATGCGCCACTGGGTCAGGTACCGCTTCTCCAACAGGCCAATGAGCAGATAGCCCAGCTTGTAGGAGGTGCGGTTCCACGCCTTGCCCAGCCGCTGCCCCGGGGCAGAGGAAATGGGCGTGGCATCGTTGGGATCCATGGGGAAATAGTGGGTCTGAATGCAGGGAATGTTGTGCTTCTCGGCAATGGAATAATACAGGCTGCCGAAGAAGGTGCACATCATGGCGTCCGCATCATCGCAGGCATGGGTCAGGTCGTCCAGCAAAACGGGCGCGATGTCCCGGATGGAGTCCTCGAACTCTTTCAAAAAGGACACGCCGTTCACGCCGGGCTTCATCACATTGGCCATCAGCTTCATCACGTCGCCGGAGAGGGGGTAATACTTCAGCCCATTCTCGGCGATCAGCTTTTCAAAGCCAGCGAACGCCGCAATGGTGATCTCATGCCCGCGGGCTTTCAGCTCCCTGCCCAGCAGCACATAGGGGCGCACATCCCCCGTGGAGCCAATGGTCAGCATGGTTATCTTCATACTTGTTCACCTCATTGCATTGGGCAGGCACCGCCCGCCGTTTCACGCCGCGCCCCGCGCAGCCACACCCTCAACCATATATCCATCGTGATTTTACCATAAACAAACCATTTTCGTAAAGCCCCGGCGCACTTTTCTCATCAACTCTTAACCCCCACCGCCGCCAAAAGAAAAAATGTCAAATTAGGGCTTGACAATCCCCTTTCGACCAGCTATAATATCAAACGTTGCACGAAGTGCATAGGGGTATGGTGTAATGGTAACACGTGGGTCTCCAAAACCTTTGTTCTGGGTTCGAGTCCTAGTGCCCCTGCCAATGAGAACCAGTTTCGCAAGAGACTGGTTCTTTTCTTTTTGCCAATAGAAAAGAGCCTCCCTCGGTGAGGAGGGAGGCGAGATCGACTGTATTCAGTTGGTGAATCCGTTGAAATAGGAATAGCCGCCTGCGTCGCGGAAGCATTGGAACATTTCTTTGATTTCACGAACGCTGCCGGAAGGAAGGTTAAAGTCCAATTGCCCCTTGCTTCCCTTCAGTCGCACTTTGACAGGACCCGTTGATTCAATCCAGGCATCCATAAACTCCGTATCAGTGCATACGCACACCATTTTCTCTGTCGTCCATCCGCTTCCGTAATACCAGGACTTGGAGTCTGTCGTGTTACCAAAGGTATTACCTTCAAAAGTACAAGTCATATCGCCGACCTTAATGATCACGCTTTGCACCATCATCCAGCCATAGATGTTGTACTTTGAATGCATATCAAGCCAGATACGAGGATACGGCACAAACTTGCTCGTGCCATATTTACCAAGATAAACATCGGGCGTCACTCTGATGCGGCGGCAATCACCGCCAATCATGCTATCACTATAAATGTATTCTGGCTGGTAACTCATATCAGCACTCATAACATCTCTACTGTCTATGAAGCCGCGCTGCTCCATATCGTCAACGGTGATTTTCCAATTGTTATCCTCGAATACCTTCGTGTCAAAGCCAGCAGCCATACCTGTTCCAACAACAGCGCACATCAACAGAGCCAACAGCAATGCAACAAAACGTTTCACTTTTGCAATCCTCCTACAATATGATTCTTTCTCTTCACAATTATGTTATCTCCACCATTCGCTACACCATTTCCATCTCTCCCTGCCGCTTGTTTCTCTTGTTGGTATTATAGTCTCTTTAGCGACTATAGTCAAGAAAAAGTTCATATCATATCATACAGGAAAAGGCATGAAGGAATGTGGAGCCATGATTTCGTATGCACCCTTTTGGCAGACGTTGCGGGACTCGCAGGAGTCCACCTATACGCTGATCAAAAACCACCGTATTTCCAGCTCCACCATTGATAAGCTCCGCAAAAACAAGCCCGTCAATGTCACCACCATCAACGACCTGTGCCGCATCCTGAATTGCAATGTTGCCGATGTCATGACCTACGTCCCCTCTGAGGACGATCAGATCCTATAACGCCCTTCCGCCAGCCCCGCGCTGGCTTTTTTCATTTCCGCAACCCAGGAAAGGTTTTCCCGCCGATCCATGCTATAATGACCTCACCAGCTGGAAACACACGAAGGGAGGTGCCCGCCATGTCGCCGGAGATCAGGGACATTATCCAAACGAGCCTGGATGCCATCGAGGCCAATCTGCGCGCCGAGCTTTCCGCCCAGGAGCTGGCCGACGCCGCCGGCTTCTCCCTCTACCACTACTACCATGTCTTTGAGGCCGTTACGGGCATGAGCCTGGGGCGATACATCACCCACCGCCGCCTGCTCCACGCCCTCTGGGACATGAGCCGGGGCAAGGACGCCATCACCGCCGCGCTGGACTACGGCTTTGACACCCACGCCGGGTTTTACAAGGCCTTCCGCAAGGAGTTTGGCTGTGCGCCCTCGCGCTATCTGCGCAGCCACCGCGCCGCCCGTCCGCCCCGCGTGAACCTGAAGGAGGAACCCCGCATGATCGACATGAAGACCCTCTCCCGCGCCCTTTCTGCCTGGGGCATGGCGCAGGAGCCTGTTTCCCACATCTATTACACCAACACCGGCCACCGCAGCGAGACCACCTTTGCCGTGGGGCAGAAGCACTACCTCAAAACCTCCACCCAGCTGGGTGAACTGGAGCGCCAGGCCGCCCTGCAGCAGGCGCTGCGGACACAGGGGCTGGCCGCAGCCATCATTCCCACCCAGAGCGGCGAAACCGTGCTGCACCAGGACGGCCTGGACCTGATGCTCATGGAGCGCGCCTCCGGCCAGCCGGTGGATCCCCTTGCCCTGCTGGATGACCCCACCCAGGCTCGCGCCCTGGGCGAAGGACTGGCACGACTCCACGCCGCTCTGCGGTCGTGCGATCCCCTGCTCTGCTATGCCGAGGACTACACCGCCACCCTGCGGGATTGGGCGATCCCCGCCGCCCGCGCCGCCATGGTGCCCGAGCCCCTGTGGCTGAAGGACTACCAGGCGCGCATGGAGGCCGCCTTCCCCGCCCTGCCCACGCAGATCATCCACCGCGACCCCAACCCAGATAACCTTCTCCTGGCGGACGGCCGAGTGGTGGGCTTCCTGGATTTCGACCTGACCCGCATCCTGCCCCGCATCTTCGACATCTGCTACGCCGCCACGGGCATCCTCTGCGATGCCTGGCCCCACGCCACCGAGGTGCAGCGCCTGCGCTTCTTCGACGTGACCAAGGCCATCTGGCAGGGCTACGATGCCGCCTCGCCCCTCACCCCGGAGGAATGGACGGCCCTGCCGGACATGGTGCTGGCCATCCAGCTCACCTGCGTGGCGGCCTTTGCCGGGTCGAATAAGCTGGTGCAGCAGTTTGAGGTGAACCAGCACATGCTGCAATTCATCCTCACAAACCTCCACCGTTTCCAATAACATAGCAAAGCGGAACCAGCCCTGACACGACTGGTTCCGCTTTTTGCTGCCATAAGAGACCCGCCCCCCTCAACGGTGAGAAAGGCGGGAATATCCAACGATTATAGTCCTTCAAGATCAACACCGATTGTGGTTTCTCCGGGAGCAAGAAGGTCAGCAAAATACGCAAACGTTTCTTCTGCGCAATCCGAAATATAAATCAATCTGTGTTCGAAGCTTCCGTAGAGCTGAAGGCGACGCTTCAAAACCACCATTGCATTATTGGCGCTGGATTTCCAAACCGTGTGAGTCACGGAGTATTGGAATATGTCCGAGCTATACCACCCGGAAACGGCGTCCTGATTAGGCAAATCACCCAGAGCATTTTTTAGTTCAGCACCTTCAAAGAAGGGTTCACCATAGACAAGCTCCAGCTTCTCTTTCAGGTCGTCATACTGTGCCTGTTCGTTCGAGAAGAAGCTATACTCGCCTGCATAAAAAACAGCTTCACCCTCATTTTGAATCAGGACGCCATCCTGTTGCGGGTAAACAAACCACAGTGTCAGATCTGCATCGTATCCACCAACCTTGCTGCCCTCCTTCAATCGGGCTGTGAAACAATAGGCTGTACCCATATTCCGCATGGATGCCTCTTCGCTGACACGGCTAAGTGCATCTGCAAGAAAGCGAGCGCTGTATCGTCCATACTTGAAATCAATGGTAGCAATCAGGTTTTCGCTGCGGATCTCATCGAAAGTCTTGCCAAATTCAAATCCGGCAAAAGTAATAGGCTTGCTGGTTTCAACGCCGCTGGCAAAGCCGGTGACCGATGTGAGCATCACTACCAGGCACAACAAAACAGAAAGGAAACGCTTCACAGAAAGACCTCCCATCGTTTTTCGCAACACCGCACACAGGCTGTGCTGTGTTTTAGTCAATTCTAACATACCCCCCCCCCGCTGATTGTCAAGCCTTTTGGTGAGTTTGCCTATTTTCCCTTTCCGTTGCACCATAAAAGGACTGGCACACCGCCAGTCCTTCTCTTTTACTCAAACCAAGGCCGGAATTTCTTCGCGATGGCCGAAATGATCGGCCCCAGGAAGAATCCCATGATGATGGTCACCATGCCCACCGTGCCGCCCAGCAGGAAGCCCAGCGCCGCGGCGCTCACATCCCAGAGGATGCGGATGGTGGTGAAGTTCATTTTCTTCACCCGGCTGCTGATGATCTGCGGAATGGCGTCGTAGGGCGCTACGCCCAGCTCCACACACATGTAGAAGGCCGCCACCACCATGAACATGATGATCGTCGGCACAAACACGATCAGCTTCACGGCCATGGGATCGTTATACAGCGGGTGGATCATGTTGATGATCCAGGTGGTAAAGTCCGCCGCATAGCCCACCACCACCATGTTGGCCAGGGTGCCCAGGCCGATGCGCCTGCCCTCCTTCATCAGAAGGATCAGCGCCAGCAGGAGAAAGTTGAACACCAGCTGATAGTTGCCAAAGCTCCAGCCCAGCTTGCGGCTCATGGCCAGGTTCAGCACCGAGCAGGGATCCGTGCCAAAGCCCAGCTGGTCAAGGATGGCCACGCCCACACCCATCATGAATACGCTGCAAAACAACACGATCACCCGCCGCGCCATGTGCGGCTTGCCAAACAGCTGCTGCATATCATCAAACCCTCGCTTGTGCACTTGGAAATCGCCTGTATTATAGCACGGCGCAGGGGTTTGTCAAGCCAGAAAAAATCCTGCGCTGTTAAGCTGTTAGCTTATTGTATCTTTCCATTTTCTATGATACAATGATCGAAGAAAGAGACGTTGCGGCTTTTTGCTGTGCAGAAAGCCTAAAACGTTTTAGAAAAACACCTACCATTTAAGGAGGCATCCCTCATGCAGTACGGCTATTTTGACGACAAAGCCCGTGAGTACGTCATTACCAATCCCCGTACCCCCATGGCCTGGGCCAACTACCTGGGTGATCCTGAATACGGTGCCATCGTGACCCAGAATGCTGGCGGCTACAGCTTCGTGAAGTCCGGCGCCGCTGGTCGTATCATCCGCTATTCCTTCAACCAGTTCGACGAGCCCGGCCGCTACGTCTACCTGCGCGACGACGAGACCGGCGACTACTGGTCTGCTTCCTGGCGTCCTGTGGAAAAGCCCCTGGAGCAGTACAAGACCATCACCCGCCACGGCACCGCCTACACCGAGATCGAGAGCGAATACGCCGGTATCGCCTCCAAGGTGCTGTACTATGTGCCCAAGGGTGCTACCCACGAGGTGTGGCGCGTTGAGGTGACCAACACCTCCGACAAGCCCCGCAAGATCTCTGCCATGAGCTACTGCGAGTTCACCACCGAATCCAACTACGAGCAGGATCTGGTGAACCTCCAGTACACCCAGTTCATCACCACCACCACCTTCCACGATGATTTCATCCTCCAGCACATCAACCAGTATTGCCACGTGGGCGAGAATGGTGAAAACGGCTCCGAGCGCTTCTTCGGCCTGGCTGGCAGCCCCGTGAAGAGCTACTGCGGCCGCCGCGAAGCCTTCACCGGCCGCAACCGCTTCCACAATCCCCAGGCTGTGATCGACGGCGATCTGGGCAACAAGCTGAGCTTCAACGGCAACCCCTGCGGCTCCCTGCACACCGTGCTGGAGCTCCAGCCTGGCGAGAGCAAGTCCATCGCCTTCGTCCTGGGCATGAAGGGTCCCTCCGCCGCCCGCAAGCTGCTGGATTCCTATGCTGACGTGAAGACCAAGGTGGACGCCGAGCTGAAGGAGCTGATCGCCTACTGGCACGGCAAGCTGAGCGCCCTGCAGGTGAACACCCCCGACGCCAACTTCAACACCATGATCAACACCTGGAACGCCTTCCAGTGCTTCATCACCTTCGTGTGGAGCCGCGCCGCGTCCCTGATCTACTGCGGCCAGCGCAACGGCCTGGGCTATCGCGACACCGTGCAGGACATCCAGGGCATCATCCATCTGGATCCTGAAATGGCCAAGGGTCGCCTGGTGCATATGCTGTCTGCCCAGGTGCACCACGGCGGCGGCCTGCCCCTGGTGAAGTTCGACCACAACGCCGGTCACGAGGATTCTCCCGAGGACGAGAGCTATGTCCGCACCACCGGCCATCCCAGCTACCGTGCCGACGACGCCCTGTGGCTCTTCCCCACCGTGTATAAGTACGTTGCCGAGACCGGCAACACCGATTTCATGAACGAGGTCGTTCCCTACGCCACCCATGGCGAAGGCACCGTGCTGGATCACCTCAAGCGCGCCATCGACTTCTCCATGAACCACCTGGGCGTGCATGGCATGCCCGCTGGCCTCCATGCCGACTGGAACGACTGCCTGCGCCTGGGCGCTGCCGGCGAAAGCTCCTTCGTGGCCATGCAGCTGTACCTGGCCATGAACATCCTGGACGAGCTGATGCCCAACACCCCCGAAAACGAAGAATACCGCGCCTACCTGCGTGAGAAGGCCGCCGAGCAGAAGAAGCTCATCAACGAGCACTTCTGGGAGGACGACCGCTTCCGCCGCGGCTATTCCGAAGAGGGCTTCATCATCGGCAGCAAGGAGAATGTGGAAGGCTCCATGTGGCTGAATCCCCAGTCCTGGTCCGTCATTTCCAAGCTGGCCACCAAGGAGCAGGCCGAGGCCGCTCTGCAGACCGTCAACGAGCAGCTGAACACCTGCTACGGCGTTGAGGTCATGACTCCCTGCTACAAGGAGCATTACTTCGACGGCGCTCTGATGAAGCTGTTCAACGCCACCACCAAGGAGAACGGCGGCATCTTCTGCCAGGCACAGGGCTGGATCATCCTGGCCGAGTCCCTCATGGGTCACGGCGGCCGCGCCTTCCAGTACTTCCAGGAGAGCTGCCCCGCTTCCTTCAACGACAAGGCCGACCTGCGTGAGTGCGAGCCCTATGTCCACACCCAGTTCATCGAGGGTCACGAGTCTCCCCAGCATGGCCGCGCCCATGTGCATTGGCTGACTGGCACCGCCTCCACCGTGATGGTGGGCTGCGTGGAAGGCATCCTTGGCCTGCGTCCCACCCCCGAAGGCCTGGTCATCTCCCCCGCCATTCCCGCCGAATGGGACGGCTTCACCATGGAAAAGACCTTCCGCGGCAAGAAGCTGTATATCACCGTTGACAACTCTGCCCACCACGAAGGCGGCGTGCAGAAGACCCTGGTCAACGGCGTGGAAGTCACCGGCGTCCTCACCGACGACGTGCTGACCGACGGCGCCAAGATCACCGTGGTGATGTAATTTCAAAAGCCAAGCCGGGTCGGAGCAATTCCGGCCCGGCGTTTCCATTGAGGATGATTCAGATGATCGACCCCAAAGACCTGCACATCGTCAACTATTGCCATCCCAGCTGCACCCCCCTGCAAAACATCCTGTGGCTGCCCAGGGACGAGGCCTTTCAGCTTGCTCACCAGCTTGCGCAGGCCAATGCCGGAGCTACCGCCTTCTGGCGCTTTGCAGATTTTGAAAACTACTATCCCCGCCGCATGGAGACTGACCGTCTGCTGCATCAGGCCTTCATCCGCCTGGGCGGCAAGCCGGAGGTGGAGCATCCCCTCTCCTTCGTGCTGCAAGGCAGCGACTACCTCCACGGCTGGTTTGACCACGGCACCATCACGACCTTGCCGCTGTCCAGCATCCCGGACAAGGTTTTCAGCTTCACCCTGGGTGACAGCATGTCCGCCCCTCGGCCGGATGGCACCATCCATGTTTTTACCAAGGAAATGCTGCTGCAAAAAGTCGCAGCATACCAGGGCACGCTTGATGAGTTCATGCAGGAGATCGCCAACACCTGTCACTATATCGAGGTGCAGGTGTGGCGCAAGCTTTCAACAGAATAACAAAAACGCCCCGGAAAGCACTTGCTCTCCGGGGTTCTGTTCATTTTCAATTAGAATGCCTTGGCACCCTTCAGGAAGGCGCAGTAGCACTTGTAGCCCTCATACAGGTCAGCCTTGCTGATCATCTCCCAGGGGGCGTGCATGCTCAGCACGGCAATGCCGCAGTCGATGCAGTTCATGCCGTAGTTGGCGCAGATGTAGGCGATGGTGCCGCCGCCGCCCACGTCCACCTTGCCCAGCTCGGCGGTCTGCCAGTCCACATTGGCCTCGTCCAGAATGGCGCGGATCTGTGCGATGAACTCAGGGTTGGCATCGTTGGAGCCGCTCTTGCCGCGGGAGCCGGTGAACTTGTTGAAGCACACGCCCCTGCCCACGATGGCGGCGTTCTTCTTCTCAAACACGCCCGCAAAATTGGGATCATAGCCCGCGCTCACGTCGCTGGACAGCATACGGCTGTTCTGCAAAGTGCGGGTCACGCCCAGGGCGCAGTAGCCATGCACGCAGTTGTACAGCTCGGCCACGGTGTTCTCGAAATACTTGGCGCTCATGCCGGTAGCGCCCACGGAGCCGATCTCCTCCTTGTCGGTCAGCACGGCGCACAGGGTGTAGGCGGGGGTGCCCTCATAGTCCAGCACGGCAGCCATGGAGGGATAGGCGCACACGCGGTCGTCGTGGCCATAGCCAGCGATCAGCGCCCGGTCAAAGCCCACGTCGCGGCTCTTGCCAGCAGGCACGATCTCCAGCTCCGCAGAGATGAAGTCCTCCTCTTCCACGTCGTACTTGTCCTTCAGCAGCTTGAGGACATTGGCCTTCACGGCCTCCTTCTCCTCGCCCTTCAGGGGCTGGCTGCCGATGATCAGGTTCAGCGCCTCGCCCTCGATGACCTTGGCAGCGGTGGCGCTCATCTGGTCGGCGGCCAGGTGGATCAGCAGGTCGGAAATGTAGAACACGGGGTCGTTTTCGTCCTCGCCGATGGCAATGGTCACGGTGGTACCGTCCTTCTTGCAGATCACGCCGTGCATGGCCAGCGGGATGGTCACCCACTGATACTTCTTGATGCCGCCATAGTAGTGAGTATCCAGGTAGGCGATGCCCTCGTCCTCATAAAGGGGGTTCTGCTTCACGTCGATGCGGGGAGAATCGATGTGAGCGCCCAGGATGTTCATGCCCTCCTGCATGGGCTTCTCGCCCACGATGAACAGCATGATGTCCTTGCCCATCCAGTTGCGGTACACGCGGTCACCAGCCTGGAGCTTGCCGCCCTCGGCGATCACCTTGTCCAGGTCGGCAAAGCCCGCCGCCTCAGCCAGCTTCACGGCCTCGGTGACGCACTCGCGCTCGGTCTTGCCAGCATCCAGGTAAGCCTTATACTTGGCCGCAAAGGCCTCCACCTTGGCCAGCTCGGCCTCGTCATATTGTTCCCAGGCATTCTTCTTGTACATATTCATATCATCCTTTCGCAAAAAAGCGGAATTTGCTTGCCTCCATTATAGCCTTGCCACGCAGGAAATGCAAGCACAGAAAAGGAGCCGGAAACAACTTCCGGCTCCTGCAAATTACTTCTGGGCGAAGTTGAAATAGTTGCGGGCGTTCACGCAGCTGATGCCGGTGACGATCTCGCCCAGGATATCGTAGTCCTGGGGGAAGCGGCCGTCCTCCACCCACTGACCCAGCAGGCGGCACAGGATGCGGCGGAAGTACTCGTGGCGGGGATAGCTCAGGAAGGAGCGGCTGTCGGTGAGCATGCCCACAAAGCCAGCCAGGTAGCCCAGCTGCGCCAGGGAGGTCAGCTGATCGGTCATGCCCTCGAAGTGGTCGTTGAACCACCAGGCGGAGCCGTGCTGGATCTTGCTCACAGCCTCGCTGGACTGGAAGCAGCCGCAGATGGTGTCGATGGCAGCGTTGTCGTTGGGGTTCAGGCTGTAGAGGATGGTCTTGGGCAGGTTGCCAGCCTTCTCCACAGCGCCCAGGAACGCAGCAGTCTGGCCGGCGGGAGCAAAGTTGTCGATGGTGTCATAGCCGGTGTCCGGGCCCAGCTTGGCATACTGGGTCAGGTTGTTGTCGCGGCGGCAGCCGTAGTGCAGCTGCATCACCCAGTTCAGGCGCTTGTACTCGCCCGCGAAGAACATCAGGCAGGCGGTCTTGTAGGCAGCCTCTTCCTTGGCGGTGACGGTCTCGCCAGCCATGCGCTTGGCGAAGATGGCTTCCACCTCTTCCTCGGTGGCGGGCTCGAACATCACATAGTTGATGCCGTGGTCGCTCAGGCAGCACTTGTTTTCGTGGAAGTACTCCATGCGCTTGGTGAGGGCGGCCTTCAGGTCGGCGAAGGACTTGATCTCCATCTCCGCCGCCGCAGCCAGCTTGGCCAGGTAGTCGGCAAAGTCGGGCTTCTCGATGTTCACAGCCTTGTCAGGACGCCAGGCAGGCCACACATTGGTCTTGAAGGACTTGTCGCCAGCCAGCTTCTGGTGCCATTCCAGGTTGTCGATGGGATCATCGGTGGTGCAGATGGTCTCCACATTGCTCATTTCGATCAGGCCGCGCACGGAGTAGCCCGCAGACTGCAGCTTGGCATTGGCAATGTTCCACACCTCGTCGGCGGTCTTGGCACTCAGGGCGCCGTTGTAGCCGAAGAAGCGCTGCAGCTCCAGGTGGCTCCAATGGTACAGCGGGTTGCCGATGGCCTTGCCCACCACCTCTGCCCACTTGCAGAACTTTTCGTAGTCGGAGGCGTCGCCGGTGATGTACTTCTCGTCCACGCCAGCGCAGCGCATCAGGCGCCACTTGTAGTGGTCGCCGCCCAGCCACACCTGGGTGATGTTCTCATACTGCAGATCGTCCCAGATCTGCTTGGGGCTGATGTGGCAATGGTAGTCGATGATGGGGCACTTGGCTGCATACTCGTGATAGAGCTTGCGCGCCGTTTCCGTGTTCAGCAGAAAATCCTTGTCCATAAATGCCTGCATGGTTCTCTCTCCTTCAAGCAAATTGATCGTTATGTTCAAATCCACTCCTGTGGATCCGGTCACTTTCTGGTAGACTGGCGCAGCACCACTTCACCGGTGAACACCGTCTTCTGGGGCATTTCCTTGCCCTCCAGCACGCCCATCATGGTCTCGACGATGTGATCGCAGATGGCCTTGAGCTTGTTGTCCACGCTGGTCAATTCCGGCTCGGTAAACAGGCAGAAGCTGGAGTTGTTGTAGCCCACCACGCTCATGTCCTCCGGGATGCGCTTGCCCGCCGCCCTGGCGTACTTCATGGCGCCAATGGCCAGGCTGTCCTCGCTGGCCAGCACCGCGTCGAAGCTCACGCCCTTCTTTTCCATTTCCAGCAGGTGATCCCGCACGTCCAGCACGCTCATCTTGTCCTGGTCGAAGTAGCACAGCAGCTCGTCATCCAGCTCCACGCCCCTGTTTTTCAGCGCGGCGCGGTAGCCCGCCAGCTTCTTGCGGCCGGAGTAGTTCTTGCTGTGGTACAGATACAGGATGCGCTTGCACCCGGTGTCCAGCAGGTGCTGGGCAGCCTCCATGGTGGCGCGCTGATCATCGCACAGCACGCAGTACACCCGCTCGCAGGCAAAGGAGCCGTTGAGCAGGATCAGCGGCACGCTCTTGGCGGCCTGGCGGATGTAGTCGTTGTCCTTATCATTGTTCTCAATAAAGGAAGAACCCATCAGCACCATGCCGTCCACATGGCGGGACTTCAGCTGCTCCACGCCGGTGGTGCGGGCTTCCAGGGTTTTGCCGGTGCAGCTCAGCACACAATCGTAATTCCGGCTGCGGAAGGCGTTTTCCAGGTAGGCCAGCGCCTGGGACTGATAGGTATCGGAGGCGTCAGGACACAGAAGGCCGATGGTCTTCATGGTGTTCAGGCCCAGTCCCCGGGCAAAGGCGTTGGGGACATAGCCGCTGTCGTTGATCACCGCCATGACCCGCTGGCGCGTCGCAGGGCTGACGTGGGGGCTGTCGTTCAGCACACGGCTCACCGTGGCAATGGAAACGCCCGCCCGCTTGGAAATATCGTAAATATTCACGTTGACGCCCCTTCCGCAAAAGTGTAAGTGTTTACAGAGAATGATTCCGTTTGAATTATACACGCTTTTCATCACTTTTGCAACCATATTTTCACGAAACACCGCCCAATCCGGCAAAATCTTTGCCGCATTGCGCAAAATCCATTGACGAACGCACCAAAACAGAGTAAAATGATGCTGGAAATGATGTAATCATTTACACGCTTGTGATAATCCGGTACTGAATATACCGATCAAAATGATGGAGGGATCAACCTATGGAACGACTCACCGCCGCCAAGGCGCCCGCTGCTTCCCGCCCTGTGAAGGTGCTGCAATTCGGCGAAGGCAACTTCCTGCGTGCCTTCGTGGACTATTTCATCGACATCGCCAACGAAAAGACTGACTTCAACGGCTCCGTTGCGCTGGTGAAGCCCATCTCCATCGGCACGCTGTTCCCCGCCTTCAAGGAGCAGGACTACCGCTACACCGTGCTGCTGCGCGGCCTGGTGGACGGCCAGGCGGTGGAGCAGTCCCGCGTGGTGACCTCCGTCAGCGACGCGGTGGACGCCTATGCCGATTACGATGCCTACGCTGCCTACGCCAAGTGCGAGACCCTGCGCTTCATCGTTTCCAACACCACCGAGGCTGGCATCGTCCTGGACGAAAGCGACAAGCTGGAGCTCTGCCCGCCCAACTCCTACCCCGGCAAGCTCACCAAGCTGCTCTACGAGCGCGCCGAGCATTTCAACTACGCCCAGGACAAGGGTCTCATCATCCTGCCCGTGGAGCTGATCGACGATAACGGCATCATGCTGAAGAAGTGCGTCAAGGCGCTGTGCAAGCTGTGGAACCTGGGCGAGAAGTTCGAGCGCTGGCTGGACGAAGCCTGCGTGTTCACCTCCACCCTGGTGGATCGCATCGTCACCGGCTATCCCCGGGGCGAGGATCAGGCCATCTGGCAGCAGCTGGGCTATGAGGATCGCATTCTTGTCACCGCCGAACCCTTCGGCCTGTGGGTTATTGAGAGCGAAAAGGACATTTCCAGTGAGCTACCCCTGCCTGCGTGCGGCCTGCCGGTGATCTACACCGACAACCAGAAGCCCTACAAGCAGCGCAAGGTGCGCATCCTCAACGGCGCCCACACCTCCTTCGTCCCCATGGCCTTCCAGTGCGGCTACGACTATGTGCTGGACGCCATGAACGATCCCATGATCAAGAAGTTCATGCAGGATACCCTCTACGATGAGGTCATCCCCACCCTCACCCTGCCCAAGGATGACCTGATGGCCTTTGCCGAGGCTGTCACCGGCCGCTTCATGAATCCTTACATCAAGCACGCCCTGCTGTCCATCTGCCTCAACAGCGTTTCCAAGTGGCGCGCCCGCTGCATGCCCAGCCTGCTGGTCTATGCCGAAAAGGAAGGCAAGCTGCCCCAGCACCTGACCTTCTCCCTGGCGGCGCTGATGGGTCTGTACCACGGCGGCAAGATCGTGGATGGCAAGCTGGAATGCACCCGCGACGGCGAGACCTACACCCTGCAGGACGACGCCGCCGTGCTGTGCTTCTTCGCTGAAAAGTCCACCCTGCCCGCCCGCGAGATGGTGGAGGCCTTCCTGGGCAACGAGAGCTTCTTCGGCAGCGAGTTGATCAAGGTTCCCGGCATTGTGGAGAGCGTCACCGCCTCTCTGGAGGACATTCTCGCCCGCGGCATGAAGGCTGTTATGACCGAGCGTTTCGGAGGCTGAACCATGGCTGAATTGCTTCGCATCACCCCCAAAGACAATGTGGCCGTGGCGCTGACCGGTCTGAACGCTGGAACCACCCTCACCGTGGAGGACGTGACCCTCACCCTGCGCACCGATGTACCCGCCGGGCATAAGGTGGCGCTCACCGATATCCCCAAGGACGGCCACATCATCAAATACGGCTTCCCCATCGGCTACGCCAAGGAAGACATCGCCAAGGGCAGCCACATCCATGTGCAGAATCTGCACACCCTGCTCTCCGGCGAGCTGGAATACGAATATCACCCCACCCATCCCACCGTTGAGGCCGCCCAGCCCGCCACCTTCATGGGCTATCCCCGGCAGGATGGCAAGGTGGGCGTGCGCAATGAACTGTGGATCCTCCCCACCGTGGGTTGCGTGAACGACATCGCCCGCGCCCTGGAAAAGGAAGCGCAATCCCTGGTGGGCGGCGGCGTGGAGAATGTGTACGCCTTCCCCCACCCCTACGGCTGCTCCCAGATGGGCGACGATCAGGACAACACCCGTCAAATTCTGGCCGACCTGGCCACCCACCCCAATGTGGGCGGCGTGCTGGTGCTTGGTCTGGGCTGCGAAAACAGCTCCGTGCAGTTCATTGAGGAGCGCATGGGCGACTACGACAAGTCCCGCGTGCGCTTCCTGGTGTGCCAGCAGGTGGAGGACGAATTCACCGAGGCCATGAAGCTCCTTGCCGAGCTGGCCGACCGCATGCGCGATGAAGTCCGCGTTCCCTGCCCTGCCTCCAAGCTGGTCATCGGCCTGAAGTGCGGCGGCTCCGATGGCTTCAGCGGCATCACTGCCAACCCGGTCATCGGCGGCTTCTCCGATCTCCTGGTAGCCCAGGGCGGCACCACCATCCTCACCGAGGTGCCGGAAATGTTCGGCGCTGAGACCATCCTGATGGATCGCTGCGAAACCGAGGACATGTTCCGCAAAACCGTCGCCCTGATCAACGATTTCAAGCGCTATTTTGAAGAGCATCACCAGACCATCTACGAGAATCCCTCTCCCGGCAACAAGGCGGGCGGCATTTCCACCCTGGAGGACAAGGCTCTGGGCTGCACCCAGAAGAGCGGCTTTGCCCCTGTGAAGGACGTGCTGGCCTATGGCGAGAAGGTCAAAACCCCCGGCCTGAACCTGCTCTCC
>JAFTPN010000034.1 GCA_017463245.1 Clostridia bacterium
CGCTCCTGGCAGTACCCAGCACGACAAAGTTGTAGCTCCCACCAATGGCATTGTTTCTGCTGTCTACGAAAAGGCTGGTTCTCAGCTCAGCGGTGCTGCCCCTACGCCTGTTACGACGGCTGCGACGGATGATAAGAAGACGTCCGACAAGGATACGACTACCAGCACTGCTGCGTCTGTTTCTTCTCCTACCAACGCGCACGTGATCGCAGAGATCTACCCGGATTCCAGTCTGCGGATTGTGGCCTATGCCCCTGAAAGTGTCCTGAGTGAGATCCATGTGGGTGATACAGTCTATGTCAGCTGCCAGTACATTGAGAATATGGCTGAACCTGTGGTTGGAGCCGTGGAGAAGATTTCCCGGATTCCTGCACCGGAGAACAGTGGCGTGGAAGCACAGTATGCGGTTTATGTGAGCGTTTCTGATGCAAGCAGTTTCTACTATGGGATGAATGTCATTGTAACAACCGGAGAAGCAAATTGATTGTTAGCAGTGAGGAGCTGTTGTTCAAGCGCGAGCAACAGTTCTTTTTGCGTTGACAGGTTATACATCTGAAGCTTTTGATGAATATATCCAGTGAAACACTCTGCACCAGGAATGGTTATGATGTCGAAGTGAAAGTTTGAAAATAGGTTTTTGCAAGACAAAAGACGAAACAAGTAGACATGTCCGATATAACATCGGGGTTGTCTGCTTGTTTCGTCAAATTAGTTACTAATAGATTGGAATGCACTTAGCTGTCAGCTGGTTGTCGGACTTAGTTCCTTATCAGCCTTTAGTCGGGCCGCAGTCCCTTCGATTAAATTCGTATCCGGCGGCTATGCCGACGGGGCGGGGTGTTTTCCGCTTGCGGAAAACTTTCCTTACACGGAGGAACGGCCGTGTCCGGCGTATACGCCGGACACAGTGACGGAGTGCAAATTCACGAAAGTGGCTTTGCCACTTTCGTGACGTGGATTACAGAACCAGGAAGGTGCAGGTCTGGGCGGGCAGCTCGATGGTGCCGGCCTTCTGCTCCTCGCCGCACAGGCAGGGCAGCTCGTCGTTCTCGCCCAGCACCAGCTCGCGGCCGTTGAGCAGCATGGTGCGGCTGCGCAGCTTGCCGTTGCCGGACAGGGTGTAGCGCACGGCGTCCTTGGGCAGCTCCACGGTGGTGGCCTCGCTGGAGTTGTTGATGATCAGGTACACCACGCCGTCCTTGCCATCCTTGCGGCTGTGGGCATACACATGAGCGCCCTCGCGGATCTCCTCGCCCGTGGCATACACGGTTTCGCCCATGAGGCGATTCCACAGCAGCACCGCAAAGTAGTTGGGGCGGGGCAGGAAGGTGCCGTGCTTCAGGAAGCCATAGTCGGAGGAAGCCAGGGTGTTGTGGAAGATCACGCCATCGGTCACGGTGGAGAAATCGCCCAGCTCGTTCAGGGTGCGGAACACATCCACAAAGGTGGAAGCCCAGGTGTTGCCGCCGCAGCCCGCGTCGCCGGATTCGGTGACCCACATCTGGCCGCCGGGAACGTACTTGTCGCGGCGAGCCAGGTACTGGCGCACGCACTTGCCAGCCACGGAGAGGTAGTTCTCGGTGAGGGCAGCTTCATAGGGCCAATGGCCGCCCATGGCCGCGCCGCGCTCGGACACGCCGTTGTAGTAGTGGTAGCTGAACACATCCATGGGCACCTTGTACTCGCCCAGCAGCTCCTCGGTGGTCACGATCTGCATACCCGCCGCCATGCCGCCGCCAGCGCCATCGTTGCCGATGTTGAACATATCCACATCGCCCACGGTGCAGGGGCCAACGAACAGGCACTCGGGGTAATTTTCACGGAGCCAGGCGCCGAAGCGGTCATGGTCGCGGGCGTGATCGGCGGGGGTGTAGCCGTGGGGCAGGCCGGACATGACCATCAGGTTGGGCTCGTTGGTGAACTCGGCAGCGGAGATCGGCACGCCGTACTCCTTGCTGGTGCGGAACAGCAATTCAGCCTGCTCGAAGGGGATGGGTTCATCCGCATTGTGGATGCCGGGGCAGTTGGCGATGGACACCAGCAGCTTGCCGCCGATGGCACGCACAAAGTCCAGCAGGTTCAGCCACTGCTGCTTGGTCAGCAGGTTCTGGAAGCCCTCCGGCACCTTGCCGCCGGTGTGGCCGTCAAAATCGTAATAGGTCTTGTTGGCCCAGGTGCCGGACACGCGCACCCACGCCACACCCAGCTCCTTGGCCAGCTTGATCAGCCGCGGGTTGGTGGTGTCGATGGGGTCGTACCATTGCTGCAGGTTGCCCATGTTGCGCCAGTCCAGGATCTGGTCGAAAGCCTCGGTGCCGTCCACCTGCGCCTCGGAATAAGCCTTCCAGAAGGTGCCGCCGGTGACCTCGGTCATTTCCACATTGTAGGACACCAGGCAGGGATCCATCGTCCGCAGCGCCTTGAGGGCTTCGGGGTTCAATTTCACAAACTGTGCCATATGCAAAACAACTCCTTTTCGTGCTGAGTTTCATCGGATTGGTTTCATTATAAACCAACTTCCCGCCCCGATGGTAGAAGAAAAACCAGCCGTTATCGGCTGGTTTTTAGGTTGATTGATTGGATTACTTTTCCACCGTCAGCAGGGGCAGGAACTTCTCCGCCTCGGCCAGCAGGGTCTCTTCGGTCACGATGTCAGCCTTGGCCACCTCGGCGGTGTCCAGCATGACCAGCACGCAGGAATCCTGCACGGAGTTGGTGTACATGGCCAGCACACTGGCGCCCGTCTGCTCCTCTTCGGGGATCTCGATCACATTGCCCTCTTCGTCATACTGGGTATTGGTGGAGACCAGGTAGACATAGTGCACGTCATGGCCGGCAATGGTAGCCTGCTTGGCGCCGCTGGTTTCGGGGTAGAAGATCATGGCGTTGTTGACCTGCTGCTCGGCTTTGATGCCGCCCACACCGGAAACATACACAGCCTGCACCACGGCATTCTCGTCGTTGGCGGTGTAATACTGGTGCTGGGACAGGTCGCCTTCGTAGAGGCCATAGGATTCATCCAGGGTATAGCCTTCGGGGGCGGTGTATTCACCCAGCTTGAAATACTTGGGCTTGTCGGTGGTGCCGGTGTTGGCGATGAGCCAATCCTCTTCCACATTGCGCAGGGTGCCGAACCAGTTGGGGATGGAGCCGCCGGGGCCCACAAACCACTTGCAGCCCAGCCAGATGGCCACGATCAGCACGATGGCAGCCAGCACGCCGATGAGGATCTGCTTGCCGTACTTCTGGATGAACTCCTTCTCCTTCTGCTTCGCCTTTTCGTCGGCGATCTTCTGCAGGTTGCGCTTGTGCGCCTGCTGCGCACGATAGTCATACTTTTTCTTGGCCATAAGGGGATTCCTCCTAACGAATAAATGAATATGGTCTATTATAGCACCCGTTTTGCCATCTTGCAAGTGAACGTTATCTGACGATGTTCTCCATGAAGTCGTTGCCCGCTACGTCCGGCCCCACGGCGGTGTAATACAGGCCGAAGAGGTTGTTGTGCATCCTGTCGCCATCGGCCATTTCCCAGCCGCGGAGGGTTTGGCTCTTGTGGCATTCCAGTGCCCGGCAGGCTACCTCATAGCTGGTTTCGCCGCCAAAGGCTGCAAGGGGCTGCTGCCAGTCCATGGTGATCTGGTTTTCAGGGTACAGGTGCAGGTAGCATTTCTTGATCTGCCAGGTGCCGTGGCGCAGGGCGGAATCCGGGAAGCAGGTGGCGTCCGCAGCCTGCTCCACCGCCAGCATGGTCACATCCGCCACCACCCGGTGGGCGCCGTGGCCATATTCGCCGTTCACGTCCTGGGTCACGATCACATCCGGCTTTGTCTGGCGCACAAGCCCCACCACGCGCTCCAGCACGGTCTTCTTGTTCCACAGCTTGTACTGGCCGGAAAGGGTATCGGCACGGTTGTCCCGCATGTTGGCAAAGAGGGGATAGTCCTCCACGCCGCAGGTCCACAAGCCGTCCAGCAGCTCCAGGCGGCGGCGGGGGGTGGAGGGCACCAGGTAGGCCACCTGCACCTCCAGGTCGCGCTCGCCTGCATAGGTGGGCAAAAGGCCGCAGAACCACAAAAGGTCGTCGTCCGGGTGCGCCACCAGCAGCATCAGGTCGGCCTTTTCAAGGTCTTCCCAAACGTGTACGCGGGCAGGGCGCTCGCCTTCGCCGTAGATATACAGCTCGTTGATGAACAGCCGTGTTTCACCCACGCTCACGATGCGCAGCTTCTTCACGCCCTCGGGCACGGGGAACCATTCGGTGAGGTACTTGCAGCCGCCTTCGCCCACCACCTGCCATTGGCCGTCCTGCTCGATCTGGATCTCCAGCCCGGCGGGGCGGTCATGGTGCTGGATGAACACGCCGGAGATGGTCTCATCCTTACTCTCCACCTCCAGCACCACGCCCTTGCGCAGCTGGTAGTGCGTGTCGTAATAGCGGTCGGTCATGGGCTTGTTGATAAAGTTCTTGCCATTCATCTTGATGGTGCATTCCTTGGTGATGTCCGGGGCTTCCTCCGCCAGGGCGGGCACGGCCAGAGCCACCAGCAGCGCCGCCAGAAGGATCAGCAGTTTCTTGTGCATCGAAATAATCTCCTTTTTCCAGCCGGATATCAGAATTCCGGCAGCTCGTCCAGGGTGATGAAGTAGTCGCTGTTGTAAATGGCGTTCAGGCTGTCGGTGGTGTTGAACTGGCCGTTGGTCAGGTGATCGGTATGCCACACCATGAACAGCGCCCAGGGAGCGTCAGCCGCCTGCATTTCCTCCTGGGTGGGAATGGAGCCGCACTCGTGGAACACAATGGGCATGCCCTCCGGCGCCACGGTGAGGCACTCGGCGTAGAGGTGGCCGTTGGCGCCGGGGGTGTAGCTGTCCGCGCCCAGCACGTCCACATAGCTGTCGCCGGGATACCAGGAGGCCATGTCCCCGCCGTTGCCGGAATAGCCCAGCACCCAGATCAGGTTGTCCAGACCCCAGTAGTCGGTATAGCGGCTGTACATCAGCTGCCACAGCTGCACAAAGCTCTCGCTGCCGCCCTTACTCCACCAGAACCAGCCTCCGTCCAGCTCGTGGAAGGGACGCCACAAAACCGGCACGCCTGCGTCTTCCAGCTTTTGCAGGTAGGGCACGGCGCGATCCATGGCCTTCAGCAGCTTGTTGTAGTCAGCGGTGCCGGGGGTGAGGGCTTCTTCCCAGTTCAGGTTGTGATCCTTGCTCTCGTTGTAGCCGCTGGCGAAGTCGGAGCCGGTGTGCCAGCAAATGCTGGGGATGCCGCCCTTCTCCCACCAGGCGATGGCGCGCTTGGTCACGCCGTTGAAGTCGTTGTGCATGAAGTCCAGGCCGCGCAGGGCGGGCAGCTTGCCCGTGTGCTTTTCGATGAAGTTCACCTCATAGTCCGGCGAACCCATCCAGGTGGATTCCATCTGGCCGGTGAGGCACACCTTGCCGTTGATCTCCTTCAGGTATTCGTAGAGCTTTTTCGCATTTTCGATGGCATTGGGATTGGAAAGCTCGCCCTTGTAGGTGTGGATGATCTGCTCCGCCTCCTCCACCTGTGCCTGATAATCCAGCAGCTCCTGCGCCACGTCCCCGGCCAGATAGTACAGCCCCGCAATGCGGCCGCCGTTCCATGCGCCGATGGACAGACCCCGCAGGTCGTTGGGGGTGGCCGCGCCGGTCAAGTCCATCAGCTCCTGAATGGGGATGATGCGCAGGCGCACTTTGTCCGGCTGGTCGGAGGCGGCCTTGATCTCGATCTGCTTGCCGCTGGATTCCACACCCAGCACGCCCCAGCCGCCGTGGGTCACGTCGTCACAAGTCCACAGGAGGGCGATGACATCCGTAGGCGCAGATTCCTTGAGCCACTTCAGGTTCATGCAGGTGTACCGCTGCCCCACATAGCCGGAAAACAGGAACTCGCCCTTGTCTAGAATGGCCTGGATGGCGGCTTCCTTCTCCGCTTCGGAAATGGCATGGCGCACGGCGGGCGCTTCGCGGGGTGCCCACACATCCTCGGCCAATGCTGCGGACAGGCACAGCATCACGGCCAGCAGTATTGCGACCAAACGCTTCATAATAAACGTCCTCCAAAACTATTTTTTGTCATTATACGCTTCTGCCGCAGGTAAAGTCAACCTGTTCCCAACCGGCTGCTATGCTTTCATCATGGATTGACTATTGACAAAAGGCGTCCCCATGGGGCAAAATATATCCTAAAGGGGTTGATACATAATGAAATACACTTTTCCTGAATCCTTCAAGATCGGTGCCACGGGCGCAGGCTGGCAGATGGAGGGCGAGGCCGACAAGCTGCCCCACCAGAAGCATTATCCCCACCTGATGTGGGAAAACGACAAGGAACGCTGGTTCGGCACCGTTGGCCCGGATGTGGGCTGCGACCTGTACCACCGCTACCGGGAGGACATTCCCATGTTCGCCCAGGCGGGCATCAAGCAGTATCGCTTCAACATCGACTGGTCTCGCTTCATCGAGGACTACGAGAACGTGACCGTGAATGAGAAGGCTGCCGCTTACTATTCCGACGTGATCGACTGCCTGATCGAAAACGGCATTGATCCCGTGCTCTGCCTGGAGCATTGGGAGCTGCCTGCCTACTACTATGAGAAGTACGACGGCTACGCCAGCCGCCATGTGGTGGACAAGTACGTGCAGTATGCTGCCGAGGCCTTCAAGCGCTACGGCGACCGGGTGAAAATGTGGTTCACCTTCAACGAGCCGGTGGTGATCCCCCAGCTCTGCTTCCAGGACGGCTCCTGGTGGCCCAACGAGCATCAGCCCAAGCGTGCCTACCAGTGGATGCACGGCAAGGTCATGGCCACGGCGCGGGTCATCAAGCTCTTCCGGGAGATGAAGATGGAAGGCGAGATCGGCACCATCCTGAACTCCGCCCACGTGATCCCCCGGGACGCCAGCAATCCTGCCGATGTGCAGGCCGCCGACGTTGCTCGTGCCTTCTACTGGGGCAATTTCCTTGACCCCGCCGTGAAGGGCTGCTATCCCCAGACCTACCTGGACGTGCTGGAAAAGGAAGGCCTCATGTTCGACTTTACCGAGGAGGACAAGCAGCTCCTGAAGGAGAACACCGTGGACATTCTGGGCGTGAACTACTACCAGCCCATGCGCGTGATGGCCAAGGAGTCCGCCTGGGACGACAGCCAGCCCTTCCACCCCAGCAAGTATTTTGACAACTACGATATGCCCGGCAAGCGGATGAATCCCTTCCGCGGCTGGGAGATCTACCCCAAGTGCCTGTACGACATCGGCATGGTGATCAAGAACGAATACGGCAATGTGAAGTGGCTGGTGTCCGAATCCGGCATGGGCGTGCAGAACGAGGGCGGCTACAGGGACGAGAGCGGCATCATTCAGGATGATTACCGCATCGATTTCATCAGCGAGCATCTGGCGTGGCTTTCGAAGGCTGTGGCCGATGGCTGCAACTGCCATGGCTATTGGCTCTTTGCCTCCATCGACAACTGCTCCCCCTACAATGCCTTCAAGAACCGCTACGGTCTGGTGGAGGTGGACATTGAGGATGGCTTCAAGCGCCGTTTGAAGAAGTCCGCCGCCTTCTACAAGGCTGCCTCCGATACCAACAGCTTTGAGTACAGGGAGGTGGAGTAAATGCTGATCCTTTCCACCGTTTCCAAGGCCACCATCTGGGGTTCCAACAGGCTGTATCCCTTCGGCGGCGACAGCACCATTCCTACTCTGGGGCAGCTCTACACCGCCGCGGGCAATGAGGAGCTGAGTTCTACCATTCTCAATGGCGAGTTCGCCGGGCAGAGCCTCTATCAGGTCTACCGCGACCACCCGGAGCTTTTCGGCTATGACAAGTACGAGGGCTTCCCCCTGCTGATCGGCTTTGTGGACGCCTGCGAAAACCTGTCCATCCAGATCCATCCCCACGATGAGTACGCCCAGACCGTGGAGGGCAAGCCCTTCGGCAAAAATGAATCCTGGCTGTTCCTGGAAGCCCCCAAGGCGGGCGCTATCATCAACGGCTGCAAGTGCGCCACGATGGACGAGGTGCATCAGAAGATCGCCGCAGGGGACTGGGACGGCATCATCGATCATCTGCCCGTGAAGCAGAACGAGTATGTCTACGTGCAGAGCGGCACGCTCCATGCGCTGACCGCAGGCTCGCTGGTATATGAAATCCAGCAGTCCACGGACATCACCTACCGCTTCTGGGATTACGACCGCACCGACGCCCAGGGCAACAAGCGCCCCCTGCAGCTGGAAAAGGCTGTGGCGGTGATCGATGTGGACAAGCGCTCCCAGAGCATCCCCTGCGAGAAGGAGAAGGTGTACCAGCATCCCTATTACAGCGTGACCGTAAAGGATGTGGAAGGCTCCCTGCGCAACGAGGCCTCCGCCTTCTGCGTGGTGACGCTGCTGGATGGCGCCATCACCCTGGACGGCTGCACCGTCAACAAGGGCTCCAGCCTGATCCTGCTCCCCAACGAAGAAATCCACTTTGAGGGCAGCGCCAGCGTAGTCGTTGCGCTGCCCCTGTAAGGAGAAAGACCCATGAAACTTTATCCTTCCCTGATGTGCGTGGACTTCGCCAGGCTGCACACCGAGATTCCTGCCCTGCACGATACCGGCATTGCGGGCTATCACATCGACATTATGGACGGCAACTTCGTGCCGAACTTCGCCCTGGGCAGCAATGATATCAAGGCCGTGGCCTCCCTTTCCGACAAGGAGCTGGATGTGCATCTGATGGTGAACAACGCCGATCAGGCCATCCATTCCTTCCTGAACCTGCCTGCCCACCGCATCTGCTTCCACTACGAGGCCTGCGTGCATCACCACCGGGTGGTGAGCCTCATCAGGCAGAAGGGCATGAAGGCGGGCATCGCCATCAATCCCGGCACCTCGGTGAGCGTCCTTGCGGACATCCTGCCGGAATTGGACTTTGTGCTGGTGATGAGCGTGAACCCCGGTTTCGCCGGGCAGAAGTACCTGGACTTTACCACCGGGAAGATGCGGGAGCTGGTGCGCATCCGCAACGAGCGTGGCCTCTCCTTCGAGATCGAAGTGGACGGCGCCACCGCCCCGGACAAAATCGAGATGCTTTCCGCCATCGGCGTGGACAGCTTTGTGCTGGGCACCGCTGCGCTCTTCGGCAAGAATCGTCCCTATGGGGACATTGTGCCGGAGCTGCTGGCGCTGGAAAAGTAAGGAGGCTGCCTGATGAATTACCTTGGCATTGACGTGGGCGGCAGCCGCATCAAGACTGGCGTGGTGAACGATGCGGGCGAGATCATCTGGAACGGTTCCATCGACATTCCAGATACCTTTGCAGGCTTCAAGCAGGCCATTATCGACCTGTATAACGAAAAGAAGGATGAATATGCCATCCGTGGCGTGGGCATTTCCTCCTGCGGCGGCATCAACCCCTATACCGGCGACGTGACCCCCTGCATCGCCCCCAAGCTGCAATACCTCATCGGCGAAAACTACTACGAGCTGAAAAAGCACATCCCCGTGCCCATTGCCCTGGAAAAGGACGGCAACTGCGCCGCCCTGGGCGAAAAGTGGACGGGCAGCGGGCAGGAACTGGAAAGCTACTGCGCGCTGGTGCTGGGCACCGGCCTGGGTGGCGGCGTGATCTACAAAAACAAGGTCTACGAAGGTGCGCACTTCCTGGCGGGGGACGTGGGCTACGGCTTCCCCAGCTATGATGCGGAGGCTGGCTTCTCCGGGCTGTGCGCCCCGGTGCAGGTGGAGCAGCGCTATTTCGACCTGACTGGCCAGCGCAAGAACATTGCCCAGATGTGTGACACCCTCGAGGAAGACCTCATCGCCGCCCGGTGCTGCGATAGCTTCTTCAACCACCTGGCCAACACCATCATCACCATGCAGTACATTCTGGATCCCCAGGCCTTCCTGCTGGGCGGCGGCATCACCGCCTGGGAGCAGCTCATCCCGCTGCTGCAGGAGACGATCAACAGCCAGGTTGAATTCCGTGGCCTGCCGGTGACACCCGTGGTGAAGCGCTGCCGCCACATGAACGGCGCGAACCTCATCGGCGCGGTGTACAACCTGAAAATGAAGGAGGGTATCTGACCCATGCAGATCGTTCCCACGCTGAACTTTGCCGGTGGCTGCCGCGAGGCCATCCATATGTACGAGAAGGCCTTCGATGGCAAGATCACCTGCCTGGTTTCCTACCGCGACGCCAACGACCCCGCCTGGATGCCCCGGCTCACCGAGGAGCAGAAGGACTGGATCTATCACGCCGAGCTGGCGCTGGGGGACAAGCGCATCATCATGAGCGACCACGCCGATCTGGACTTTAGCGTGTGCTACTCCAACTTCCTCACCATGATGTACGACACCAAAGAGCAGGTGCAGCGCGCCTACGAGATCATGAAGGAGGGCAGCACCACCATCTACCCCATGGAGGCCACGCCCTACAGCTCCTGCCGGGTGGTGTTTGTGGACAGGTTCGGCATCCGCTGGGGCATTATGACCGAGCAGACGGAACGGTAACAAAAAAGCGGCTTATGCCGCTTTTTTTGCATGGAAAATCATTCACGGAAATTTACAGAATCGTACATTTACTTGCGGAAATGAACATGATATCATGAACGCGTATAGAAGCATAGAAAGAGTGGAAAGAAAAGAAAGAATTGCGGAGGGATCGCAAGAATGAGCATCATGAATGTATTTTCGCTGCTGGGCGGCCTGGGCATGTTCCTCTTCGGCATGAAGATCATGGGCGACGGCCTGGAGAAAGCCGCTGGCAACCGCCTGAAAAAGCTCCTGGGCATTGTGACCCACAACCGGGTGCTGGCCATGCTGGCCGGTCTGGTGATCACCGCGGTGATCCAGTCCTCCTCGGCCACCACGGTGATGGTGGTGGGCTTCGTCAACGCGGCGCTGATCAACCTCACCCAGGCGGTGGGCGTTATCATGGGTGCCAACATCGGCACCACGGTGACCTCGCTCCTCCTGTCGGTGAAGATCGACTTTGCCGCCGTGTTTGCCTGCATCGGTCTCATCCTGACCATGCTGCCCAAGAAGGCTAACACCGCCCGCCAGTTTGGCGATATCTGCCTGGGTCTGGGCATTCTGTTTGTGGGTATGAACACCATGTCCGCCGCCATGAAGCCTTTGCAGGACTGGGATGTGTTCACCAATGCCATGGTGGGCATCACCAACCCCATTGTGGGCGTGCTGGTGGGCGCTGTTATCACCGCGGTGATCCAGTCCTCCTCCGCCAGCGTGGGTATTTTGCAGGCGCTGGCCGGTGAAGGCCTCATCCCCCTGAAGGGCTCCATGTTCATCCTCTTTGGCCAGAACATCGGCACCTGCGTCACCGCGCTGATCGCCTCCGCCGGCACCGGCACCAATGCCAGGCGCGCCGCTGTGGTGCATCTTTTGTTCAATGTCATCGGCGCTGTGCTGTTCACGGTGCTCACGGTGCTGCTGCCCCTGGATCAATGGATCATCAGCCTGGCGCCGGAGAACCTGCGCTTGCAGATCGCCTTTATCCACATCATCTTCAACGTTACCACCACCGCGCTGATGCTGCCCCTGGCCAAGCTGCTGGAGAAGGCCGCCTGCCTGCTGGTGCCGGAGAAGCACTCCGGCGAGGGCGTGGCCGAACTCATGCACCTCAAGTATTTCGACGAGCGCCTGCTGAACACGCCGCCCATTGCCGCTGCCCAGCTGTTCAAGGAAGTGCAGCGCATGGGCGAGATCGCCCTGAGCAACTTTACCGGCGCTGTGTCCTGCTTTGAAAGCTGGGACGAGGCGCGGGTGGAGGAGATCAACCGCAACGAAGAGGTGCTGGACTACCTGAACAAGGAGATCACCTCCTGCCTGGTGGAGGTTCGCGGCCTTGACCTGAACGAAGAGGACGCTCACATGGTGGGCAGCCTCTTCCATGTGGTGAACGACTGGGAGCGCGTGGGCGACCATGCCATCAACGTGCTGGACGCCGCCCGCACCCGTCAGGAGCAGGAGATCAAGTTCTCCGCCAAGGCCGTGGCCGAGCTGGAAAACCTCTCCAGCATGGTGATGGATCAGCTGAACACCGCCACCGAGCTCTTCCTCACCCAGAGCGACGATGCCGCCACCATCCAGCTGGTGGAGGACAAGGAGCAGGAGATCGACGACCTCACCGAGGCGCTGCGCATCCACCACGTGGAGCGCGTGAAGAACAAGAAATGCTCCGCCAAAAACGGCATGCTCTACCTGGACATCCTCACCAACCTGGAGCGCATCGGCGACCACGCCGAAAACATCGCCACCTCCACCCAGCGGTTGGTTCCCATCAACAACAAGTGGTGACCAGAGGGGACTTTGTCCCCTCTGGACTCCCCAAGCAGAGGGCTCTGCCCTCTGCACTCCCGGTCAGGGCTCTGCCCTGACAACCCGCGAAGGGCCGTTCGGCCCTTTCGAAACCCATTCGGCGATGGCCGGGTGGGTTTTTCTTTGCGGGGGTCACGGCGCATAACGGATGCGCCGCGACGCGGAGATTGCGGCTTTCCACCTCATCAGTCGCTGCGGCGACAGCTTCCCCTCAAGGGGAAGCCAAGGCAAGGCCATGCAAAAGCCTTCCCCTTGAGGGGAAGGTGGCCGTTAGGCCGGATGAGGTGGAAACTCGCATGATGTGCCAAGTTGCAAGGAAATGCAAATGTAGGGGCGAACTGTGTTCGCCCGCCCCGCTGCACCTTTTGCCTACTGTGCATATGTGCAACGTGCGGGCGATCACAGATCGCCCCTACAGGTGTGCGTTAACGCCGCTTTCTCGCGTCGCGGCGCGACCGTATTCGCGCCGTGCCCCCTGCTTATGTGCGCACGCAGCGCCATCCCCGAAAGGGATTCTTAAGGGATGAAATCCCTTAAGCAGGGGAGTCCAGAGGGGACAGCGTCCCCTCTGGCGTTATTCTCCGCTCTCCACCATCCACATTACACCTGCCTCTGTGAGGCTGGTGGTCAGGTAGCGGTGGGTGTACATCACGCAGGGATACTCCGCCTGTGCCAGTTCATCCTTGGCAAAGGGCTGCACCAGCGTGCTTTCCAGCTTGCGGGTGCCCTGGTCGTTGGCCATGCCCAGGGTGAAGCGGGTGGCGAAGCTCTGCTCGTCGTAGCGCTGCATGGTTTTCAGCAGCTCGGCTACGGGCTCCACGTCCATGGCGATGGTCAGGCCGGGGAGGCGATTTGTGATGTCGATGCTCTCCCGCCCGATGAGCATATATGCGCCCACCTGCCAGCCCTGGCTTACGGGCTGCAGACCCTGGGCGGTGCTTTCGGCGGGGATCAAGTCCAGCCGGAACCGCACCGCGGCCAAGGTACCCCGGTGCTGCTTCACCAGCTGCTCCATCTCCGGGGTGAGGAAGCTGCTGATGGGCACGGTGAGCGCCACCTCGCCATTGCTGACGGAGAGGGCGTCTACGCCCAGCTCCTGCAAGTGGCGCAGGGCGGTGACGCCCATGCGCAGGTAGCGTCCGGTGCGCAGGGGCTGGCCGCTCAGGTCGGTCTGATAGCCGCCGTCCTTGTTCAGCTCCGCCTCGGCGCGCAACCGCAGCAGCACCTGATCGGTCTCCTGGTTCCAGGTCAGGGAGGGATGGAACGGCCGCACCTTGTCGTCAGCGCTGCCGAACATCACCTGGCCAAAGCTGCTCCAGCGCACATTCAGGGTGTCCTGGGCGTTGAGCATCACATACAGCGTCCGGCCATCGGCGCGGGCGATCTCCTGCTTCACGGGGCGCAGCACTTCATACACGCCGCCGCCACCCACCGCAGGGGCGGGCAGGATGGTGAATGTCGGCGCATCGGAGGCGATGCGCAGCCGATAGTAGTCCGCCGCCACAAAGCCATCGGTCAGGAAGGCATAGCTGCCCACCTCTTCGCCGCTCTGGCGGGTCAGTTCGCCGCTGAGGGCGTCCCCCTCCAGAAGACCCTTCACCGTGTAGCTGAACACAGGATCCTTCTCGCCCGCGTACTTCTCCTGATTGGCCTCCGGGCTGATGGTCAGCACCGCCTTGGTGATGGCAAAGGGGATCTCCACCGTGCCGGGCAGCCAGGTGGCGCTGCCTTCCGGGATGGTGACGTGCATGGTGTAATTGCCCACCTGCACGGGCTTGCCGCTGCTATTCAGGTGCTTGCCTGTGTAGCGCACCTCCGCCTCTTCTGGGATGTCCAGCCGGTTGCGGTAGGCCTTGCCGGTGTAGGCTGCATCGGCTGAGGCGTCGGTTGTCCAGGGTTTGCGGGTGGTGATGTGCAGCAGTTCGCCAAACTGGAAGCCGTCTGCCGATTCCGCCGTCAGCGCCGCGCCCTCCGCATTGCAGGCGTAGACCCGCAGGCTCACAGTTTGTCCGGGGGTAAGTCCGGTGATGGTCACCTGGCCGCCGCTGCCCGCAAAGCGCAGGGCATCGGGGACGTAATCGTCCGGCAGCTGCTGGGGGGCATCCCCCGCCAGCGCCTGCACGCCCACGGTTTTTGCGCCCTCGCAGGCGAAGGTCACGGTCACGGCGTCGCCGCTGTCGGTGGCCTGCACGTTCTGAATGGTCAGGCCGGGGATGGCCGCCGCGCTGCCGTTCATCACTACGCCCGTGTAGACCGTCTGCCCGTCGCTGGCGGCAATGCCCCAGCCCTCCAGGCTGCCTGTGTCGTGCAGGTAAATCACGCCCTGGGCGTCGGTGGTATATTCGCTGCGGGTCTCGCCGATCTGCACCGTCATGGCGGTATTCGCCACAGCCTGCCCCTGGGCGTCCTTCACGGTGAGGAACACCGGCACCGCCGTGGGTGCGGGGGTGTCCGTGGGCAAAGGTTCTTCCGTGGGAGGAACCTCCGTGGGTGCGGGTGTCTCCGTAGGTGCAGGCGTTTCGGTGGGTTCGGGTGTGCTGGTGGCGGGCGGAGCGATCTCCGTCAGGGTCACCGCC
This sequence comes from Clostridia bacterium, assembly GCA_017463245.1. Classification (GTDB taxonomy): domain Bacteria; phylum Bacillota; class Clostridia; order Christensenellales; family Aristaeellaceae; genus UBA11524. Next base: position 14,928 of record JAFTPN010000034.1, read on the forward strand.
AGGGTTTCGCCCTCCAGGGCGGCTGTCCACTCGCGGCCCTCCTGTGGTGCAGGGAGCCACAGGTGGAGCTGGCCATCTTCGTGGGGGCAAGTAGCATTCCACTTCTCGCCGTTTACCGTCACCGCCGCCATGCCTTCGGCCGGGAAGGCGATCCGCTGGCGGCCGGCGGCCTCCTTCAATTCAGCCAGCACGCTGCCGCCGGTGATGCTGATCTTCCCCGGGCTCGCTTCCGGGCGCTTCACTTGGTCAATGGTCAGCGCGCCGCCCTCGGGGATGCGCACCTCGTTGTCGCTGCCCAGGGTGAGCAGCTCAAGCTTGCTTTGGCCGCGCAGTTTCAGGGTCAGGGAGGCATGGTCGCCCAGGCGAAGTTCCCTGGCGGTGACCTCCGTCATGGTCAGCACCACCAGGCGGTTGGGAGCGATGGTCAGCACCCCGCCGCTGCCGGTGACCTGATAGCTGCCGCTGCGGTAGATGGTGGCGTCGCCCTTGCCCAGGTCGATGGTATTGCTGCGCACGGTGCGCGCCATGCCGCCTGCGCCGCCACGCTGCAGGGCGTCCTGCTGATCCAGCAGCCAGCGTCCCTTGTCGCACAGGGGGATCTCCAGCCCGTTGGCGTCCAACCCGATGTGCCAGCAGCTTTCGGCCTCGCACAGCGGTGCTTGCTGGCACAGCTCGTTGGCATGGTCGCACAGCGCCTCATCCCAGGGTTCCGGGGTGGGCGCGGGCTCCGGGGTGAGTTCCGGCGCCGGTTCGACCGTTGGCTCTGCCGTCGGTTCTTCGGTCGGTTCCGCCGTGATCTCCGGCGTGGGTTCCGCCGTGGGCTCTGCCGTTGGCTCAGCGGTAGGTTCCTCCGTGGGAATTTCCGTGGGTTCCGCCGTCGGCTCCGCTGTGGGTGCCGGGGTGGCGATGTCGCTGGGTGTGGCGATGTCCTCCGCCACGGCCATATTTCCCAGCAGCAGGCATAGGGTGAGCAGCAATGCCAGATAGCGCTTCATGATGCGACCTCCCTGTCAGGTATCTCTGCAAAAGAAAACGCATGGGAATGGCAAATTCTTCCCATGCGTTTTGATATTTACAGTTTTCCGTTCATGATCCCCAATATCAGGTTGCCGTTGTTGAAGATGGGCGCCAGCGTGCTTTGCTCAAACAGCTCGGCGATCATGTCGATGGGCACCACCGTTTGCACCAGCGGCACCAGGGCGAACACCGCATAGCAGATCACCGCGCCCCGCAGAAAGCCGAAGATGCCGCCCGCCAGCCAGTCCAGCTGCTTGAGGACGGGGAAGCGGAAGATGGCCTTGAGCATGTTCACCACCAGCGCCAGCGCCAGGTAGATCAGCGCAAAGCAGAGCAGGAAGCAGATGATGTTGATGCAGGCGGTGAGGATGGTCTGGCTCACATAATCCGCCACGGTGTCGATGCCGGAGTTGATGCCGTAGACCTGCTGCTCCAGGTTCACCTGCAAAAGGGTGTCCAGGGGCGGGGGCAATTGCACCTTGGCCACGATCTCCGCGATCTTGCTCTGGGTCAGGGTGGCCACGTTGGTCAGCGCCAGCTCCAGGTCGCCCAGGCGGGAGGATGCATCGGTGTAGTGCAGCAGGGTGCGCACCAGCTCCTGGTTGCCCTGGATCAGCGCCGCCGCCTTGGGGTATAGGATGAAGGACAGGATCAGCGATACCAGGCAGCCGCCGCTGTTCAGCACCGTGCTGACAAACCCCCGGTAGAACCCGAAGAGGATGCTCAGTCCCAATACGCCCAGCACCACATAGTCAACAATGTTCATGGATTACCTCCTGTGGGGGAGATCAGTCATTCTCTTTGGCCGCTTCCTTTGCTTCCTTTTCAAACTGCTCCTGCTGCACCCTGGTCAGCACGGCATTGTGATCGCCGCCGGGAGCATACTCGGCATTGCGCTCCTCGATCTCCGCACGGCGGAACACGGGGGCGCAATAGGTGCAGCGCTTCAGGTCGGCAAAGCCCTCGTCCTCCAGCTGGCTGTAGCTGAAAGGTTCAAAGGTGCGCTTGGGCGCCATGTAGCAGAAGGAAGAGCTGTGGTAGTAGGCGCCGCCATCGGGGTTGTAATACAGCAGGAAGTCATCCTCGGGAATGTCCATCTGCCTGCCCTGCCAGTCCTCCCAGATCAGCAGCTTGGTGTTGCGGATGCGGTTGTTCCAGATCCAGGTCATGTTCACGCCTTCGGGTGTCTTGCGGCGCTGCACGCGGATGCAGCCATGGCTGGCCTTGCTGCCCAGCAGCGGCTCGGTGTAGCCGTAGTTGCGGGTGCCGTCGGCATTGATCTTGTGGGGCACTTCGTGCAGCAGGTCGCCGCTGTTGAAGCGGATGCCCATATCGCAGGTCATGTTGCCGCTGGCAAAGTCGCCCACGGGGCTGGTGAGCAGGAACTCGCCGGAGCGGGTCTCGTTGAAGGGCTGCTCCTCATTCACCAATCCGGTGGAGATCATCAGCGTGGTGAACAGCTTGCCCTCCTTGAACATATACAGGCGCTGGGTCAGCTTATCCACCACAAAGCCGTATTCCTGCTGGGGTTCCACCACCTTGAGTTCCTTGGTTTTCACATAGCCCTGCACCAGCAGGTTCCAGCGCTTCACATTGCCGCCGTAGAAGGAGGAGGAATAGGCCTCGATCAGCGACCAGCCGTTGTCCAGGGTCTCCAGCACGTGAACGCCCTGGTTCATGCGGGTCACCACGCCCACGGCCTCGCTGTCCTCGCTGGGCTCGGCGCGCAGCACGGTCTGGGTGCGCTCGGCCCTGTCCACATTGGAATAGAGGATGGTCATGGGCTGCATCAGCACTTCCCACACGGCGGCCTCGTCGGTGATGTCCATGGGCATGTTCCAGTAGTTCAGGGGTTCATCGGGCTGATAGGGGCTGCCCAGCGTGGGGGTGAACACGGTGTCCTCCGCCATCACTTCCTCGGTGTCCTCCGGCTCGTCCTCCACAATGTTCCCGTCCGCGTCGAAGATGATCTCCTCCACGATCTCCTCCACCACCAGCTCCGCCACGGGCTCAGCGGTGGGTTCCTCAGCAGGAGCTTCGGTGGCCTCGGGAATGACCTCCATGGTGGGCTCCACCGCCGTGAAGCCGGAAAGCGTTACGGCAATATGCTCCTCATTGGAGTTGAAGTCCTCGCCGTCGGTGAGCATCAGCGTCAGGGCAGCGCTGCCGTCGGCCAGGCCGATCTGGGTGTAGAGGTCAGTCTGCCACACATAGCTTTGCTGACCCTCCGTTACCGGCACGGTGGCCATTTCCAGGTGGCTTTCACCCTGCAAGAGACCCACGGTCAGGGTGCCATCGGTGCTGGCGTAGAAGTCCACGGTCACCGGCACGGCGGGGGTCACGGCGGTGCTGCTCACATCGATGCTGGTCAGGTAGGGGGCATTGGCGCCCACGGTGACGGGCGCGGCAGCGGTGGCGCCGTTCAGGTTCACCACCAGCTGATAGTCGCCCTGGGGCGCAGGCGCACCCTGATAGGTGCCATTCCACCACAGGCTGTTGAAGCCCTGCGCAGCGGCGAAATTCTCCACCACCACGGAAATGGTCTGCCCCTGCATATCCTTCAGCAGGATCTCCGCCGTACCGGCCTCAGGGGCGGTAAAGCTGATGGTGGCCGCCTTGCCGGGGCGGATCACCGCGTCGGGGGCGTCGATCGACAGGGCGCTTTCCGCCGCGGCGGCGCTGCAAAGCAGCAGGATCATCAATAAAAATACGGTCAGCTTGCGCATGATATTCCTCCAGGCTTATCCATCTTGCGTAAGGTTTTCAATATCTCAACGATTCATGGATGCCATTCCCTGCACCCATTTATCTATCATAGCAGATTTTTTATCCCTTGGCTATATATTTTGAATGCGGAATTCGGAATTCGGAATTCAGATTCTGATGCTTGCCGGGCAGAGCAGCGCGGGCAGCTCATGGGCAGAGCTGGTGCGCAGCTCGCAGGGGTCGTCGGGGAAGCGGCCTTCCTCGTCCAGCAGGCAGGAGAGCATGCCTGCGTTGCGGCCGGCGGCGGTGTCCAGGGGACGGTCGCCGATCATCACGCACTCGGCCAGGTCAAGGCCATGCTTGCGCACCAGGTGCAGCAGGCTGTCCGGGGCGGGCTTGCGGGGGAAGCCATCGTTTTCCACCACATAGTCGGTGAAGTACTCTTTCAGCCCCATGGTTTCCAGAAAGTCCAGCGCTGCCCGGTCGCGGTGGGTCACCAGGTAGTGCCTGCCGGGCAAGTCCCGCAGCGCCTCCGGGATGCCCGCCACCGGCTGCGCCATCTGCGCCAGGGTCACCTTCTCTTCCTCCCGGAAGATGGGCACCATGGCCGAGGCGTTCAGCTCGTTTTCTTCCGCGATCACCTTCAAAGCGTGGGTCAGGTTGACTTTCAGCAGGGACAATGCCCGCTGATGGGTGATCTCCACCCCGCAGCGCCGCGCCATGCGCACAAAGGCCTCCGTCATGGCGGGGTAGGTGTCCATCACCGTGCCGTCAAAATCCCAGAAGAAGTGCCGCAGCGCCGGGGCGTTCAGCGCCATGCCGCGGGCGACGTCCGCATCCGCGGGGCAGAAGGCATAGCCCAGCATCTCCCTGTCCGTCACAAAGGCAAAGGCCTCATGCTCGGTGAGCTGCGGCTCCGCGTCCGTGGTTCCCCCAATAAAGTGGAACAGGATGCCCTGGGCCTCCCGCTGGCAGATCTCCCGCAGGTTTGCAACGGGCAGCGCCAGCTCCTCCAGCAGCTCCCGGCGCAGGCAGTCGCAGGGGGATTCCCCTGCTTCGATCTTCCCGCCGGGGAATTCCCACAGGTGGGCGTTGTTTCGGCCTTCGCCCCGCTGGCAGATCAGCACCCGGCCATCCTGGCGGCGGATGATCCCCGCCGATACCTCTATCATTCCGCTTACTCCTTTACCACCAAGCCCAGCAGCGCCGACAGCGCTACCGCCTGCATACTGTTCACCACCGCGCCCCGCACGTCCATCATGCCCACCTGGATGGCGTCCATCTGGCAGGTGCGCAGGTCGATGCCCTTCAAGGGCGTCATGTGGATGGTGGCGTGGGTCAGGTCGCAGTCCGTCAGGTCGATCTTCTGCAAGTTGCACTCCACCAGCGCAGCCTCCCGCAGGATGCAGCCGGAAAGCTGCACCCGGTCGGTCTTGGTGCGGGTCAGGTTCAGGTAATCCATGCGGCAGTCGGTGAAGGCGGTGTTGCGCAGCACGTTGTGCGCCATGTCCGCGCCGGTCATGCGGCAGCCCTCGAAGCGCACCCGCTGGAACACCGCGTCCTCCATTTTGCAGCCGGAAAGGTCGCAATGGTCGAACACCACATCCACAAAGCCCGCCCGGCGCAGGTCGGCCTCGGAAAGGTTCACCTTGCGCAGCACGCACCCGCGGAATTCCCGGGCATGGAGGTTCGCCCCCGCCAGGTCAAGGCCGGAGAGCAGATAGTCCTCGTGTTCGTCCTCGTCGGGGAGGGTGTGCAGCTCCTGCAATTCTGCCAGAATGTTGGGGTGATCGATCTTCATGGCATAAGCTCCTGTACGATTTTTTCCACGTGCCGCCGCGCCTGGCTGGCCGCGTCCGCCGCCTGCTGGGCAGAGACGGGCGTGTCCCCCATCAGCCCAACGAACTGGCTCACCTTCAGGCCCAGCGCCTCCTGCATGGAGGCATCGCTGCCCTGGGGCGCCACCAGATAGTAGCACAGCAGGGAATCCTCCTGGCCGATGCGGTGGGCGCGATCCTCCGCCTGGGAATGCACCGCCGGCGACCAGTCCAATTCGCCGAACACCACGCAGGTGGCTCGCTGCAGGTTCAGGCCGCTGGCCGCCCGCAGGCTGATGCACAGCACATCCGTCTTGCCGGTCATGAAGCGCTCCACGGCCTTGTCCTTCATGGCGGAGGTCTCCCGCCCGGTGATGAAGCCCGGCGAGAAGGCGTGCAGCTCCTTTTTGTAAATGTCCATCACCTCATGGTGGTGGGCGAAGAGCAGCACCTGCTCGCCGCCCTCCAGCAGGGCGCGGACGAACTGGCACACATAGGGCGCTTTGGCCACGCCTGTGGCCTGCCGCGCCCGCTGGGAGATGCTTTCCTCCAGCATGGCCCGGGTGGAGGCGGTGAGGGTGCCGTCGGTCTTCCAGCGCACCAGCTGGGGAAGAATGGGTTCCATCAATTTGGCGTAGACCTTGTCGTTCCAGTCCAGCTCCTGCACCAAGCGGCGCTTGGGGGGCAGCTCCTTCAGCACCTCCTGCTTGGTGCGGCGCAGCATCAGGCATTCCCGCTTGAGGTATGCGCCCAGCAGGTCGGGCTTGATGACCACCGCGCTGCCGTAGCCATAGCACCATTCCCGGGAGAAGCTTTCCCAGTCCCCCAGGAAGTGGAAGTCCAGGATGTTGATCACGTTCCAGATCTCGCCGCCCTTGTTGTAGATGGGCGTGCCGGACAGGCCAATGACCTTCTCGCAGCTCTCGGAAAGCAGGCTGGCGGCGGAATATTTCTCCGTGCCGGTGTGGCGCAGCTCCTGGATCTCGTCAAAGATCACCGCCCGGAAAGGCAGCGTAGGCAGCACTTCCTTCCAGCCGCGCAAAAGCAGATAGTGCATGATGTAGATGTCCGCCTCCGGCAGGTCGTAGGGCTTCAGCCCCTTGATCACATGGATGCGGGGCGGCTGGCCGTTCAGCCGCAGGAAGCGGCTGGCCTCCTCCTGCCAGTTGCGGGTCAGGTGGGCAGGGGGGATCACCAGCGCCGGGAAGGAGCCTGTGCTGGCCAGCCAGCTCAGCGCCTGCACGGTTTTGCCCAGACCCATTTCATCGGCCAGAAGGCAGCGGTCGTGCTGCAACAGGAAGCCCAGGCCTTCCTGCTGGAAGGACATGAGCTGCCCGGTGAAGCTGCCCTCCGGCGGGGTGGCAAAGCTGGGCATGCGGGCGGCACGCTCCTTGCGGATGGCGTACTCCCGCGCCGCGGCCACAGCCTTGTCCCACAGGGGCAGGTCGGACATTTTCACCGTGAGGGGGAAGCGCAGCATCAGCCAGCACAGCTCCCCCACCATACGCCGGTGGGCGGTGAACCGTGCCTCCCCACGCCTGCTGCCCGCAGAGCCGGGGAACAGCCGCTTGCACATTTCCGTTACGGAAGGGTCGCCCTTCACCACCCAGCACTTGCTGCGGCGGTTGTAGCTCAGCGTGCCGTAAACGTGTCCCGGGGCGCTTTCCACAGAACGCAGATAAGCCGGAAGAAGCTCATCCTCCGGCTGATCCTCAAAGTCCTGCCAATCGTCCATCATAATGCGATCCCCCACAGTCGGTTCAGGCAGACCACCCGCAGGGGCTTGCCGCAGAGCATTCTGGGCAAGTCCACGCTGCGTTCTACTACAAGTATCAGTTCTTCCACCTGTTCACATCGGGCGTAGCGGGTCAGCTGCTCCATCAGCCGCGCCCGCTGGGGCTTGCCCCGCTTGATCTCAATACCCACGCCGCCGCACATCAAATCGATGCGGCACCGGGAGGCCAGGGGAACCTCGTGCTCGCAGGATATCCCCTGGGCTTGCAGCGCGTCCATCACCATGCGGTGCAGGTCGTATTCCCCCTGCTGGATGGGCGCGCGCAGGCTTTGCAATGCTTCGACTACCTTGTTCATCAGTAGATACCCGCCATGGCCTGGGTCAACTGTCCCATGGCCTGCGCCACCTCGCCCTGGCTGGGATTGCCGGAGGAGATCACCGCCTGCAGATAGGCAATGGCGCTCTGGATGCTCTGATACTGGGCGCTGGAGGCGTCCATGCCGCTCATCAGGCTCTGCGCCTGGGAGATCAGCAGCTGGGCATCGGGGATGAGGGTGTTCTGCACCAGGGTGTTGCCGCCGTTGGAGGCGGTGTGATAGGTGCAGGTGCCGGATACCGCCGAGGCGCTGCCCAAGTAGTCCGCCAGCACATCCTCGTAGCTGGTGCCGATGAACTTATACAGCGGGTGTCCCTGGGGCAGGCGGATGACGCCCTTCTGCACCGCATAGGGGCAGTACTGGGAGGCAATTTGACCGCTTTCGGAGCAGACCGTCTGCACCACGTGCATCTGGCAGGACACCGTGGGCACCGTACCCTGCGCCCACCAGTCGGTCACGGTGCCATAGCCCATGGCGTCGTTGCGGCAGGCGTCGGTGGCCAGCTGGCCGGATACCGCGCAGGTGGTGGCCCGCACCAGCCCGTATTGGGTGGGGTCACCGTCCAGGATGTCCTTGTTGGCCAGGTTTTTGGCGGTATGGATCTTGCTCATGTAGCTTTGCCACAGGGGAGCCGCCGCGCCGCTGCCCGTGGAGGAACCGCTCAGCGCCTTGTAGTTGTCGTGTCCCACCCAGATGGCGGAGGAATAGTACCCCGTCATGCCAGCGAAGAACACGCCCTTCTGGTCGGAGTTGGTGCCGGTCTTGCCCGCCACGGTCTGCCCCTTGATCTTGGCCGAGGTGCCGGTGCCGCCGGACACCGCGTCCTTGAGCATATCCACGATCATCCACGCCGTGGATTCCGAGAACACGCGCCGCCGCTCCTGGTTGGCGTGGCCGTCCCACACCACATTGCCTTCGCTGTCGGAAATGCCCAGCACGGAAATAGGCTCCTGATACACGCCGCCATTGCCCAGCACGCCGAAGGCCACCGTCATCTGCAAGGGGGTGATGCCGCTGGAGCCCAGGCTCAGACCAAAGGGCGTCTGGTCGATGTGATCCTCGTCAATGCCCATGCGCAGAAGGAAATCCGTGGAGCGCTCCACGCCCACCATGGTCATCAGCGTCTGGGCTGCGGCGGTGTTGAGGCTCTTTTTCATGGCATAGCGCAGGGTGGTGGGGCCGGTGTATCCGCCGCCACCATAGTTCTTGGGCCAGGTATCATTGCCCTTGGCGTCCTTCCAGCCGGAAATGGGCAGGGGCATATTGTACACGATGCTGGCCGGGGATGCACCCAATTCCAGCGCCGGGGCATACACCGCCAGGGGTTTGATGGAGGAACCCACGGGCATCTTCATGTCCACGGCACGGTTCAGGGTCTTTTTCGCGGTGGGCTTGGTGCGCCCGCCCACAATGGCCTTCAATTCGCCCGTGCGGTAGTCCAGCACCACGGCTGCCGCCTGGGGCTGGATGATCTCATCATAGGTGCCGTCGGCATTCTTGCTGCGGTAGATCTTGTCGGAGGGATCCCGCAGGGAGGGGTACTTCGTCCAGTTTTCCAGGGTGTCCTCCACGGTCTGCTGGATGTCGGTATCGATGGCCAGCTTCACGTGGTAGCCTGCGGAGCGGAGCTTGTTCTCCATGGCATTGCGGTTGGCGGTGGTGTTGTCCAGCCCTTCCATTTCCAGCAGGATGTCCACCACCTCGCTCACGGCATATTCCACATAGTGAGCGTAGTCATACATGCCCGTGCCGGTGCTGGGGTCCTCCTTCAGCACATTGGCCGTGGCCGGGTCCAGCGCCTCCTGATACTGCTCGTAGGTGATGAACTGATTCTCATACATACAGCGCAGCACATAGTCGGTGCGGTCGTTGGTGATGCCCACATAGTCCACACCCTCCTTGGAGCGGGTGTAGAGATTGCGCCGGGGATTGTAGTAATAGGGGCTGTTGCAGGTTCCGGCCAGAATGGCGCACTCCCGCAGGGTCAGCTCCGCCAGGGATTTGCCGAAGTAACCCTCGGCGGCGGTCTGTACGCCGTAGTAGTTTTCGCCCAGCCAGATGGTGTTCAGGTAGGCCTCCAGGATTTCATCCTTGGTGTATTTCTGCTCCAGCTGCATGGCCAGGTAGGCTTCCTGGATCTTGCGCTTGTAGCTCTGCTCGCTGGAAAGGAGGGTATTTTTGATCAGCTGCTGGGTGATGGTGGAGCCACCCTGGGTGGAGGACGAGGACAGGTTGGACACGAATGCACCCACGATGCGTTTCAGGTCGATGCCGGAATGGGTGTAGAAGCGGGCGTCCTCCACGGCCACAAAGGCCTGCTGCAAATACTTCGGCATGGCGGCGATGGACACCATCACGCGATTCTCAATGCCTTTGTATTCGGTGATCAGATTGCCGTTGGCGTCATAAATAAAGGAGGTCTGCGCCTGATCCTGCAAAGAGGCCAGGTTCAGGTCGGGGGCGGTTTCCATATAGCCCTTGGCGATGCCCGCCACCGCGCCCACCAGGGCGAGGCCGGCCAGCAGCACCATCACCGCCAGAATGCGCACCACGTTCACCGCCACAGAGAGGACAAAATTGGGCTTCCTGGTGGCAGGCTTGAAAATGCTGCGGGCATGCACCGGTTCCTCCGGGGGCAGCTCCACATCGTCATAAACGGGCTGCTCGTCCCAGAAGTCCTCATGGGCATAGGCATCCACCGCCTCGTCATAATCCGGGGCGTAGGCATCTTGCGGCGGGTAGACCTGCTGCTCCTCCTGCCAGGTTTCGTCATATTGAGCCGGGAGCTGGGCGGGCTCCTGCTCATAGCGCTTGCTTCTTCTCAAAGGGATTCACCTCCGCGGACATTTCGCGCTGTACATCGGCATAAAAGTACAGAGTAATTATAGCACAACTGCTTGCCGCTACACAATAAGAACGAAGGAGGTTTCGCAATGTCTGCACGATGTGAAAATAAAAAGCGCCACACCCTGCTCTACGGCTTTGGTGTGGCGCTGGTTTTGTTTGCGCTGTGCTGGTGGTATCTGGATGGCAACCTGACGGGGGTCGTTCTTTCCCTGGCGGACGCCCGGGCGCGCTCCCTGGCGGTGCAGATCCTCAACGAGGCGGTGGAGGAGACCATCGCCACCCAGGTGAGCTATGACCAATTGATGACCGTGACCCGCGGCCAGGATGGCACGGTGCGGCTCATCCAGGCCAACACGGCGGAAATGAACCGCCTGGCCTCCCATGTGACGCTATTGGCGCAAAAGAAGCTGGAGGAACTGGAGGATCAGAGCATCTCCGTGCCGCTGGGTTCTGCCCTGGGGCTGACCATCTTTGCCGGTGCGGGGCCGCGCATCCAGGTGCGCATCCTGCCCGTGGGCGCGGTGATCCCCCGCTTTGATACCGAGTTCCAGACCGCTGGCATCAACCAGACCCGGCACAAGCTGCTGCTCACCCTCACCGCCACGGTGCGGCTGGTGATCCCCACCGGCTCCAGCATGATGGAGGCCTCCACCCAGATGGCGGTGGCCGAGAACATCATCGTAGGGCAGGTGCCGGATTCCTTTGTTGATCTCAACGGGGATTCGGAAATGCTGGATCTGATCCCGTAAATCAGGCCTTGTCCACCGTCATGGCGAAGCCGCCGTTGACGCTCATGGGAATGGTGACCACATCGCCCTTCTTCACCGTGAAGGTGGTGATCTTCATGGCGTGCATGTCATGCTGATGGTGGGCGGGACGCTGGCTCATGGCCTCCAGGGCAGCCACCATGGCGGCATCGGGGGCAGGCAGCGCACCCTCCGCCACGTCAAAGGGACGCTCGTCGGAGAGGTCGTCGGCATAGAGGGTCGCGGTGTAAGTGACGCCCTCGTCCAGGAAATCGAAGCAGACCTTGCTGTTGCGGGGGCGGCGGGCACAAATGCCGCCCACATACCAGCTCTCGTCCTTCCTGCGCGCCATGGTGACGAAAGCGGCGGGATAGGCTTCCAGCACGCGGGTCTCGTCCCAGGCGGCGGGCACGCGGCTCAGGAAGGGACGGGCAGGATGCGCCAGCACCTTTTCGGCGCCCTCGCCAATGTGCAGGATGTAGCTGGTGAAGATCACCGGCAGGGCGGTCTGATGGGCGTCGGTGGTGCCGGTGAGGTAGGTCTCGTAGCACACGGGGGTGTAGTCCATGGGACCCATGGCGTTGCGGGTGAAGGGCAGGGTGCAGTTGTGGGCTGCATCGGGGCCGCCGGGCAGGAAGGTGGAGAAGTTCTGCAAATATTCGCCGCCCATCACCGCCTCCCGGGTCATGACGTGGGGCCAGGTGCGGCTCTCGCCCGCGGGCTTCATGCAGCCGTGGAAATTCAGCATCAGCTTGTGCTTGGCAGCGATCTCCGCCAGGTAGTCATACTGCTTCACGCGGTGGGCGCCGTCGCTCTCAAAGAAGTCGATCTTCACGCCCACCACGCCCCAGGACGCCCACAGGCTCAGCTTTTCCTCGGCGATCTCGGGGGAACGGATGGCCGCGCTGTGCTCCCAGATCCAGATCTTCACGCCTTTGCTTTCGGCGTACTTCACCAATTCGGGAATGTCCACCGTGCCCGGCCAGCCGCCATCAGCCAGGTAGTAGTCAAAGCCCATTTCGGCGGCATAGTCCACATATTCCCGGCAGCGCACGGGATCCTTGGTGGAGTCGTTCTCTGTCATCCAGCTCCAGGCAGAGGTGCCAGGCTTGATGAAGGACGCATCCTCCACAATGGAGGGCGGGTTCAGGTTTTCCAGGGTGTTGGAGGTGGCAATGTCGCCCAGATCGCCGCACAGCACCACACGCCAGGGTGTGGTGAGGGGGAAGCAGGCCTGGGTCGCGCCGATCTGATCCGGCGCCTGGCGCAGCTTGAGGGTCATGGGGGCAGCCGCATCGGAGCAGAGGGTGCTGCTGCCGTAATCGCCAAACACCGCCGCCTCGGCATACAGCGCCCACACGCCCTGACCGCAGTCCACCAGCACGGGGAAGGCCAGGTTGTTTTGCGCCATGTCGCAGCGGGGAATGGGGTGGTAGTGATCCTCGTAGGAGAAGACATACTTCATGCCATAGACCTGCCCGGCGCTCTGGGGAATGCCAAAGCCGGTGGTTTCCCCCTTCACCTGGCAGCCGCCCTCGCCGGGGATGCGCAGGCGCAGGGCAGCGCCGTCGTCATAGGCGCGGGCATCCACGAACATCTGGCCTGCGGCGTTCTCCACCAGCAGGGTCAGGGTGTTGGCCTTGTCCAGACACAGGCTCTTTTTGAAGGCGGGGATGCAGTAGCTCTCGTCGATGGCGCCCCGCTCCTCCTTCACCAGGGAGAAGCCATCATAAAAGGAACCCTGTTCCAGGTCGATACCCAGGGGAGAAGCCTCCACCAGCGCCACGCCGTTCTTTTCGGCAGACCAGCAGAGCTTGCCATCCTGCAGGCACAGGCGCAGCTGCACGCTGGCATTGGGGGATTGCACAACAAAACAAGACATAGGGATGCCTCCTGTTCGCGTTTTTTCTGTACGCCTATCTTATCATAATCAACCCGGGAAAACAACAGCCTTTTGCACCGGCAGGGTTTTTCATGCCGCTGTCGAATTCCTTGTGCAGAACCTGCAAGGAGGAATCCTTATGAAGCCCATGATCCTTGTTTTCAACATCCCTGCCGATAAGCTCAGCAAGCTGCGCTTCACCTGCATGCGCCTGGGCGTTCAGGTCTGCCCGGTGGAGGCCGCCGACTATGGCCAGACCATCGGCGCGCTGTGCGGCATGGCTGACCGCACCGACGTTCCCGCCCCGGAGGAGACCTTCACCGAGGATATGCTGGTGATGGCGAACTTCACCCAGCAGCTGGCCAACCGCCTGCTTTCTGCGCTGAAGCAGGGCCGCCTGCCCATCCGCCTCAAGGCCGTGGTGACCCCCACCAACGCCCATTGGAACCCGGTGGAGCTGCACAAGGAGCTGACGGCCGAGCGGGCCGCCATCGCCCAGGGGAAGGAAGCGGAGCATCATGAATGAGATCGATGTGTTCCCCGGCGACAATGCGCTGAGCCGCGCCATCGCCGCCCTGCCCCGGAATGATGCGCCTGTCACCCTGCGCCTGGCTCCCGGCGTGTACCGGGAGAAGGTGGTTTTGCAGCGCCCCCACACCACGCTGGAGGGCAGCTGTGCGGGAGAGACCATCATCACCTGGAACGACGGCGCCAAGGAAGTTCTGCCTGACGGCATGAACCGGGGCACCTTCCGCACCGCCACGCTGCTGGTGGATGCGCCCCACGTCACCCTGCGCCGCCTCACCGTGGAAAACGCCGCCGCGCCCCGAGGGCAGGTGGGTCAGGCCATTGCCCTGTATGCGGACGGGGACTTTTTCACCTGCGAAAGCTGCACCCTGCGCTCCCACCAGGACACGCTGTTCACCGCGCCCCTGCCTCCCAAGGAGCTGCAAAAGAACGGCTTCATCGGCCCCAAGCAGTTCGCGCCCCGCACGCCCCAGCGCCACACCTACCGCCGCTGCCGCATCGAGGGGGATGTGGATTTCATCTTCGGCGGCGCGGCAGCCTGGTTTGAGGACTGCGACATCGTGTCGGTAGACGCAGGCTACGCCACCGCCGCCTCCACCCCGGAGGGACAGAAGTACGGCTATGTGTTCAAGCATTGCCGCTTCCTGGGTGACAACCTGCCGCAGGCCAGCTGCTACCTGGGTCGCCCCTGGCGGGACTATGCCAAGACCGTGCTGCTGGATTGCACCATTGGCGCTCACATCCGCCCGGAAGGCTGGCACGACTGGGACAAGCCGCCCTTCCATGAGTGTGGGTATTACGGGGAATATCCCGCGCCGGAGCAGGAGAGGGCAGCCTTTGCCCACGTGCTGACGGAGGAAGAAGCCGCCCGGTATACCTATGAGGATTTCATGGGGAGCCTGTGAGGCATTTTGTTGAAAGCATATACGACACCTGTAGGGGCGATCCGTGATCGCCCGCGCGTTGCACATTGGCACAGTAGGCAGAAGGTGCAGCGGGGCGGGCGAACACAGTTCGCCCCTACAGCCTACCCGGCAATGCACACGGAACAACAAACTTGCGCACAGAGCGCGAGCCAATGCCGCGCGATAGGCTCCCATGGCGATGTTCTACACGGCGTACGAAACTGGACGCCCCCGCGAGGAAGATTGTGGGTTGCACTCGCCCGCCCAGCGTGCCCTGTGAGGAGCGGGGGTCCGGGGTCGCTGCCGCCGCATGATAATATCAGCGACCCCGGGCGGCTTTTGGTTCTTTTCGCCGAGACGAAAAGAACAACCTTACATGGATGCACAGTTGCAAAGGAAAACAACGCAATGGTGCAAGTAGCAGAACCACTCCTTCCGTCAGCCGCAAGCGGCTGCCACCTCCCTCGGGGAGGGAGGCTTTTGGCTCCGTCCCGCAGCGGGGCGGGCGAACACACCTCGCCCCTACATTTGCACAGCCAAGTAACGCATTGAGGCAAGCAGCGCCCAATCCCTCCGTCAGCCGCAGGCGGCTGACACCTCCCTTTACACAAGGGAGGCTTTTGGTGCTTGCCATACAGGTGTACAACCAAGCAACAAGTGAAAAATGTAGCATAGCAAAACCCCTTCGCATTGTGCGAAGGGGTTTTGGCCGCTTATTTGCTGGGCTTCATTTCCACAAAGGACTCGTAGTGATCATCCGTGTAGAACACCAGCCCGTCATTGCTGTACACAATGCGGTGGCCGTTGCGCTTCTTGCCCTCGTAGTAGCAGTCGGCCTCGTAATACTGCCGCCCGCTGGCCTTGGGCAGCAGACCCTCGTAGTTGCCGAAACGGTCGCCGCCGATGGACTTGCCGGGGGCAACATCGCCCACATAGTTCTCGCTGCTGTCCCAGCCAAGGGCTTCGGCTTCCTTCTTGGTGATGAAGTTGTCCGGCAATTCGCCATGCTCAAAGAGGTAATCCGCAATGCCCTGGGGATCGGTGATGGGGCCGGCGGGTGCCTCGGTAGGCTTCTCCGTAGGCTTTTCGGTGGATGCCTGGGTGACCTCATCATCGGCGTTATCGCTGGGCAGGGTGACAATGGTGGTGGTGCGAATGTCGGTGCCCTGCACTTCCTCGCCCAGGGGGATGATGCCGGTGAAGTAGCCGATCACCAGCAGCACCGCTACCAGAATACCGGCAAGGCTCTTCTTCATGTTCTTCATGGTGATTCTCCTTTATTTGTGATATCGTTCGCCGGAGCGTATCTTCATGGCGCGGTAGAGCTGCTCCAGCAGCATCACGCGGGCCAGCTGGTGGGGGAAGGTCATGGCGGACATGGACAGCTCCTCGTCCGCACGGGCGATGACCTTGTCCGAAAGCCCCAGAGAGCCGCCGATAACGAACACGATGCTGGAGGCGCCGCGGGTCATCAGGTCGTCCAGGTGGCGGGAAAGGCCGGGGGAGTCCCACTTTTTGCCGGGGATGGTGAGGGCGATCACATGGTCGCCGGGCTTGATCTTGGCCAGGATGCTCTCACCCTCCCGTTGCTTGATCTGCTCCTCCATGGCGGGGGAGGAGTTTTGCGGTTCAGGCAGGTCGGGCAGTTCGATCTCCTCAAATTTGCCGTAGCGGGAGAGGCGCTTGAGGTATTCGTCGGCCATGGCGCGGTAGGGCTTTTCCTTCATGCGTCCCACGGCGATGATGCTCATGCTCATGCGCTGCCCTCCGCTTCGGGAATGTCGAAAGCGAAGCGCTTTTCGTTCATCTGGTCAAAGGCGATCTCCACGCTCTGCCCGGTGGCAATGGTGCAGTTCCACAGGTTGTGGCTGTGGAGCAAAAGATGCTCGCCGGTCACAGGGTGGTTGCACTCTGCATAGGCCACCCAGGGGAAGCGGCGGTTGACCTTGATGGCATAGTTGGGGCGCACATCCGTCACCGTGGCGGTAACGCGGATGCCGTATTCCAGCACAGCGCGGCGCTGGCGCTCCTTGAGACCGATGAAGTACCATACGCAGACCGTGGCAATGAGGAACGCCACGCCCAGCGCGAAGAATATATTGCCTACAATGGGCAGGTCGGGGTCGGTGGAATTGACCGCATTGAGCATGATGCAGCCGATGATGGTGTACACCGCACCCAGAATGCCGAACACCAGGGCAAGGATATGCTTGACGGTTTTCATGGGCAGCTTCCTTTCAAACAAGTGGGTTGCATACGTCCACCTCATCAGTCAGCGCAAGCGCTGACAGCTTCCCCTCAAGGGGAAGCCTTTTGCGGAGGCCGAGCGCAGCGAGGTCGGATGAGGTGTGCGCTGGGGCACCACATGGTGAATATATTTCACCATACAGTATACCACCAAAAGGCGAAACTTGACAACAGGGTGTGAAAACAGTACAATTTATATAAATATGTAGGCAGAGAAAAGCTCTGCCGGGGCGTGAAAGAAGGTGCAGCATTGTTCCAGCCGGTGGTGAGCGTTGTGATCCCCGTGTACAACGGTGAGAAAGTCATCCAGGCCTGCTTGCAGTCGGTGATGGCGCAGCAGGGCGTGGACATGGAGATCATCGTGGTGGACGATGGCAGCACCGATGGCACCTGGGCGCTTCTTGAGCAGCTGGCGCAGAAGGATCGGCGCATCCAGCCCATTCATCAGGAAAACGGGGGCGTTTCTGCTGCCCGCAACAGGGGCTTGCAGGCCTGCCGGGGGGAGTTCATCCGCTTTGTGGATGCGGATGATGTGCTGCCCGAAGGCTCCATGCTGGCGCTGCTGGAGAAAGCCCGGCAGAATGGCAGCGACTTAGTGATCGCTGGCTATAGTGATGTGGTGGGAACCATGCGCAGCCCCCGGGGCCTGCGCAAGTGCGAGGATACCATGTCCTGCGACGAGATGCTGCATCACTTCAATCCTAGATCCAACAGCTTTTATTATGGCGTTTTGTGGAACAAGCTGTTCCGCCGCAGCATTATAGAGGAAAACCAGGTGCGGTTCATTTCCGGCCTGCATTGGGGCGAGGATTTCGCCTTTGTGTGCCGCTACCTTGTCAAAGCCCAGCGGGTGAGCTACACCCAGGCGCTGGTGTATGATTATCAGCGCAATCCCCAGGGCATGACCATCAAGCAGTTCTGGAGCTGCATTTCCCATCCCCTGGCCAATTGCCGCATCAAGTGGCGGCTTTTCCGGGAGCTGAAAAGGCTGTATGTGCAGCGCGGGCTGTATCCCAAATACCGCTGGACGCTGTGGCTGTATCTGTTCCGCACAACGCTGACGAACTGAGGAGAGAGATTTCCATGCCTGTGGGAGAGAGCCGCTATATGGAACCGCTGCAGCTGGCGGGACGGCTGATCATGGAAAACGGTGGGGAGACCTACCGCGTGGAGGAGACCATTACCCGCATGGGCAAGGCCTTCGGCCTGGAAAAGGTGGAAAGCTTTGCGGTGCCCAGCGGGCTGTTTATCAGCTATCGCCGCCAGGATGGCGACACGGAGACCTCCGTTGCCCGTGTGCGCAAGGGCAGCCGGAACCTGAGCCGGGTGGATGCGGTGAACGCCGTTTCCCGCCGGGTGGAGCAGGGCGAGATGACCTGCGAGGAGACCCTGGCGCGGCTGAAGGAGATCGAAAAAGAACCGCCCCGGGTCACCGGTGCGATGCTGCCCTGGGCGGCTGCGGCCTCGGCGGCGGGTTTCACGGGTATGTTTGGCGGCAGCGTGGTGGATATGCTCATCAGCGGCGGCGTGGCTGCCCTGGTGCAGCTGATGGTGCAATGGATGGGCAAGCAGAGCCTGGGCGATTTGATCGCCACCCTGACGGGGAGCATGCTCACGGCGCTGATCCCCATGCTGGTGCAGTTCTTTGCAGGCATTGGCGCGGTGGAGCCCATCGTCGGCGGCGCGCTGATGCCCCTTTTGCCCGGCCTGGCCATGACCAACGCCGTGCAGGACGCCATGCGGGGCGATATGGTCTCCGGATTGTCCCATGGCCTGTCCGCGGTGCTCACGGCGGTGCTGGTGGCAGGCGGTGCGCTGGTGGCCTCGGCCATCATGCGCCTGTTGGGAGGTGCGCTGGTATGATCCTTGAACTGCTCCGCACCTATGCCACAAGCTTTCTGGGAACGCTGGGCTTTGCCCTTTTGCTCCATGCGCCCAAGAAGGCCTGGCTCCCGGCCAGCCTGGTGGGCGGTGTGAGCTACACGCTGTATATCCTGCTTTTGCAGCTGGGCTGCCATCAAACGGTGGCCATGTTTGGCGGTGCGCTGGCGGGCTCGCTGCTGGCGCAGATCTGCGCACGGCGGATGCGGATGATCGCCACTATTTTCATCACGCTGTCCATCGTGTCGCTGGTGCCAGGTCTTGGGCTGTACCGCTGCATGGAATACCTGGGCGCCGGACGCAATGCCCTGGGCTTGCAGGCAGGCGTTCTGGCAATGATCGATATTATGATGATCGCCCTTGGGCTGGGCGTGGGCGGCTTTGTGTTCCGCACCATCGTCAGCCGCCCCAGGGCTGTGAAAGGATGAATACCATGGCCTGTGTGAATCATCCCCTGCTGACCATCCGCGCTGCGCTGAAGCGGCGCTATGCCCACGAGATGGCCGAGGTGCTGGAAAAGTGGCAGCTCACCAGCATGGAGGCCGATGTGCTGCTGTTCCTGGCCAACAATCCCGGCTGCGACACCGCCTCCGACATGGTGACCCTGTGCCAGCTGACCAAGTCCCATGTGTCCAAGGCGGTGGATCACCTCACGGAGCAGGGCTACATCACCCAGCAGCGGGATCAGAGCAACCGCCGCAAGGTGCATCTGCTCCTCACCGATGCGGCCAAGCCCGTGGTGAAGGCGGGCCAGGCCGCCCAGAAGCGCTTTCTGGATGTGCTGACCTGCGGCCTGACCGACAAGGACAAGGAAACCACCTGCCGGGTGCTGGAGATCATGATCGAGAATGCGGTGAGGGAGGACTGATCTCCTGTGAAAAACTACACCCAGGTGTATGTGCAGAACAGCGTGGAAGCAGCGAAAATGTACTGCGACGCCTTCGGCGCGGAGATCACCCTGGAAATGATGGATGAGACCGGCATGGCCTATGCCCATTGCGTTTTGTCCGTCAACGGCGAAGGCTTTCTGGCGCTGGCCGAGGCCAAGAACCCCTGCGATGTGGCCTTCATCCACAAAATGAAATGGGAGACCATGACCTTCCTGGCCTTTGAAATGGGCAGCGAGGCGGCGGTGCATCACGCCCTGGAGGTGCTCAGCGATGGCGGCGTGGTGCTGGAGCCCATCCATGAGGTGCCCTGGAGCAGCTGCTGCGCCACGGTGATCGACAAATACGGCGTGTGCTGGTGGGTGGCGATCTGATAAAGCAATCAACGGTGGGAGCGTGTGGCTCTCACCGTTTTCTCATGTTGTTATAATCCCCCTCTTTTTGAATCGACGACTGGAATATGGTAGCCTATGGTCACGGAAGGGCGGCACAACCCCCTCCGATGGATGGAAAGAGGAGTAAAGAACCATGAAGAAAAAGACGCTTATCCTGCTGCTGATCGCCCTGTGCCTGGTGCTGGGCAGCTGCGGCTTCCGCGCCGGAACTTATTCTGCCTGGGGCTATCAGGCTGGGGAAGGCCATGTTGCCGACCGGGTGAAGAACGTGGAGATCAACTGGGTGGATGGCTCGGTGCAGGTGGCTTATCACGGCAGCGACGAGATCGCCTTCAGCGAGACCAGCCAGCGCAGGGTGGGCAAGGATGGCGAGCTGCGCTGGAAGGTGGATGGCGATACCCTGCGCATCGAATACGCTGCCCCCGGCTTCCGCAGCTGGTTCAGCCCCGAGAAGGATCTGACCCTGATGCTGCCGGAGAGCCTGACGCTGGATGTGCTGAAGATCAATGTGGTTTCCGCCCAGGTGTGGGGAAGCGGGTTGAAGGTTGACGGGGAAGCCCGGGTGCAGTCCGTTTCCGGCGACGTGCAGCTTGGCTTTGCCGATGCCCCCGGGAAGGTGGATGCGGATACCGTCAGCGGCGACATGGAGCTTCGCTTTGCCCAGACGCCCGAAACGATCACGGGCAATGCGGTCAGCGGCGACATGATCATCTGCCTGCCCGGGAACGCTGGCTTTACCGCCGAGGTGGACAGCGTCAGCGGCCGCGTGGAGGGCGACCTGCCCGTGGAGAAGCTGGACAAGGATCGCTACACCTGCGGCGACGGGACGTGCAGCATCAGCCTGGATTCCGTCAGCGGCGATGTGCGGTTCAACGCCAACTGACAAAAAACGACCCCTGTTGCAGTAATAGCAGCAGGGGTCGAAGGCGTTTTTATTCGTGCTTCAGCACGGGGCAGTTTTCCACAACAGCCACGGCGCCGTCCAGCCAGTTTTCGTTGAACAGCTCCACCAGGCCGGTATCGCAGGCCTTGGCCAGGGTGGGGTCGATGGGCAGCTGCGCCAGCAGGGGCAGGCTGTGCGCCTGGGCGACCTGCAGGGTCTTGCCCTCGCCGAAGGGATAGAGCTTCTTGTCGCAGTCCGGGCACTTGATGTAGGACATGTTCTCCACCAGACCCAGCACGGGAATGTTCATCATCTTGGCCATGTTCACGGCCTTTTCCACGATCATGCCCACCAGCTCCTGGGGGCTGGCCACGATGATGATGCCGTCCAGGGGCAGGCTCTGGAACACCGTCAGCGGCACATCGCCGGTTCCCGGAGGCATATCGACAAACATAAAGTCCACATCGCCCCAGATCACGTCGGTCCAGAACTGCTTCACCGTGCCGGCGATGAGGCTGCCGCGCCAGATCACAGGGTCGGTGTCGTTTTCCAGGAGCAGGTTCACGCTCATCAGGCGGATGCCGGTCTTGGTCTCGGCGGGGATGATGCCCTGGTCGCAGCCCATGGCCTTTTCATTCACACCAAACATCTTGGGGATGGAGGGGCCGGTGATGTCCGCATCCAGGATGGCGGTGGTGTGGCCGTTGCGGGCGGTGAGGGTGGCCAGCAGGCCGGTGACCAGGCTCTTGCCCACGCCGCCCTTGCCGGAAACCACGCCAATGACCTTTTTCACATTGCTGCCCGCGTTCTGGGGAGCCAGCAGGCTCTCGGGCTTGGCGGAGGAGCACTTGCTCTGGCAGGTAGAGCAATCGTGCGTGCATTCAGACATTGAAATTCACCTCGGAAATATTTTGTCCGCAGCTTTGCGGACGACTCCTGTAAGGATTCGTGCCCGAAACACATTTTTCCTGCTTGCACCGGGAAGAATCTGCCTTTATCCTGCGTTGTAATATATGTAAACGGACTTCTGGCGACACAGCTTGTCACAAAAGGTGTAATTTAGCGCTTGCCATGAAGGGTGGTTTCAATGTACAATAGATAAGTACCTGTGTAGTTTCACCCATGGGAGGTTTTGTGATATGAAGTTTGAATTCAAGGGAAAGCGTGTTGGCAAGGGTCTGGCGCTGGCGGGCACCCTCGCCCTGTGCCTGGTACTGACGGGCTGCTACATCCCGCCGGATGAGATCGCCGCCGGTACCACCAATATGACGGTGGGCAGCAACAACCTGCCCTTCGATACCTTTGCGCCTGCGACGGACGTTCCCACCCAGGTACCCACCCAGGCGCCCACGGATGCTCCCAGCCAGCCCACCATCAACTGGGACGATTGGGGCACCAACGTGACCACCAACACGCCTAACCCCAATATGGGCGGCACAGGCACCATTGTGGTGGTGACCCAGCAGCCCACCAATACCCCCAACCCCAATGTGCCCACGGCTACCCCTGCCTCTTCCAGCCTGAAGAACGGCTCCACCGGCACCGAGGTGCGCCAGGTGCAGCAGCGGCTGAAGGAGCTGGGCTACCTCTCCGGCTCTGCCGACGGTGACTTCGGCGACGCTACCGAGGCGGCTGTCCGCGCCTTCCAGGAGGCCAACGGCCTGACGGTGGACGGCAAGGTGGGCAAGCAGACCCTGGCCAAGCTGAACAGCAACAATGCGGTTTCTGCCAAGAACAGCGGCAACACCATCGCCGTTGTGACCAAGAAGCCCTCTGCCACCAACACCCCCAAGCCCACCAGCACCCCCAATGTGAGCAACACCTACCTGGAGGTGGGTTCCTCCGGCACCAAGGTGCGCACCCTGCAGCAGCGGCTGATCTCCCTGGGCTATCTGGCTGGCACCGCGGACGGTGAATACGGCGGCGCGACCCAGGCGGCGGTGAAGTCCTTCCAGGAACGCTCCGGCCTGTGGGCAGATGGCGTGGCTGGCCCCAAGACCCTGGAGAAGCTGTATTCCTCCAGCGCGCGCAAGGCTTCCTCTGCGGCCGCTTATGTGGGCGGAACCCTGGAGGAAGGCCATAATGGCGAGGCTGTCCGTATCCTGCAGCGCCGCCTGAAGGAGCTGGGCTACCTCTCTGGTTCTATCGATGGCGACTTTGGCGCTGCCACCAAGGAGGCTGTGACCGCCTTCCAGCTGAACAACGGCCTCAAGGGCGACGGCAAGGCCGGTACCGCCACCATGAACAAGCTCTTTGAAGAAGACCTGGTGAAGGAGAGCGAAGCCAAGGACAACGACACCACCATTTCTTCCACCGGCTATGTGGTGCTGGAGGAAGGCTCCGAGGGCGATGCGGTGCGCAAGCTGCAAAAGGCGCTGAAGGAGCTGGGCTACTACTCCGGCTCTGTGGACGGCAGCTATGGCTCCGGCACCGCGGGCGCGGTGATGGCCTTCCAGCGCGCCAATGACATCACCGTGGACGGCAAGGCCGGCCCCACCACCCAGCGTGTGCTGTATGGCACCGGCACTTCCATCACCTATTCCACCCTGCGCGAGGGCGACAGCGGCTCTGCCGTGCGCAACCTGCAGCACACCCTCTATGAGCTGGGCTACTACGACGGCAAGATCGACGGCGACTACGGCGCCACCACCCGCGACGCTGTGCGTGCCTTCCAGATCCAGAACAAGCTCAGCCCCGTGGACGGTGTGGCGGGCAACAAGACTTTGCAGAAGCTGTACTCCTCCTCTGCCAAGGCGGCTGCTGCCACCACCACCGAGTTCGAGACCCTGCGCAAGGGCGATGCGGGCAACGAAGTGGTGGAAATGCAGGACTGCCTGATGCAGCTGGGCTACCTGGCGGAGATCACCGGCGAATATGACAATGCCACCGTGGCGGCGGTGAAGCTCTTCCAGCAGACCAACGGCCTGAGCCCCGTGGACGGTGTGGCAGGCAACAAGACCCTGCAGAAGCTGTATTCCGGCAATGCCAAGGCTTATATCGGCAACTGATCATTGTTATTTTCAGGGACGCAAGATTGCTTGCGTCCCATCCTTTTTTTCATGCAGGGAAACGGCAAGTTCGTCCGTTGAATAGGCAAAAGATACCAGGGGAGGAAACCTTGATGAAACGACTGATGCTTGTGCTCCTGCTTTTGTGCAGCCTGTGGAACGTGGCCTGCGCCGTGCCGAACCCGGAGGATGTGGCCAGGGAAACCTTGCAGGCGGCGCACCCGGACTATACCATGCTGGACTTTGACCAATGGGGCAATGCCGCTGCGGCCGTGCTGGGCAAGGGGGAGGAGCGCATCCTTTGCGTGGCGGAGGGACACACCGGCGAGTGGCAGGTGGTGGTGGATAACCCCAAGGCACTGCCAGCGGGCGCGGAGGTCAGCTTGTTAATGGACTCGGATATTTCGCTGTATTGGAGCATCCAGAACAAAGAAGCCAATGTGACATGGATGTACAGCTGCTTCCGGGATTCTGAACAATGGAGCGATGTGGACTGCATCCGCATGGTGCTGGGTGAGAACCAGCTGATCGAGACCTCCCTCTATTGGGAAAACGACATGCTGAAGCAGGTCACGGAGTACCGCGACGAGAACGAGAACTTCCTCCGGCGGGAGGAAACGGCCGCCATCCCCGCCAAGTGGATGCGCAGCTATAACACCCTGCAAACCTACGATGCATCCATCCTGTCGATGCAGGAGGATTCGTGGTACTACGACTACGACGGCTGGCTGAACGAGACCACTCTGCGCCTGTGCGCCGGGGAGATCGCGCCGGAATATACCTTCGTGGCTGGTGCGGCCAAGGATGACGGCATTGAGCTGCTCATGCGGGACAAGGACGGCACCCTGCGCCTGGTGACCTGCGCCTGCTATGACGGTATGACCGTCACGAATATTTCTTCGCCCCTGCCGGAAAACACCCATTACGGCTATGAGAACTTCTGGGACGCCATCGCGGTGGATATGCATTCCGCTGCCGGGGTCAGCCCCTATGCCAATGGCGCCTGGGCGGTGCGCTACACCTGGCCGATGACGGACGAAGGGGACATTCTGCACTACGGACGGAACTGGATCTCCTGCGATGCGGGGCCGAATTTCAGCCGCCTCTATGTGGGCGACCACCCCTGGACGGACATCAGCACCACCGACTGGGAGAGCCTCCCCGCCAGCCTGGAGGAAGCCCTGGAACACCTTGACCCCAGCCGCTGGGCTGTGGTGAACAACCCCGACCCTGCCGACCGCCTGCACCTGCGCTACCGGGACGACAAGACCTCCCGCTCCTTTGGCAAGTATTACAACGGCACCCCTGCGGAGGTGCTGCGCACCGCCGGGGACTGGGCGTTCGTCCGGGTGGGCGGCATGACCGGCTGGATGATGAAGCAGTACCTGGCCTTTGGCAAGGATGCCTGGGAGGTGCAAGCTGCCTTCCCTGGCCTGTTCTTTGTAGAAAACGAGGAGTACTTCCTTGTGTGGAAGGAGGACAGGATGCTGGAAGGCAAATTCCCCGCCGACGGCGACTGGTCGGTGGAGCGGGGCGAGAACTTCGTCATCATGGGCATTGTGGGGGATGAATGGTATCACGTCTGGTTCACCGATCTGGACGAAAGCGGCTATATGCGCCAGAGCGACTTCTGGCCGGGGAATGGCTGATGGTGCTTGACAGCCCGGCAGCGCTTGCCCTATAATCAGCCTAACAGATACAACTGCATACGGAGGTCATTTCCATGAGCGAGATCCTTTTCCCCCGCACGGAGGTGGCAGGCGTGTCCCTGTCCCGCATGATCATCGGCACCAACTGGATGCTGGGCTGGAGCCACCGCGGCCCCGCCAGCGATCATCAGATCCTGAACAAGTTTTCCAATGGCGAAAAGGCATACCCCCTGCTGAAGACCTTCCTGGATCGGGGCGTGGACACCCTCATGGCGCCCCTGCAGCAGGAAAAGGTGATGCAGGAGGCGGTGCAGTATGCCCAGGACAAGTCCGGCAAAAAGCTGATCCTCATCGACACGCCCATCATCAACGTGGACGACAGCGAGGCCGCCCGCCGGGAGGCCAGAGCAACCATCCGCCGCA
The DNA here is from genome assembly GCA_017463245.1 of Clostridia bacterium. Lineage (GTDB taxonomy): Bacteria > Bacillota > Clostridia > Christensenellales > Aristaeellaceae > UBA11524. The sequence continues at coordinate 40,861 of JAFTPN010000034.1, forward strand.
GCAAGGAGTGCGGCGCCACCTTCTGCCTGGTGCATCATTCCAGCGCCGAGCAGCTGGTGAACAAGAACAAGCACATCATCGACCGCCTGCCGGACTACCTGGACATGATCCGCCAGGAGGGGATGATCCCCGGCCTGTCCGCCCATATGCCCGAATTGGTGACCTATTCCGACGAGAATGAGTACGACGTGCAGACCTACATCCAGATCTACAACGCCATGGGCTTCCTGATGCAGGTGGAAGTGGAAACCGTGAACCAGATCATCCACAATGCAAAGAAGCCGGTGATGACCATCAAGCCCATGGCCGCCGGCCGCACCACGCCCTTTGTGGGACTGAATTTCGTGTGGAACACCATCCGCCCCTGCGATATGGTGACGGTGGGCTGCTTCGACCCGGAGGAAGCCGAGGAAGATGTGGAGATTTCCCTGGCAGCCATCGAACGGCGGATGCCGCAGATCGGCAAGCGCTCCAGCCCCAATGTGAAGCAGGATGCGTTTGGGAATAAGTAAAAGAAAAATACAGCGCCGCTGATGGGTGTCAGCGGCGCTGTATTTGTTTGAGGGTACATAAGCAAAGTAAAACAGAAGGATTGCTGGTTGGCTGTGCAAAAAGCCTTCCCCTTGAGGGGAAGGTGGCAGCTTTAGCTGCCGGATGAGGTGGTAAGCGGCATGTTTGCCCTGTTGGAATGAGGCGTTCGAGCGGCTTTCCACCTCATCAGTCGCTGCGGCGACAGCTTCCCCTCAAGGGGAAGCCAAGGTTTTGCGCATCGCAGATGTGATGCAGGCAAGTGTCTTGGTCAGTCCACCAGCGAAAGCTCCGCATCCGCCCGTGCTCCGCCCATCCACATGGTGGAGTAAATGCCCGGGGTGAGGGGCGCGCAGGTGAAGGTGGAGGTCATGTGGTAGACATCGCCGGTCTCGGCTGCCTTGTCCAGGCCGCAGAGGACTTCCAGGGCGTGGAAGCCCATCTCCTTGCTCAGCCGGTTGGGACGGCCGCCGCGGATGGCCCAGGCCAGCTCCGCCACGCCGATGCCGCGGTTGCCGTAGCCCTTTTCAAAGTCCGTGGCGTCGTCCAGCACGCAGGTGCCGTTGTAGCCATGGGTCAGGGGCAGGTAGCAGGGTTCGCTTTCCGGCTTCAAGAGGCGCACCGGATTGCCAAAGCGGTTGGGGTCGCCCAGCTCCAGGATGCCCGCCGTGCCGTAGATGCGGAAGGTGGAGCATTCTGCGCCGATGGTGTTGCCGTCAAAGTGCAGCATGCCCAGCGCACCACGCTGGAATTTCAGCGAGCCGGCCACCAGGTTGTTGCCGGGGATCTGCCAGGCATCGGGGTCGTTCTCGTTGAAGAGGAACTGCCTGCGGCGCGGGGCGGCAGGTGCGCCGAAGCCCGTGACCTCGCTCACCGGCCCCAGCAGGGTCAAAAGGGACTGAATGTAGTAAATGCCCACGTCATAGGGCAGAGCGCCGCCCTCGTTGCGCAGGAAACGGAAGCGCTCGGCGTTCAGGTTCTGGTCGCGGTTGATGGACACGACGCAGGAGGTCACATCGCCGATGAGGCCGTGGTCGATGGCCCAGCGGGCGGTCTGGATGCTGGCGCCCAGCACGGTGTCCGGCGCCACGCCCAGGTACAGGTGCTTTTCGTTGGCAATTTGAACCAGTTCCTGCGCCTGCTCCAGGCGGGAGGTCATGGTTTTTTCGGTGTAGACGTGCTTGCCCGCCAGCAGCATCTTTTTGATGATGGCATAGTGGGCGTCAGCGCCGGTGAGGTTCACCACCAGCTCGATCTCCGGGCAGGCAGCCATCTCCTCCAGGGTCATGATGTGGGGAACGCCGTATTCTTTGGCGGCCTGCTGTGCCAGGTCAGGATTCAGGTCGCACACGGCCGCCACATCCAGGATGCGGAAAAGCCGGGTCATATTGCGCAGGTACACATGGCTGATGATGCCGCAGCCCACCACGCCTACCTTCACACGCTTGATGTCCATGGGCAGGCTCCTTTCATCAATAGCTTTCCAGGGTCTCGATGATGCACTTCAGTTCGTCCGTGGCGTCGATGTAGGCATATTCGCCGCCGCCATCGCCATACTTGCCGCGCTGCACGCACTTGAAGCCCATGCCCTCCAGGGTCACAAGCTTTTCATCGGTACCCTTCACGCCAAAGGCGATGTGGTGGATGCCCTCGCCGTGCTGGTCAAGGAAGTCCTGCCAGGTGCTCTTCACGCCATTGGGCTCGATGAGCTCCAGCTGGATGTTTTCCATGTCGAAGAAGGCCAGCTTGCTGTTGGCCTCGGGGGCGGGCTGACCGTCCACCAGGGTCTTGGTCACGGCATAGTCGCCGCAGGGCTGGGTGGGGGGAACCGGCACGCCCAGGAACTCGGCAAACTTCTTTTTGGTAGTTTCGATATCACGAACGATGAAGCCCACCTGTGCCACGCGGAGCGTATTCAATACACCTGCCATAGGAATACCTTCTTTCTATTTGATTGTCGGGTGCTATGCTGCCATGATACATGATTTTTTCGGGGTTGTAAAGGGTTGCGCGTTGACAACTGTGGTATACTGAGGAAAAAGGGAGGTGCTGGGAAGTGAAGAAATGGCTGATGCTGTTGCTGCTGCTTTTGCCCTGCTGCGCCCTGGCCGCGCCGGACACACCCTACGATCCGGCGCTGATGGTGTATTATCCGCATCTCACCGTGCCCCAGCAGCAGATCTTCGACCTGGCCTATGCCGGGGCTGCCCAGGGGGAAAGCCGGGTGGAGCTGCCCGACGCCACCGCTTATGACGATGCCTGCGCTGCCCTGGATGCGCTGATGCTGGATTGCCCGGAGCTGTGCGCCCTCAGCGGCCAGTACAGCGTGGGGTATTACCGGGATGTACCCCAGGAGGCCATTTACATCGACCTGAGCTACACCCTGCCTGTGGAAAGCCAGCAGCAGCTGGTGCAGGCTGCCTCCGGGCTGGTGGAGCAGGCGAGGGGAGAGGAGTTTGAGCGGGAGTGGTTCCTGCACGATGCCCTGTGCCAGCTGGTGACCTACGATGTCTCTGCCGTCAACCAGCACAATGCCTATGGTGCGCTGGTGGAGGGCAGCGCGGTGTGCGATGGCTACGCCAAGGCCATGGCGCTGCTCTTGCGGCTGGCGGGCATGGAGGCGGGGGTCGCCCAGGGCGTAATGCTGGAGACCGGCGCCAGCCATGCCTGGAACCTGGTGAAGGTGGAGGGCAGCTACACCTGGCTGGATGTAACCAACGACGATCAGCCCGACCTGACCACTTACTTCTATTATAATATCACCGATGAATGGCTTGCGCGCAGCCACCGGCTGGAGAGCACCGGCCTGCCCCAGTGCGACGACCGCTCGGTGAACTGGCATGTACGTAACCATCGCTTTGTGAACAATGCAGAGGAAATGCAGAAGCACATTTTCAACAATTTCCGCAACCTGATGGCGCAGGGAAGCCGGTTCTGCCTGCGGTTTGAGCGGGAGAGCGACTACCTCTCCCTGCGGGACAGGGTGTTCTTCTGGGCGATACAGTATAACAAATTGTTTGAATATTCCATCGAAGGACAGTTACATAGCTTCTATAATGACGCCCAGCGCTGCGTAATTGTTCAGGTTGAAGAGTAAAAGCATAAAAAATGCAATTTCCCTTGCAAAACCAGATATATTTCAGCAAAAAATGAATTTCACGAAAAAAACGTTTGCATTGCAACTCAATCTATAATATAATGTATCAGTAAATATCCGTCTGCAGACGGAAATATAAAAAAAGGAGAAATGAATCATGAAGAAGATCCTTGCACTGGTTCTGGCCCTGGCCATGACGCTGAGCATGACTTTCGCTGTTGCGGAAGAGTTCGACGTTGAAGCTTATGGCGCCACCTCTACCGAGCTCTACAACAAGAATCTCGGCGAGTTCTACGAGGCCTATCAGCTGGGCCGCGCGGAAGTGACCAACCTGTCCCTGCGCTTTGCCCTGATGGCTGTTGCCGAGGCCAAGCTGATGGAGACTGCCCTGTATGTGCCTGGCTCCTCCAACGGCGGTAACTACGCCATCGGCCGCGTTGCTGCCAACACCGCCACCTCCGTTCTGTGGGGCAACGACTCCTATCGTTATCACGATGTGATCATCGTGAACGAGGATCCCGTGACCTCCCAGCAGTGGAACGTGATGAAGAAGGCATGGGCTGCCCTGGCTGGCACCGGCACCTACGAAGAGTGGGTGAAGATGTACCTGACCAAGGAAGGCTACACCTTCAACACCGAGTATGCCCTGGGCTACGCCTCCGACCCCAAGACCTGGGACGTGCTGGCCACCTCCCGTGCCGCTGACTCCGAAGCCATCGTGAACACCTACGACGGCCTGGTTGAGTACGACATGGAGAACGTGATGCAGCCCGCTCTGGCCACCGAGTGGTCTGTTTCCGAAGACAACCTGACCTACACCTTCAAGATCCGCGAGGGCGTGGAATGGGTCGACAGCCAGGGCCGTAAGGTGGACGACGTGACCGCCGACGACTTCGTGGCTGGCATGAACCACATGCTGGACGCTCTGGGCGGCCTGGAGTACCTGGTTGGCTCCGACGGCGGCTGCGGCATCGTGAATGCTCAGCAGTACATCGACGGCGAGATCTCCGACTTCTCTCAGGTCGGCGTGAAGGCCATCGACGACTACACCCTGCAGTACACCCTGGAGCAGCCCGCTCCCTACTTCATGACCATGCTGGGCTACGGCGTGTTCGCCCCCATGAGCCGTGAGTACTTCCTGTCCCAGGGCGGCGGCTTCGGCGAGAACTACCAGCCCGATGCCGAGACCTACCTGTACGGCAAGGATCCCGATCACATTGCCTACTGCGGTCCCTATGTTGTCACCAACCTGACTCCCGAAAACACCATCGTGTTCTCTGCCAACGAGTCCTACTGGAACAAGGACAACATCAACCTGAAGACCATCACCTGGAAGTTCAACGATGGTTCTGACGCCCTGAAGAACTACAACGACATGAAGGCCAACGTGATCGCTTCCGCCGGCCTGAATGCCTCCGCTCTGGAAGTTGCCAAGCAGGACGGCTACTTCGATAAGTATGTCCGCATCTCTGCCACCGACGCTACCTCCTTCGGCACCTTCATGAACATCAACCGCGTTGCCTTCGCCAACGTGAACGACGGCGCTGTGGCTTCCACCCAGACCCCCGAAGAGGCTGCCCGCACCCAGAAGGCCATGCAGAATGTGCACTTCCGTCGTGCCGTCGCCATGGGCTATGACCGTGCTGCCTACAACGCTCAGACCGTGGGCGAGGAGCTGAAGATGGCTTCCATCATCAACTCTTACACCCCCGGCAACTTCGCTCAGCTGACTGAGGACGTGACCATCGCCATCAACGGCGTGGACACCACCTTCCCCGCTGGCACCTACTATGGCGCCATCATGCAGGCTCAGATCGACGCTGACGGCGTGGCCATCAAGGTTTGGGACGCTGAGGCTGAGGGCGGCGCTGGCGCTTCCTTCGGTTTCGACGGCTGGTACAACCCCGAGAACGCCAAGGCTGAGCTGGCTATCGCCATCGAAGAACTGGCTGCCGAGGGCGTTGTGATCGACGCTGAGAATCCCATCTACCTCGACCTGCCCGCTTATGTGGCTTCCACCACCTACAACAACCGCGCTCAGGTCATCGTGAGCAGCATCGAAGAGTCCCTGGGCGGCCTGGTGAAGGTCAACAAGACCGAGGCTCAGACCGGCACCGAGTGGTACTATGCTGGCTACTACACCGACTATGGTTATGAAGCCAACTACGACCTGTACGACGTGTCCGGCTGGGGCCCCGACTACGGCGATCCTCAGACCTACCTGGATACCTTCCTGCCCGACTACGCCGGCTACATGGTGAAGTGCACCGGTATCTTCTAATATCGGCGTTCGGATTCAAGTAAACGGTACCTAAATAAGCGATACGGGAGTGGCGCATTTGCGCCACCCCCGTATCGTGCTATCGAGAGATGAGATTATGACGAAGTATCTGATTAAGCGTATCCTGCATGGATTGGTCTCTGTGGTGATCGTTGTCGGCATCGTGATGCTGCTGATTTATTCCGCATTGGACCGACAGTTGATTTTTGCCATGGATCCCACCTATAAGCAGCTGGGCAATAATCAGAAGGAAGCCTATATGTACCGCAAGTGGGAGGAGTATGGCTACATCGACTATGTGCCGTATGCCGACTATGTGCAGATGCTGGCTGACAAGGGCGAGATCACGGAAGAAGTGCGCAAGTCCGTCGTCAGCTTTGGCAAAAAGGCTGAAAACGACAGCGAAGAAGTCGCCAAGTATGTGGCGCAGTTTACGGAGTACTATAAGTCTCAGGGCTATGAGGTGCTCCGCCGGGACGCCAAGATGCAGTCCCCCAAGAAGTATGTTTCCGGCGGACAGCAGCAGCTGTTTGCCTACAAGGATAAGCCCCTCCTGGGCCGCCTGTGGAATTATTTCACCGGCATTATTAGCGTTGATAACATTCACTATGTGCAGGAAGACATTGAGAACCGCGGCCTGACCTTTACCGCCTACGATCCCATCTACGGCGGCGAAAAGTTCTCCCCCGCGATCATCGGCAATGGCACCAGGCACAAGTATTTACTATATTTTAATGATCAGTTCCCCTTCGTTCACCAGAACCTGGTGCAGATCAACCTGGGCAAGAGCTACTCGGTGAACCTGGGCGTGGACGTGTTCGATACCATGTCCAAGGCGCAGGGCTCCTATGTGCTGTCTACGGTGACCTACCCCACCGGCCTTGTGGAAGAGAGTGCTGACGACCTGCACTCCGCCGTCTACATCGCAGGCTCCCGCGAGGGCAACCTGGTGAACGCCGACCGCTTTACCGATGACTACACCTCTGTGTCCACGGTGAAGAACGCCAAGTCCAAGGTGGGCTTCTCCTTCGTGATCGGCATCCTGGCCTCCCTGATGGCCTACACCCTGGGCGTGCCCCTGGGCATCATGATGGCCCGCAAGAAGGACAAGCTGGTGGATAAGCTGGGTACGCTGTACATCATCTTCATCATCGCCGTGCCTTCCCTGGCCTACATCTTCCTGTTCAAGGCCATCGGCGGCGCCATTGGCCTGCCCACCACCTTTGATATCGACAAGAGCAGCTGGCTGATGTATGTGCTGCCCATCGTGTCCCTGGCTCTGCCCTCCGTCGCTAACCTGATGAAGTGGCTGCGCCGCTACATGATCGACCAGATGAACTCCGACTACGTGAAGTTTGCCCGCAGCGGCGGCCTGAGCGAGAACGAGATCTTCACCAAGCACATCCTCAAGAACGCCATCATCCCCCTGGTGCACGGCATCCCCGGTACCATCCTGGGCGCTATCACCGGCGCCATCATCACCGAGCGCGTGTACGTTGTGCCTGGCGCAGGCAACCTGCTCACCAAGGCCATCAATATGTATGATAACGGCGTTATCGTCGGCGTCACGCTGTTCTACGCGCTGCTGTCCATCACCAGCCTCATCCTGGGCGACATCCTCATGTCCCTGGTTGACCCGCGAATCTCCTTTACATCGAAAGCAAGGTAAGAGAATATGAATGAGAAAATGATCAACCTTGAAGAACTGAATATGTCTGATGAGGAGCTCTTTTCCCGGGTGGACCACAACGACCTGGAATCCGAAAAGATCACCGCTCCCCGCTATTCCTACTGGCGCAGCGTGTTCCGCGTGTTCTTCCGCAAGCGCAGCAACATCATCATCCTCTCCCTGTTTGCGCTGCTGCTGCTGTTCACCTATGTGTATCCCATGATCGTTCCCTACGATCAGTTTGCCAACCTGATGGACGCCTCTGCCAAGCACCTGACCCCCTCCATGGCCATTGAAAAGTATGGCTTCAACATCGACTGGATCTTTGGTGCAGGCAAGTCTGGCGAGTCCACCTTCTCCGCTGTGTGGAATGGCGCGAAGATCTCCATTTCCATGGCCTTCATCTGCGCGCTGATCAACATGACCATCGGCATTGTGCTGGGCGCTGTGTGGGGCTTCTCCAAGAAGGTCGACATCATCATGACCGAGGTGTACAACATCATCGGCAACGTGCCCTACATCCTGTTCATCTCCGTGCTGGTGCTGATCTTCTCCGCCGGCTTCTGGACGATGGTCTTTGCGCTGACGGTCACCGGCTGGCTGGGCATTGCGTACTTCATCCGCACGCAGGTCATCATCATCCGCGACCGCGAGTACAACCTGGCCTCCCGTTGCCTGGGTACGCCCATCCTGCGCATCGCCATGAAGAACATCCTGCCCTTCATGACCTCCATCATCGTGACCCTGGCTGCCACGGAGATCCCCTCCTACATCAGCTATGAGGTGTTCCTGTCCTACATCGGCATGGGTATGTCCGAAATGTCCCTGGGCAAGCTGATCTACGAGGCGGAGAACGCCATGCTGACCCCCGGCTGGCAGTTTGAATTCTGGACGCCGGTGGCCGTTGCTTCTATCATCACGGTGGTGCTGTATGTGGTCGGCCAGAACCTGGGCGACGCATCTGACCCCAGAACCCATATGTGAGGTGCAGTATGATGGAAGATAAGAAGGTTCTCCTCTCCGTAAAGGATCTGGAAGTCAAGTTCAACGTCCGCGGCCGTGTGCTGACGGCTATCCGCGGCATTTCCCTGGATATTATGGAAAACGAGTCCATCGCCATCGTGGGCGAGTCCGGCTCCGGCAAGTCTGTTTTCACCAAGACCTTTGCCGGCATGCTGGACGCCAACGGCTTCATCAGCAAGGGCGATGTGATCTTCAACGATGCCGAGCTGGTGGACACCGTGGTGAAGATGGACGCCGCTGCCTGGAAGACCGTGGCCTCCATCAACGAGAAGCTCAACGCTTATGCCGCCTATGAAAACGGCGCTGCTACCTACAATGCCCTGGCTGCCCTGGAGGCTGAGAAGGAAGCCCGCGCCTCCCTCAGCGCCGAGGAAGCCCAGAAGCTGGACGACGAGATCAGCGAGCTGGTGTTCCAGCGCACCGAGGCCTTCAACCTGAAGCAGACCTTCGATCCCCGCAATGAGAAGGACAAGATCAAGGCCACGGCCAAGCAGATCGCCGACTTTGATGCGAAGATCAAGGCCATGCAGCAGAGCAAGCAGCAGACCATTGCCCAGCGCAAGAAGGCTGCCGCTGCCGATACGGCCTATCAGCAGGAATACCAGGCCAAAAAGGCTGAGCTGAAGCAGCGCTACGAAAGCGAAATCAAGCAGCCCATCTCCGAGGAGAAGCGCGCCCGCAACCAGGTCCTGGCCTATGAGGTGTACCTCTCTGTGGGCCGCTATGGCAAGGTGAAGCGCGACAAGTGCATCAAGCTGCTGCTGGAAGAGCTGCGCAAGGCCATGGTCAGCGGCAAGGATCTGTCCAGCGATGAAGTGATCAATGCTGTGTTCGACGCGGTGACCTTCCGCGTGAAGTATCTGGACAAGACCGACGCCCGCCTCCACGGCACCTGCGTGATCAACCTGGCCAAGGTGAAGGACAACAACGACTGGACGAAGATCCGCGGCAGGAAGATCGCCACCGTGTTCCAGGATCCCATGACCAGCCTGAACCCCATCATCACCATCGGCAAGCAGATCACCTCCATCATCCTCAAGCACCAGCAGTGCTCCGAGGTAGAGGCTCGCACCCGCGCGCTGGAACTGATGTACAAGGTTGGCATCCCCAATGCGGAAAAGCGCTTTGACGATTATCCCTTCCAGTATTCCGGCGGTATGCGTCAGCGTATCGTTATCGCCATCGCCCTGTCCTGCCAGCCCAAGATCCTCATCTGCGACGAGCCCACCACCGCCCTGGACGTGACCATCCAGGCGCAGATCCTGAAGCTGCTCAAGGACTTGCAGAAGGAATTCAACTACACCATCGTGTTCATCACCCATGACCTGGGCGTGGTGGCCAACGTGGCCGACCGCGTGGCGGTTATGTATGCCGGCCAGATCGTGGAGCTGGGCAAGGTGGAAGAGGTCTTCTTCGATCCCCGCCACCCCTACACCTGGGCGCTGCTGTCCTCGCTGCCCCAGCTGGCCCAGAAGAACACCGTGCTGTATTCCATCACCGGCACGCCCCCGTCCCTGTACAACAAGATCGTGGGCGATCCCTTTGCGCCCCGTAATCCCTACTGCATGAAGATCGACACCCTGGTGGATCCCCCCATGTTCCAGGTGACGGACACCCACTTTGCCAAGACCTGGCTGCTGGATCCCCGCGCACCCAAGGTGGAGAAGCCTGAGATCATCCACAACATCCACGAGAAGCTCATCGAGGCTTTCAACATCTGATAGGAGGAATGACCAATGAATAAGAATCCCGTCAAGGCCTCCCATCTGCCGGAGCATGGACCCGTGGATGCCAATGGCCGCGAGATTATCCTTTCCATCAAGAATCTTGACATCACCTTCGGCAAGGGCGACAATGCCGTCCGCGCCGTGAAGAACGCCAACTTCGATATCTACAAGGGCGAGACCTTCTCCCTGGTGGGCGAGTCCGGTTCCGGCAAGACCACCATCGGCCGCGCTGTGATCCGCGTGAATCCCTGCGCCGCCGGTGAGATCCAGTACAAGGGCACCAAGATCTCCGGCAAGATCTCCCGCAAGCTGGACAAGGAAGTGATCCGCAACATCCAGATGGTGTTCCAGGATCCCGCCGCCTCCCTGAACGAGCGCGCCACCGTGGACTACATCATCTCCGAGGGTCTGTACAACTTCCACCTCTTCAAGAACGAGGCCGACCGCGTGAAGAAGGTGGAGACCATCATCAATGAAGTAGGTCTGCTGCCTGAGCATCTCACCCGCTACCCCCACGAGTTCTCCGGCGGCCAGCGCCAGCGCATCGGTCTGGCTCGTGCCACGGTCATGGAGCCCGAGTTCATCATCGCTGACGAGCCCATCTCCGCCCTGGACGTGTCCATCCGCGCCCAGGTGCTGAACCTGATGAAGAAGTTCCAGAAGGAACGTGAGATGACCTATCTGTTCATCGCTCACGATCTTTCCATTGTTCGCTTCATCTCCGACCGCATCGCCGTGATCTACAAGGGCGACATTGTGGAGATCGCCGAGACCAGCGAGCTGTTCGACTTCCCGCTGCATCCCTACACCCGCTCCCTGATCTCCGCCATCCCGATCCCGGATCCCATTCTGGAGAAGAACAAGGTGCTGTTCACCTACGATCCCTCTGTGCATGATTACTCCGAGGACAAGCCCGAGCTGACCGACATCGGCCATGGCCACTTCGTGTTCGGCAACAAGAAGGAGATCGAGGAATACAAGGCGCTGCGCGAAAAGGGCGAGCCCCTCAAGTCCATCACCATCCTTCAGCCTGGCGAGGAGCCTCCCGCTCAGCCCCAGGTGGAGCGCGACCTGGACTCCGAGTTCATCAACGCCCCCATTCACGATACCGGCAGCAAGTGGTACACCTTCCTGTCCTTCCTGCTGCCGCCCCTGGGCTTCATTGCGGGCGCGATCTTCAAAAAGAAGCGCCACATCCGCAACTTCAAGGCCTGCAAGAAGGGCGCCATCGTTGGCCTGTCCATGTGGGGCGTGGTGCTGGTGATGTTTGCCCTGTTCCTGCTCCTGGCCGTGATCTAACCCAAATCCGGAGAAAACAACATGAAACGTACTGCCCCCGATCGTACAGCCTATCAGCCCAAACCCGTTGACCGGGTTGAGGTGCATGAGGGCAATGTGAAGGCAAGGATCATTCTTTTGATCCTTGCCATTCTGATTGCTGTGATTGCCTTTTCTTCCGCCATCGGAAGCGCCACTAAGGTGGATGCCGGCTGGCGGGAGATCGAAGCCGACACCGCCGAAATGAACTGCAGCCAGGACTTTGCGTTCAGCTACTACCTGGGCGGCAGCGGCATTTCCGCCACGGCGGAGATCAAGGCCATTGTGAACCTGTACACCCAGGCTTCGGTAACGGCCTACCGGGTGTTCAACACCCAGGAGGTCTTTGAGGGGACGAACAACCTCTTCTTCCTCAACCGCAACATCAACACCCCGGTGCAGGTGGATCCCTTGCTGTACCAGGCCTTTGAACTGATCAACCGCCTGGACAGCCGCTATGTCTATCTGGCCCCGGTGTATGCGGAGTACAACAGCCTGTTCTTCTGCAACGACGACTGGGAGACCGCTGGCTATGATCCCTATCAGAATGCGGACATGGCCGAGTATTTCCAGCAGGTAGCCGACTTTGCCCGGGATCCCGCCAGCGTGAATGTGGAGCTGCTGGGCAACAACACCCTGCAGCTGAGCGTCTCCGAGGCCTACGCCGCCTTCGCCAAGGAAAACGGCGTGGTGAACTATGTGGACTTCTACTGGATGAAGGACGCGTTCATCATCGACTACCTGGCGCAAGTCATGGAGGACAACGGCTACAACCGCGGCGCTATTTCCAGCTACGATGGTTTTGTCCGCACCCTGAGCGCCGAGCAGCTGAGCTACTCCTTCAACCTCTACGACCTTTTGAAGGACACCACCGCCTGCCAGGCCGCCCGCCTGACCTACACCGGCGGCACCAGCCTGGTGCATCTGCACAGCTTCCCGCTGAACGCGGAGAAGGAGCTGTATTACTATCAGTTCCAGGATGGCACCGTGCGCAGCGCCTATGCCGATCTGGCTGACGGCAAGAGCAAGAGCACCGTGCCGGTGATGGTCGCCACCTCCCGCACCATGGGCTGCGCCGAGACCCTGCTGCGCCTTTTGCCCTGCTATGCCACCGATGCGCTGGACGCCGAGGCATTGCAGCTGCTGGCAGGGGAGGGCGTCTATCCGCTGTATTGCCAGAACAGGCGCATCCTCACCACCAGCCCGGATGTGCAGATCGACAACGTGCTGGATGGCTATGAAGTGATCCAACCCGAACAATAAGGAGGATTCAACATGAACAAGACGCTGAGCACCCTGAACGCCCCCGCCGCCATCGGCCCCTATGCCCAGGGCGTGCAGGCTGGCAACATGGTTTTCGTTTCCGGGCAGCTGCCCATTGTGCCTGCCACGGGCGAGCTGCACACCGGCACCGTGGGTGAAATGACCTGCCAGAGCATGAACAACATCGCGGCCATCCTGGCCGAGGCTGGCTGCACCCTGGCGGACGTGGTGAAGACCACCATCTTCCTCAAGGACCTGAACGACTTTGCCGAGGTCAACGCCGCCTACGCCACCTTCTTCCCCCAGAATCCCCCCGCCCGCGCCTGCGTCCAGGTCGCCAAGCTCCCCAAAGACGCCCGCGTCGAGATCGAGGCCATCGCGGTCAGGGCTCTGCCCTGACAACCCGCCCAAGGGCTCTGCCCTTGGGAATCCCGCCAGAGGCTCTGCCTCTGGACTCCGCGAAGGGTCTTCGACCCTTTCGAAACCCACTTTCTGTGATTGGAAGTGGGTTTTTCCTTTGCAGGGGTCACGGCGCGAATACGGTCGCGCCGCGACGCGGGGACTGTTTGGCTGCGCACCCCAAAAGCCTCCCTTGTGTAAAGGGAGGTGTCAGCCCTGTGGGCTGACGGAGGGATTGGGCGCTGCTTGCCCCAACGAGTTACTTTCTTTGCACATTGTAGGGGCGATCTGCGATCGCCCGCCCGTGCCACAAACTAAATTCCGCATTCCGAATTCCGCATTCCGAATTGCAATCTCCCTTAAATTGTGCTATCTTGAAGAAAACACGGAGGTGACGCTATGCCGCGCAAACAACCCGCCTGGCCGGGCATCATAACCACGGTGCTGGGCGCGCTGTGGCTGGGGGCATTCCCCCTGTGGCAGGATCTGAGCTACGCCCACATCACCCGCGCCAAATGGGTGGGGATGCTGGTGCTGACCGGCGTCACGCTGCTGGCGGTGCTGCTGTGCGTGCTGATTCTTGCGGCGAAAAAGCAGCTGCGGCAGGTGCTGCGCTGGCATCCGGTGCAGCTTGTGGCGGTGGGGTATTTCGCCTGGGTGGCGCTGAGTGCGCTGCTGGGCGAGTGGGCTGGCACCTTCAATGCCCAGGGGCAGCGCGTGGTGTGGATGGGCGCCATCCGCTATGAGGGCTTGCTGACGCACCTGTGCTACGCTGCGATCTTTCTGCTTATGAGCTTCTTCCCGCCGCGGATGAAGGCGGTGCTAGCGGCGGCCTCGGCGGCGTTGATGCTGTTTGCCGGGGTGGTGGCGCTGCAATATGCGGGCGTCAACGTGCTGGGGCTGTTCCCAGCGGGGCGCAGCATTTATGCCAATTATGAATTCCAGGGCACCATTGGCAACATCGATATGGTCAGCGGCTACCTGTCCCTGGTGGTGCCGCTGCTGCTGGGTGCTTTCGTGACCCGCGAGAAAGCCGGCTGGCATCTGCTGGCGGCGGGCACGCTGGGGGCGGCACTGGAGTGGTGCATGGAGGTGCAGAGCGGGCTGATCGCGCTGCTGCTCCTGTGCGGCTTGCTGGTGCTGCTGGCGCTGCGCTTCCCGGCCTATCGTCAGCGGGCGTGCATTGCGCTGGCGGGCATTGCGGCGGGGCTTGCCCTGCGGGGGATGCTCTTCCTCCCGTGGCTGGACAGCGCCACGCCCCGTGCCGTGCAGCCGGTGGTGTTCACCATGACGGGCAAGGCCTTCATCGGCGTGAGCGCCGTGGCGGTGCTGATGGTGGCGGCGGCCATCTTCCGGCGGCATCCCGGCAGAGCTGTGCCGGGGAAGGCCATCCTGTGCCTGGTGCTGGTGGCGGCTGTGCTGGCGGTGACGGCGGTGGCCGTGCTGCCTGTGCCGCAAAGCGCGGGTGGCCTGTACGAGCTGCATGAGCTGCTGAACGGCCGCCCCCAGGATCAGTTCGGTTCCTGGCGTTTGGGTGCATGGCGCTATGCTCTGGACATGAGCCGGGACAGCCTCATCTTCGGCAACGGCCCGGACACCTTCTACTATGCCTTGGCGGAGCACCTGCAGCAGGTGGGCGTGTCCCTGGGGGAGAACTTTGACAATCCCCACAACGAATATGTGGCCATCCTCAGCAACAATGGTCTGCCTGCGCTGCTGCTGTATCTGGCGCTGCTGGCGGGCGTGCTGATCGCCTGCATCAGGGGAAAACAATGGGCGCTGGCGCTGGGCATCGGCTGCTATGGGGCGCAGGGGTTCTTCTCCTTCAGCATCTGCCTGGTGAGTCCCATGTTCTGGGCGGTGATGGGCATGGCCTCTGCCATGCTGGGCAAAAAGTTGCAGAGTGAACAAAAACGTGCTATCATCGGTGATGAGGTGAACGAAACGTGATAACCAACTTTGAACTCAAACTCAAGGCTCGCACGGCCTTGCGCAACAATTGGCAGATCGCCCTGATGGTGGCGCTGATCGCCTCGCTGCCCTCGCTGGTGAGCCAGGTGGTGGCCATCATGACCCAGAGCAGCTATGCCCACACCATGAGCAGCCTGATGACCACCATGCAGAGCGGCTCCACCGTGGCGGATGTGGCTGCCCTGCTGGAGGAGGCGGGCATCACCCTGGAGGGCTATTTGCCCACGGGACTGATGAGCCTGCTGGCGGGCATCCTGTCGCCCTTCCTTACCCTGGGGATGCTGAATTATTTCTTCAAGCTCCTGCGGGGCGAGCAGGATGCACTCATCGGCACGGTTTTCTCCAGGAAGAATTGTTTCTTCAAGGCCATCGGTCTGGATATCATGATTGCCCTGCGCACCTTCCTGTGGATGATCCCCGGCATGGTGCTGGAGGTGCTGGCGCTGGTGGCGGCGGCCTTTATGCCGGATTCCCTGGCGCTGCTGCCGATTCTGCTGATGTACGCCGGCCCCATCACCATGCTGGTGCTGGGCATCCGTGCCGCGCTGCACTATGCCATGGCGACCCGCGTGATGGCGGAAACACCCTCCAAGGGCATCAACCAGTGCATCCGGGAGAGCGTGGCCATCATGAGCCAGCGCAAGCTGCTCTTGTTCTCGCTGGAGATCAGCTTCTTCCTGTGGCAGATCGGCCTCACGCTGCTGGAAAGCCTGCTGCTGGGCATGGTGGGCAATGTGCTGGCCTCCACGGTGAGCATGGCGCTGAACTTTGCCCTGAACATCTACATCCAGATGGCGGTGAGCGCCTTCTATCTCTATTATCGCAGCGAAACGGCAATTTGACGGAAGAAAATCAAAAAATGCAATTTTCGGGTTGTAATTTGGCGAAAATCCTGCATTTCTCTGGGGTGAGAATGCAGGATTTTTGTATTTGAAATGCATTTTTTCCTGTTCAGAGCTTGCATATCAGGGGGAATGAGGCTATAATAAGAATCGTTCCCGCATTTTACCTGCAAAGGGCGGCTTGCCCATTTTGCAGGAAACGAACTTCCACATTGCAGGAGGATGACCTTTTATGGCACTGACTGTTTCCCACCGCTGCCAGAACATTGCCCCTTCCGTGACCTTGCAGATCGACGCCCGCGCCAAGGAAATGCGCGCTGCCGGGCTGGACGTGATCGGCTTTGGCGTTGGCGAGCCGGATTTCCCCACCCCCGAGCATATCTGCGATGCGGCCAAGGAAGCCCTTGATTTAGGGCTCACCCGCTATACCCCCGCCGCAGGCACCAAGGAGCTGCGCAAGGCCATCTGCAAAAAGCTGCTGCGGGATAACGATATGACCTATTCCTACGGCGACATTCTGGTGTCCAGCGGCGCCAAGCACACGCTGTTCACCATTTTGCAGGGCATCATCGACCCCGGCGACGAGGTGCTGATCCCCACGCCCTGCTGGGTGAGCTACCCCGAAATGGTGCGCATGGCCGGCGGTGTGCCGATCTTTGTCCCCGCGGATGAAAGCACCAACTTCATCCCCACCAACAAGGACATTGCCTCCCGTGTGACCCGCCGCACCAAGGCCATCATCATCACCAGCCCCTCCAACCCCAACGGCAGCGTGTGGGATCAGGATCAGCTGCAGTTTGTGGCCGACCTGGCGGTGAGCCATCCCTTCTATGTGATCAGCGACGAGATTTATGAAAAGCTGATCTACGATGGCCGCAAGCACCTGTCCATTGCTCAGCTGGGTGAGCAGATCAAGTCCCAGACCTTCATCGTCAACGGCATGAGCAAGGCCTATGCCATGACCGGCTGGCGCATCGGCTATGTGGCTGGCCCCCGGCACGAGATCTCTGCCATGGCCAGCTTCCAGTCCCAGGCCACCAGCAATGCCAACACCATTGCCCAGTATGCCGCCATGAAGGCGCTGGAGGGCGACCAGAGCTGCGTGGACGAAATGGTGCAGGAGTTTGAGAAGCGCCGCAACCTGATGGTGGAGCGCATCAACCAGATCCCCAACCTCAGCTGCCGCAAGCCCCAGGGCGCCTTCTACATCATGATGAACATCAAAAAGGTGCTGGGCATGAGCTACAACGGCCGCACCCTGGAAAGCTCCCTGGACTTTGCCGAGCTGCTCCTGGCCGAAAAGCAGGTGGCCGTGGTACCCGGCGCCGCCTTCGAGGCCGAGGGCTTCTGCCGCCTGAGCTATGCCGTCTCCATGGATCAGATCGAAGAAGGCGTGAAGCGCATTGCGGAGTTTGTGAGCAGCCTGGGTTAAGCAAAGCAGATATTAGCATCATATTGATATAGTGTGTACTACACCTCATCAGTCGCCTTGCGGCGACAGCTTCCCCTCAAGGGGAAGCCAACCCCTCAGTCGCCTTGCGGCGACAGCTCCCCTACGAAGGGGAGCCTTCGGGTGGCGCAAACACCTTGCCTTCCCCTTGAGGGCGCGACGCGTTAAAAAATATGCCAGTGGCATATTTTTAGCCAAAGCGAGGAGCAATCTACGATTGCGACCTGGACAAGGTGGCCGTAAGGCCGGATGAGGTGGACGCTGCGGATAGGTATTGCTTGATCCTTTATGCTGAAAAAAGGAGGTAAATCCCTTGCTGGAGTTTAATAAAGGTTTGAACTTGCTCAAGCAGGCTAAGTATAAGTATTCGCTTCAGGATGTGGCGGAGCCCAATCTGTACCGCGAGATTTATGATTATGAGTCCATCCCGAAGATCGCGTTCAACATGCGCCATGTGCCGGAGAATATGCCCGACGAGATCTGGATGACGGACACCACCTTCCGCGATGGCCAGCAGTCGGTGAGTCCCTTCACGGCGGAGCAGATCGTTTATCTGTTCAAGCTGCTCAACCGCCTGGGCGGCCCCAAGGGCCTGGTGCGGCAGAGCGAGTTCTTCCTGTACACGGAGAAGGACAAGAAGGCGCTGCACATGTGCCAGGATCTGGGCTTGCAGTTCCCGGAGATCACCACCTGGATCCGCGCCAACGAGAAGGACTTTGAATTGGTGAAGCAGGCGGGCGTGAAGGAGACCGGCATTCTGGTGTCCTGCTCGGACTACCACATTTTCAACAAGATGCACCTGACCCGCAAGCAGGCCATGGACAAGTATCTGGGCATTGTGAAGGAAGCGCTGGATCAGGGCATCAAGCCCCGCTGCCACTTTGAGGACATCACCCGCGCCGATTTCTATGGCTTTGTGCTGCCCTTCGCCTACGAGCTGATGGAGCTGTCCAAGGAGAGCGGCGTGCCCATCAAGATCCGCGCCTGCGACACCATGGGCTATGGCGTGACCTACTACGGCGCGGCGCTGCCCCGCAGCGTGCCGGGCATCATCTACGGCCTGAACCACTATGCGGACGTGCCCTCTGCCCAGCTGGAATGGCACGGCCACAACGACTTCTACAAGGTGGTCAGCAATGCGGGCGCTGCGTGGATGTACGGCTGCGCCAGCATCAACTGCTCCATGCTGGGCATTGGCGAGCGCACCGGCAACTGCCCCCTGGAGGCCATGGCCATTGAGTATGCCTCCCTGCGCGGAACCAACGACGGCATGGATCTGAGCGCCATTACCGACATTGCCGACTACATGGAGCGCGAGATCGGCATTGAGATCAGTCCCCGTCAGCCCTTTGTCGGCCGTCACTTCAACGTGACCCGCGCGGGCATCCATGCCGATGGCATGCTCAAGGACGAGGAGATCTACAACATCTTCGATACCGCCAAGATCCTCAACCGTCCCGCCCTGGTGGCGGTGGACAGCCACAGCGGCCTGGCTGGCGTGGCGCACTGGATCAACAGCTATTTCCGCCTGAAGGGCGAGGAGACCATTGCCAAGAACGATCCCCTGGTGGTGGCGGTGAAGAACGAGGTGGACGCCCTGTACGAGGCAGGCCGCAACACCGTGATGGGCGACGAGGAGCTGGAGATTCTCGTCCGCAACTGCGATGTGGAGCGCTACGAGCACCTCATTTTCTTCCATAATAACTGATACAACACCACCCCGGAACATGGCGTTCCGGGGTGGTTGCTTATGCTTGCGACAGCTCCATCCTCTTCAGCTTCCGCTTGCCCCAGATGAGGTAGCACAGCAGGTGTGTGGCGAAGGTGGCAAACCAGCTGATGGGGTAGGAGTTGTACAGGGTTTCCAGGGTGGGATTGGCGGCGAAGATGGTGTAGATCCACACCACGCGCAGGAGGCACGCGCCCGTCAGGCTCACGATCATGGGCATGATGGAGTAGCCGATGCCTCGCAGCTGCCCCACCATCACGTCCATCAGGCCGCAGAGGAAGTAGGTGGGCATGATGATGGCCAGGCGCACCATGCCAAAGCGGATGACCTCCGGATCGGTGTTGTAAAAGCCCAGCAGCGTGGGGCCGAAGGTGAGGAAGATCATGCCCATGCCCAGGCCGATGGCCGTCACCGTGCCCAGGCACACCCACATCACCTTGCGCACGCGGCTGAATTGCCGGGCGCCCAGGTTCTGGCTGGCGAAGGTCAGGTTGGCCTGGTGCATGGCGTTCATGGCGGTGTAGATGAAGCCCTCGATGTTGCTGGCGGCGGAGTTGCCCGCCATGGCAATGGAGCCGAAGGAATTGATGGAGGACTGGATCAGCACATTGGAGATGGAGAACAGGCTGCCCTGCAATCCGGCGGGGAGACCCACGCGGAAAACTTCCTTCAGCTGAGCGCCGTTGATGCGCAGCTCCTTCAGGCTGAGATGGATAGCACCGTCGGTGCGGATGAGGCAGATGATCACCAGCGCCATGCTGATGACCTGGCTCACCACCGTGGCAATGGCCACGCCTGCCACATCCAGGTGGAACACGATGACCAGGATCAGGTTCAGCACCACGTTCACGATGCCGGCAATGCTCAGGTAATACAGGGGGCGGCGGGTGTCGCCCACGGCGCGGAGGATGGCAGCGCCGAAGTTGTAGAGCATATTGGCGGGCATGCCCATGAAGTAGATCTGCACATACAGGGTGGCGTCGTCGATCACATCCGCGGGGCTGCCCATCAGGGTCAGCAGCGGCCTTGCGGCCACCACGCCGATGATGCCCACCACCACGCCAGCCACGCAGGCCACGGAGATGGCGGTGTGCACACCGGTGCGCACGCTCTTGAAGTCCCCGGCGCCGTAAGCACGGGCGATCACCACGCTGGCGCCTACGCTGAGACCCATAAACACATTCACCAGCAGGTTGATCAGCGAGCCGGTGGAGCCCACCGCCGCCAGCGCCTGAGCGCCTGCAAAGCGCCCCACCACCACGATATCGGCGGCGTTGTAAAGCAGCTGCAATATGCCGGTGAGGATCAGCGGGCCGGAGAACATCAGCACCTTGGGCAGAAGCGCCCCGGTGGTCATGTCCATTTCATAGCGGGCGCCATGGTTGCGGTTGTTGTGTCTGAACATAATGATGATGCTCCTTGTGTCAGTTCATGCGGGAGGACAGGGTGATGTAGGCGATCTCCGGCTGGTTGAACAGGCGGAAGGGCTGGAAGGGATAATAGCCGCTGGCCGCCAGGCCGGGGGAAATGTATTGGGGAACGCCGCTCAGGTAGTCCAGCCCGGTGATGAGGCTGTCCTCGGGCAGCCAGCCCAGCTCCGGCACATACAAAGCGCCGCCCCAGGGCAGCCGCCATTGACCGCCGGTGTAGTGGCCTGCCAGTACGGCCGAGACATTGCGCAGGGAGAAGATCTCCTTCTTGTCCGTCCATTGCAGCAGGGTGTAGACATAGTCGCGGGTCAGGGGCGCGTGGGTCAGCGCCACCTGGATGTCCTTCTCCGTCATGGTGTCCATGGCCAGGCGGATGCGCTCCAGCCGTGCCAGGTGGAACTCTGCCAGGCGCTTCTGGGCGGCCTGGTCGGCGGTGAGGGAGGGGAGGGTGTTCAGATCGTCCAGCTGCTTCTGATAGGCTGTGCCCATGCCCTCCAAATCGAGGCTGTAGAGGTATTCCGGCACGAACCAGATGGTGCTTTTGCCCCGCAGGACGCTGACGGGTTCATCCAGGATGGTGACGCCCGCCTCCATTGCTGCCTCTGCCCAGGGGGCGTAGACGGACAGGCTGTCGTGGGCGGTGGAGAGGTACAGGCTGGGATCCTCGTCGCCGGGGATGAGGAACTTGGGCTTGTCTGTAGCCAGCAGGGACACCACATCCAGCAGGGGCTGCACATCGCCGTCTGCGCCCAGCATATCGCCGGTGAACACCACGCAGGAGTAGTTCACCCCGCTCAGCGCCTTGCGGATGGCGCTCTGCCCGGAGCCGATCTCCTGGCCGTGCAGGTCGCTGATGTGGAGGATGGACCAGTTTTCCAGGTCGGCGGGGAGATTCTGCACAGTGATGCGCACGGGGGTCAGGTTCACCTGATTGTTCAGCGTGAAATTGGTGATGAACACCGCCAGCGCTGCCACCAGCAGCACCGCAAGCACCCCCAGGAAAAAGGACTTGCCCCGTCCGCGGGGCTGCTCGCCTGCAAAAATGTATTGGTTCTTCCTGCGTCTGCGCCGCATGGCCATACCTCCCCACTATATTTCTATTCTATTATATGCCCGCAGGGGGACGATTTCAAGGGCGGGTTTGCGAAGATGGGCGGCGGTGTGGTATAATTATGGTAACAATTTGCGAAGAAGGTCGTTTGCCGATGAAAAAGCTGCTTGTCTGGCTCCTTGTGCTGATGCTGTGTTCCACCGCCCTGGCTGAACCTCTGCCCCAATGGGCGCACAACTTTGAGGGGAAGGTGGTGCATTCCTACGACAGCGATACGCTGAAGTACACCGTGGAGCGCTTCAGCTACGAGCAGGTGCGCTGCTACGTCACCAAGCTGTGGATGGCCGAGCCCGGGCGGCAGATCCGCAAAGCCACCGGCGTGTGGGAGGAAAGCCTGGCCATGCCTGCCGATATGGCGCAGCAGGTGGAGGGATCGGTGCTGGCGGTGAACGGCAGCGGCTATGTGAGTCCCACCTTCCCGGAGATCCCGGAGAACTACCCCGGCTCCAGCCCGGACTATTACTACACGCCCCTGGGCAGCCTGACCATCACCGATGGGGAGATCTTCCGCAACCTGGCGGGGGTGCCCTTCTATGGCCTGACCCTGCAGGCGGACGGCCTGCACCTGCACGTGGGGGAGGACAATGAAGCCATTCTGCAAAGCGCCCCCACCCAGACCTGGTCGTTCTACGAGGGCTGCCCCATGATCGTGGAGCATCAGAGCATCCTGGATGAAACCTGGAGCTTTGCCAAGGCGCATGCCATCCGCACCATTATCGCCAAAATGGACGACAACAACTACATTCTGCTCACCGTGACCAGCGAGGAGCGCTACGGCTTGAGCCTGATCCAGTGCGTGGATATCCTGCAAACCTATTTCGACCCGGTGTGGGCCTACGACCTGGACGGCGGCCCCTCCAGCGCGCTGATGTGCCGCGAAAATCCTGCCGACAAGTGGACGATGGTGTTCGGCGGCAGGCGGCAGGATGCGGATATCATGGCCTTTACGGAGTGAGAATGTTAATAATGTGAAAAAAACCGCAAGGAATCGATGGAAATACCGAACGCGACATTGACAGATTTCGCACAAACCAGTATAATTGACACGATAGAGGAGTTTCCGTGTTTTTGTCATGCGCTTATGCTGGCATGAAAGGGCTTTCCGGAGCCCCTTCACACCAGCATAGGAACATGCATCAATGCGGTTTTCCGGGTCGGCAGGAGCGATCCTGACCGGTCCAAACAAGCGTCAAGGAGGTAAATCCCCATGGCAATCAAAATGACCGTTGACGGCAATACTGCTGTCAGCCATATCGCGTATGCATTCAGCGATGTGGCCGCTATCTACCCCATCACGCCTTCCTCCCCCATGGCGGAAGTTGCTGATGAGTGGTCCGCCCAGAGCCGCATGAACCTGTTCGGCCAGACCGTGAAGATTGCTGAAATGCAGTCCGAAGCCGGTGCTGCCGGTGCTGTGCATGGCTCCCTGGCCGCTGGCGCCCTGACCACCACCTTCACTGCCTCTCAGGGTCTGCTGCTGATGATCCCCAACATGTACAAGATCGCTGGTGAGCTGACGCCCTCCGTGTTCCACGTGAGTGCCCGTGCTCTGGCCTACCACGCTCTGTCCATCTTCGGCGATCATTCCGACGTTATGGCTTGCCGCCAGACCGGCTTCGCCATGCTGGCCAGCAACTCTGTTCAGGAAGCCTGCGACATGGCTCTGGTTGCCCACCTGGCTACCCTGAAGAGCTCTGTTCCCTTCCTGCACTTCTTCGACGGCTTCCGTACCAGCCACGAGATCCAGAAGATCGATGCGCCCACCTATGACGAGATCGCTACCGTCATGCCCTGGGACAAGGTTGAGGAATTCCGCGCCCGCGGCCTGAACCCCGAGCATCCCCACCAGGCTGGCACCGCCCAGAACCCCGACATCTACTTCCAGGGCCGTGAGGCTGGCAACAAGTTCTACCTGGAAGTGCCCGCTATCGTGGAAGAGACCATGAAGCAGGTCGAGGCTCTGACCGGCCGCAAGTACAACCTGTTCGACTATGTTGGCGCTCCCGATGCCGATAAGGTCATCATCGCCATGGGTTCCGGCTGCGACGTGGCTCACGAGGCCGTGAACAAGATGGTCGCCATGGGCGAGAAGGTCGGCCTGATCAAGGTGCACCTGTATCGTCCCTTCTCCGTGAAGCACTTCATGGCTGCTATCCCCGCCACCTGCAAGAAGATCGCCGTGCTGGACCGCACCAAGGAATCCGGCTCCCTGGGCGAGCCTCTGTACCTGGACGTCTGCGCTGCTTTGGCTGAAGAAGGCCGCGCTGATATCAAGGTTGTGGGCGGCCGCTATGGCCTGGGCTCCAAGGAGTTCACCCCCACCCATGTGAAGGCCGTGTTTGCCAACCTGGACGGCGAGTGCAAGAACCACTTCACCGTTGGCATCGTTGACGACGTGACCAACACCTCCCTGCCCGTGGGCGAGCTGTTCAACGCCGCTCCCGAAGGCAGCATCTGCTGCAAGTTCTATGGTCTGGGTTCCGACGGCACCGTGGGCGCCAACAAGAACTCCATCAAGATCATCGGCGATCACACCGAGCTGTACGCTCAGGCCTACTTCTCCTACGACTCCAAGAAGTCCGGCGGCCTGACCGTGTCTCACCTGCGCTTCGGCAAGACCCCCATCCAGTCTCCCTATCTGATCGACGCGGCTGACTTCATTGCCTGCCACAACCCCGCCTACGTGACCATGTACGACATGGTGTCCTCCCTGAAGGACAACGGCGTGTTCCTGCTGAACTGCCAGTGGAGCGCTGATGAGCTGGATGCTCACCTGCCCGCCACCATGAAGCAGCTGCTGGCCAAGAAGAACGCCAAGATGTACATCATCAACGCCATCGAGCTGGCCGCCAAGGTCGGCATGGGCAACCGCATCAACACCATCATGCAGGCTGCCTTCTTCAAGCTGGCTGACGTGATCCCCTACGAGCAGGCTGACGAGTACATGAAGGCCTATGCCAAGAAGACCTATGGCAAGAAGGGCGACGCCATCGTTCAGAAGAACTGGGACGCCATCGACATCGCCATCTCCGGTCTGGTGAAGGTCGACGTGCCCGCCGAGTGGGCTACCGCCACCGAAGGCGCTGTGGCTGCCAAGGTTGAAGGCACCACCGAGTACTTCGATTCCTTCGTGAAGCCCGTGCTGGCTCAGGAAGGCGACAAGCTGCCCGTGTCCGCCCTGGATCCCCGCGGCATCGTGCCCACCGGCACCACCAAGTTCGAGAAGCGCGGCATCGGCGTGAAGGTTCCCATGTGGATCCCCGAGAACTGCATCCAGTGCGGCAACTGCGCCCTGGTTTGCCCCCATGCCTGCATCCGTCCCATCTACACTGTGGATGGCACCGAGCTGCCCGAGGGCTATGTGACCAAGAAGGCCACCGGCAAGGAATTCGCCGGCATGCAGTATCGTATGCAGGTCAGCCCCCTGGACTGCACCGGCTGCGGCAACTGCGTGGAAGTCTGCCCCGCCAAGGTGAAGGCTCTGTCCATGGAACCCCTGGCTTCTCAGCTGCCTGAGCAGACCAACTGGGACTTCGCCATGACCGTGCCCGAGGTGGCCGACAAGATCACCAACAAGGCTTCCGTGAAGAACTCCCAGGCTCTCAAGCCCCTGTTCGAGTTCTCCGGCGCCTGCGCTGGCTGCGGCGAGACCCCCTATGTGAAGCTGGTTACCCAGCTGTTCGGCGATCGCATGATCGTTGCCAACGCTACCGGCTGCTCCTCCATCTACGGCGGTTCCGCTCCCACCTGCCCCTACACCACCAACGACGAGGGTCATGGTCCCGCTTGGGCCAACTCCCTGTTCGAGGATAACGCTGAGTTCGGCTTCGGCATGAACCTGGCTGTGACCCAGCGCCGCGCTAAGCTGGCCGACACCGTCTCCAAGCTGATCGCTGTGGAGTACTGCTGCGAGGACATCAAGGCTGCCGGTAAGGAATGGCTGGAGAACATGGAAGACGCCGAGGGCTCCAAGGCTGCTGGCAAGAAGCTGCTGGCTGCCTGCAAGGACGGCGTGGACGTCGACCTGACCGGCACCCAGTGGGAGGCCGAGTGGCTGGCCAATGGCAAGGTCTGCACCTGCGAAGCCTGCAAGCTGGCCCGCGAGGTCATTGCTTCTGCTGATCTGCTGACCAAGAAGTCCGTGTGGATCTTCGGCGGCGACGGCTGGGCCTATGACATCGGCTACGGCGGCGTTGACCACGTGCTGGCTCAGAACCAGGATGTGAACATCCTCGTGCTGGATACCGAAGTGTACTCCAACACCGGCGGCCAGGCTTCCAAGTCCACCCCCACCGGCTCTGTGGCCAAGTTCGCTGCTGCCGGCAAGCGCACCAAGAAGAAGGACCTGGGCATGATGGCCATGAGCTATGGCTATGTGTACGTGGCTACCGTGGCTATGGGCGCCAATCCCCAGCAGCTGCTGAAGGCCATGACCGAGGCTGAGGCCTATCATGGTCCCTCCCTGATCATCGCCTATGCTCCCTGCATCAACCATGGCATCAACATGGGCAAGGCTCAGGCCGAGCAGAAGAAGGCTGTGGAGTGCGGCTACTGGCCCCTGTATCGCTTCAACCCCGATCTGGAGAATCCCATGACCATCGACTCCAAGGAGCCCACTGGCGACTATCAGGAATTCCTGAAGGGCGAAGTGCGTTACACCTCCCTGGCCAAGATGTTCCCCGAAGCTGCCGAGAAGCTCTTCGCGCAGGCCGAGGAAGATGCCAAGTATCGTCGTGAAGCCTACAAGAAGCTGGCTGGCCAGCAGTAATCCCTGCTTAAAGTCAAATTCGCCCCCCTGTCGAAAGACAGGGGGTTTTTGTATGCACAAAAAAAGCAGAACCCGGAGGCTCTGCCTGTCAGAATCAAATGAACAAAATCCAGATCAGCTTTGATACCACATGGCAGCCGCCGTGGGCGATCATGGCATAGCGCAGGCCGAAGCGCCGGTACAGCCAGCCGAAGGCCAGCCCGAACACGCCATTGAGCAAAAAGCACCGGAACACCAGCATGGGCGTGAGACCGAACATCATCTCTGTTGCGGGCAGATGTCCCGCTGCGAACAGCAGCGCGCTGACCACATTCGCGGCTATCAGTACCCAGGTGCTTGCTCCTTCGCGTTTGCGTTCAAAGAGCAGGTGCAGCATAAGCGACACCAGCGACATCATAAACAGCCGCAGCATGATCTCCTCGATCACCGCACCGTAAGTGACTGTTGCCAGCAGATAGGGGATTGTTGGCTTGGCGGCGTACATGTCCAGCAGCGCCTGCTCATATTGGCCGAAGAACAGCAGATCCGGGAAGATCAGCCCCAGGCCGCCGATGAGGCTGATGATCAGCGCTGCCAGCAGGGGCTTTTTCGTGATGTGGCGTTCGTCCTTCCACAGGCCGACCTTCTTGCCCAGCCAGATGCCCGCCGCGCCAAGCACCAGGCCATAGCCTGCGCTCTGCAAAGCCGACACCAGACCCAGCATCGTGGCATTCATGCCTTGCGCCAGCAGCTCCTGCTGCATTTGGGGTGGATAGCTTTCCAGCGCGTAGAGACCGACGAAGTAGCCGCCGATCAACCCCATCACCGCAAAGAAGAGCAGCGTTTTCCAGTACGCTTTGATAAATACTTTCATGATTGATTTTCCTCCGCGTGGCTTACTTGATTTTACCCTTGAACAGCAGATAGGAATACACCGTCGGTGCAGCGATCATGACCACGAAGGCCGCGGGCATCACCCACAGGAAGGCGCCGCCGATCAGCGCGCAAAGCATGATCACCATGCCACATACCACCCAGACAGGGCCTGCAAAGCGGTGGGTGCGATTCCAGTTGTTTTCGTCCGCCAGCGTCCAGGGCAGCTTGATGCCCAGCGTCCAGGTCGGCTTGCACTTGGGCAGCCAGTTGCCGATGATGACCATCAGCAAACCGATTAGCAGCGGCACGATGATCTGCACGTTCATGTCCATGCCCAGGGCGGTGCAGTACACCAGCGCGTTCATCACGATCGAAAGCACAGGGGTGATCCACAGCACCAGCGAGAACACCTTGCCCTCCAGGTTCTCGGCCTTGGGATCCATTTTCAGGCTGCCCACGGTGCACAGCCACTGAAAGACGACCAGGATCAGCGGCAGGCCGAATACGCCAAAGGCCTTGCTGCTCCAGCCGTCCACCTCACCGGCAGCGTTGAAATGGGTCGGGAACTGCTCAGGCAGTTTGTTCCACAGAATAATGCCCGCCAGCATGGGCAGGAGGATGATGATCGTGGTGACGATCAGGGTCTTGCCGTATTTTTTCAGCATAGCGTTACTCTCCCTTCAGGTTGGACACCCAGAACAGCACGTCCTCCAGCACGGAGGTATTCAGGGTGTAAATGATGAACTTGCCCTCCCGCTGATCGCGGATCAGGTCTGCGTCCTTCAGCACGGACAGGTGGCGCGAGATCGCCGCGGCGGTGATGTCGAACTTCTCGCTGATCTCGCCTGCGGATTTGCTGCCGCCGCGAAGCAGCTGCAAAATTTCCCGGCGGGTCGGGTCGGACAGCGCCTTGAGGGTCTCCTGCAATGACATGTGGTTCCTCTCTTTCTACCAGCTCCGGATGCTGGCACACCTACATTTAACATTTAACATAAGTGTTAATTGAATGATAGCAGAAGACCGGGCTGCTGTCAAGGCTTTTTTCTGCGCGATAGACAAACGTGCATCCGGCAAAACGCCGGATGCACGCTGTGATGATGATGCGGCCTGTTATCCGCCGCTCCGCTCACTTCTTGGGCATATACCGCATATCGCTCACGGAATACACCGTCACAAAGGCCTTGGGGTCGGTTTCGCGGATGAAGTCCATCAGTCGCCGGTATTCCTGGTTGTCCACAATGGCGATCATCTCCCGGCGGGGCGTGTTGTCGTAGGCGCCGATGATCTCGTTCAGCGTGGCGCCGCTGTGCAGGTCGTGGATGACGAACTGCACCACATCCTCCAGCTTTTCAGAAATGACGCACACCCGGCGCTTGATGTTCATGCCGAAGATGAAGTGATCCACCACCAGGCCGCCGAAGTAGGTACCCAGCACGCTCAGCACCACGGTTTTGGCATCGTAGCACAGGGCGGAGGAAAGCGCCACCACAATGCCGGAAACGGACATGGCCTGGCCTAAGTCCATGTGCAGATACTTGTTCATGATCTTGGCCACAATGTCCAGCCCGCCGGAGGAAGCGTCCCTGGGGAAGAGAATGGCCAGGCCGATGCCCACCACTAAGATGTAGCAGATCACGTCCAGCAGGGGATCCTGGGTGATGGACTGGAAATTGGGGAAGATGCGCTCGAAAATGCCCATCACCAGGGGCATCAGCACCGAGCAGTACACCGTTTTCGCGCCGAAGGTGGGCCCCACCAGAATGAAGCCGATGATCAGCAGGCCGATGTTCATGATCAGAGTAATGGTGGAGACGGAAAGCGGGATGAAGTTGCTCAGCACCATGGCCAGCGCCGCGCCGCTGCCCACGGACACATGGCTGGGCAGCATGAAGAAGAACACCGCCGCGGCCACAATGATGGTGCCAACGGTGATGATCAGAAAATCCTTGATGGCATTCCTGGAAAACACACAAAAGACCTCTTTTCTGTAGGATGCGACTCTATTATACACACATCGGGGCGGCTTGTCATGGGGGAAATGCGGGGGAGGCTTGTTTTTTGCGGGCGGGCTGGTATAATGAGGGTAGAAACCACCATTGGAGGGATATCCCATGGAACAAGTGCAGACCAACTGGGGGCAGAGCGTGACAGCCGTTGTCATCCGGGAGGGCAAGGTGCTGCTGGCGCGCCACACCTATGGCGGCGGCGCTGGCAAGCTGATCATCCCCGGCGGCTATGTCAATGTGGGCGAAACGCCCCAGGATGCCCTGAAGCGGGAGTTCATGGAGGAAACCGGCATTGCCATTGAGCCGCAGAACATCATCGGCATCCGGTTCAATATGCACGATTGGTACATCGCCTTCCGGGCGGCGTATGTCTCCGGCGAGGCTACCTCTGACCACCATGAGAACAGCGAGGTGCTGTGGGTGGACGTGCAGGACGCCCTGACCCGCGAGGATGTCCCCATGCTGACCAAGAAGCTCATCGCCAGCGCCATGGAACCCGGCGCCGGGCTGCACTACGAACCCTACGAGGCCAACACCAGGCACGCGCCCTATTCCCTGTATTGCCTGTAAGATACAAAGGAGGCTGTTTCCATGAAGAACGAGCGCATCATCAAAGGCACCTTTTCCTCCTGCACCGGCCTGCGGCTGGACTACCGCCTCTGGCTGCCGGAGGGCCAGCCCAAGGCCGTGATCCAGCTGGTGCATGGCATGGCCGAGCATATCGACCGCTACGACGCCACCGCCCGCGCCCTGGCGGAGCACGGTTTTGCCGTGGTGGGGCACACCCACCTGGGGCATGGCACCCAGGCCAAGATCAAGGGCTACTTTGGCGAAAAGGACGGCTGGCAGCACCTTATCGACGATGTGCATCTCCTGCGCCAGCGCACCCAGCAGCACCACCCTGGCGTGCCGTACATCCTGCTGGGACACTCCATGGGCAGCTTTGTTGTGCGGTGCTACCTGATGCAGTATGCCAAGGGTCTCGCCGGGGCGATCCTCTCCGGCACGGGGTTCTTCCCCAAGCCTGTGGCACTGCTGGGCTTGGGCGTGGCCAAGCTGGTGTGCCTCTTCGGCGGGGAAAAGAAGCCCAGCAAGCTCATCAACGGCATTGCCTTCGGTTCGAGCAACAGGCTGTTCAAGCCCGCCCGCACGGACTTTGACTGGCTCACCCGTGACGAGGCCATTGTGGACAGCTACGTGGCCGACCCCTATTGCGGGTTCATCTTCACTGGCGGCGGCTACCGGGATTTCTTCACCGGGCTGAACCGCCTCACCAAGGTGCAGGGCGTGCCGGAAGACCTGCCGGTGCTGCTCTTCTCCGGCGAGAAGGACCCCGTGGGCAGCGGCGATGGCGTGAACAAGGTAGCCAAGCAGCTGCGGGATGCCGGTGTGAAGCAGGTGGATGTGAAGCTCTACCCCGATGGGCGGCATGAGATGTTCAACGAGCTGAACCGTGAAGAGGTTTGGCAGGATGTGGCCGCATGGGTGGAGAAGCTGGTATAATGAAAAAGCAGACGCGAAAGCGTCTGCCTTTTCATTTACTTGAAGGAAATGGCATTCAGCACCGGGATCAGCAAAAACACCACCCAGCCGGGATGCCACAGATTGCACCAGAAGCCCAGCAGCAGATAGATGATGGTGATCATCACCGGGTTGCCCAGCAGCTTCAGCGGGCTGCGCTGGCTGGCGGGCAGGTAATACAGGGGGATGGTGAGGAACAGCAGCCACCCGGGGTGCCACAGGTTGAAGCAGGCGCCCAGTACCACATAAGCAATGGCTACCAGCACCGGGTAGGGGAAGGCGTGGCGCTGATGCTCACGAGCCTTTTCAGCCTGGGCGGCTTTGTGCTCGAAATAGCTGCCCTCGGGCAGGGGATCATCCGCATTGCCGGGTTCCAGGGGAGAGGCGGTGCCGCGCACCAGCTCGTCCAGGGAGATATTGTACAGGCTGGCCAGGGCGATCAGGTTATCCGTGTCGGGCGAGGATTCTGCCCGCTCCCACTTGCTCACGGCCTGGCGGCTCACACCCAGGCGCTCGGCCAGCTCCTCCTGGCTCAGGCCGTAATCCTTGCGCAGCTGCACAAGGCGATTGGCGGTTTCAAGGGTCATGTTCATTCCTCCTTTTTCCATCCAAGCATAGCATAACCGGGGCGGTTGCGCCAGCAAATCTGGCTTGCAATTGCAATGCAACCGAAAGTTGCGGGCGATTTTGCCGGGTCAAAGCTCCGGCGCAACCGTGAGTTTCTGCACTTCGCCCCGCTGGGTGACGGGGTGCTTCTCCTTCCACACGGCCACGGCCAGCTTCCCATCGGAAAGCAACGCGCACCGGGGATGGCGCTGCTCCGGATGCGCCTCCCGATACAGCCGGGCGGCACGCTTGAGCGGCTCCGCGTCGCTCTGCAAAAGCGGCGGAAGATAGCCCGTGTTGTCCGTGGCCAGCCGGTCGAGGATCATGGCGTCCCGCAGTTCGGCGGCAGGCACGCCCAGGGACAGCAGCGCATCATGCACCATGGCGGTCAGTGCGTCCAGGCTCCACCGCCCCTGGCGGGCGGTCATGGCGTCCCCCAGGCGCAGGAACAGCTCGAAGGGGCGCATCCCGGTGCTTTGCAGCACAAGGCGCAGGGTCTGGGCAAAGCGGCCGGAATTGTGCAGGCGCTCCACCGCCTCGGCGCAACCATGCAGGCGGCGCAGCTGGGCGTAGGTCATCCAGGGCGTGGACAGCACCTCATAGGGCGGGTCGGGGGCAAAGCGCTGACCCCAGTCGGTCTCCCGCAGGTGGCTGCCGTGGATCAGCTTGAGGAAGCCCAGCTGCAGCTGATGGGGGTGCAGCTCATAGGCGCAGTCGAAGCTCTGGCCGAAGGTGGCAAAGTCCTCCTGGGGCAGCCCGGCAATCAGGTCGATGTGGAGATGCACATTCCCCGGCGCCAGGATGCGCTGCAGGCGATCCACCAGCCGCGCCATGTCCGTGTGGCGGCGGCAGGCATCCAGCGTGGGTGCGTGGAAGGATTGCAGCCCGGCCTCCATCTGGAACAGTCCGGCGGGGGCGGTGGCCAGCAGGTCGAGGGTCTCGTCGTCGAAAAGGTTGGCGGCCACCTCCAGGTGGTAGCACACGTTGCCGATCTGCCCGGCGGCCTTGGCGGCCATCAGCCCGCCCAGCAGGAACTTCGTCCGTGCCCTGTCGCAGTTGAAGGTGCGGTCGATGAGCTTCACCGTGTCCGTGCCGGAAGCACCCAGCCGGATGAGCAGCGCCAGGGCTTCCTCCTGGGGCATGAACTGCACCTTGTCCCGCTGTCCGCTGAGGCAGAAGGCGCAGCTGAAGGGGCAGCCCCGGCTGGTTTCCACATACACCATACGGCTGTTCAGGGCGGTGTGCCAGGTATCGTCATAGAGGTCGGCGCGGGGCGGGGGCGTGGGGGCGGGCGAAACGATGCTGCCGGGCGTACACACGCCGGGGATGGCGCTGGGGTCGCTGCCGTTCATCAGGCAGCGCAGCAGGGCGGGGAGGCTTTCTTCTCCGGCACCGCGGAGGATGTAGTCGCAGGGCATTTCCGCAAAGGTTTTCTCCGGGGAGAAAGTCACCTCCGGCCCACCGAGAATGATGCAAATCTCCGGTGCCAGCGCCTTGATGCGCCGCACCAGCCGGGCGGTCATCTCCCGGTTCCAGATGTAGACGCAAAAGCCGATATGGGTGGGATCGCCTGCCAGCAGCCGCGCCAGGCAGTCCTCCACAGGCTCGTTGATGTTGATATCGCAGATGGTCACGGGGATATCCAGGGATTCCTCCACGGCTTTCTTCAGGCAGAATGGGGCCAGCGGCATATGGATGTATTGGCTGGCAAGGCCGGTGAGCGTCAGGCGCATGGGGATCCCTCCTGTGACAAGATTCTGAAATATTGTACCATATATCGCGAAGTGTTTGCAATTGCGCCACGGGTTTAGTATAATATATCTATGTGTGCAAGAAAGGGGACATCCTGAATGAAAATGTCGAAGATCCTGAGCAAAACGGCACAGGTTTTTTTTGAGAAGTCCGGTCAGGGCATCGTGTGTGTGCTGGTGCAGCTGGCCTTGCGGCTGATGGTGGCCGCCCCGCTTCTGTTCCTTGTGACCACCGAGGTGCCTTACCTGGCGCTGCTCAGCATCCCGCTGTATCTGCTGATCATCCCCGTGGCGCGGCAGAACATGGCCGAGGCCATGCAGGAGGCCATTGGCGGGGGCGAGCTGCTCAGCACCCGGCTGATCTCCACCGAAAACTATGGCCGCAAGTTCCTTCGCGGCCTGAAGCAGGCGCTGCTGATGCTCCTGTGGGCGGCGCTGTTCATTGCGGCCACTGTGGTGGTGCTGTGGGCGTATGCCGGGCAGATCGACGCCTTCACCCTCATGCGGGTGGTGATGGATCTGGGCGGCGGCTCCTTTATGAACGGCATCAAGCTGGTGCTGGTGATCTATGCCGCCACGGCGCTGCCCATCGTGCTGGGCTGCGCCTTCCACAGCGGCGCCCGCCATGCCTGTGTTCTGGGGGATAAGAAGCTCATCCGTGGTCACCGGGGCGGTGTGCTGCTGGTGTGGCTGGCCGGCTGCGTGGCGCTGATCCCCTTCTTTGCCGTGGTGGCATGGGCTGGCATGGACTTTGTGTCCGGCCTGGTCAGCGCCCTGGGCAACCTGGGCGGCGGCTCCATTGAGATCCCCTCCATTGGCAACAAGGTGTATATCATTGCGGCCGCTGCGGTGGTGCTGCTGCTCCCGCGGCTGTGCTTCAAGCAGCTGATGACTGCCGTGTATGTGCGGGGGCTGAAAGATGCTCAGGCTTGACCGATGGCTGGTGACCCTGGGGGTGGGCAGCCGTTCCCAGGTGCAGAAGCTGATCCGCCAGGGCGCGGTGACTGTGGGCGGCGCTGTGGTGACCGACCCCTCCGCTTCCTGCGACACCAATGCGGAGCTGACATTGCACCGCCAGAAGCTGGATGGCCGCCTCACCCG
Source organism: Clostridia bacterium (assembly GCA_017463245.1). Lineage (GTDB taxonomy): Bacteria > Bacillota > Clostridia > Christensenellales > Aristaeellaceae > UBA11524. Next base: position 75,306 of record JAFTPN010000034.1, read on the forward strand.
CCATGTGATGCTCCACAAGCCCGGGGGCTTGCTCACCGCCGCCCGGGACAAAAAGCAGCCCACGGTGATGGACCTCCTGCCGGAAGCCTATGCCTCCATTGGCTGTATGCCTGTGGGGCGGCTGGACAAGGACACCACGGGGCTGCTGTTCCTCACCACCGATGGTGAATTGAACCACCGCCTGCTGTCCCCCACCCGCCATGTGGACAAGACCTATCTGGCGCAGGTGGATGGCGAACTGACCGAGGCTGACGTGCAGGCTTTCGCCCAGGGGCTGCACCTGAGCGACTTCGACGCCAAGCCCGCCCTGCTGGAGATCGTCGCGCCTGATACTGGCCGCGTCACCGTGCAGGAGGGCAAGTTCCACCAGGTGAAGCGGATGTTCTCCGCCGTGGGGAAGGAAGTGGTGCAGCTGCACCGGGAGAGCTTCGGCTCCCTGCGGCTCGACCCTGCGCTGCCGGAGGGCGAGTGGCGCGAACTGACTGACGACGAGCTGCGCGGGTTGTATGCCGATGCGCAGATGGAGGCACCATGAACGATCAATACTACACCGCCGCCCCCAGCAGTGAATCAAAGCCCGTACCCTGCGCGTTTCCCTATCGGGGGCATGGGCTGAACTTTATGACGGACGCGGGGGTGTTTTCCAAGGGCGAACTGGATCAGGGCACCCGGCTCCTGCTGGACGCCCTGCCCGCCCTCACCGGCGATGTGCTGGACTTGGGCTGCGGCTGGGGCGCCATTGGCGTGAGCATTGCCAAGGCCAATCCCGCCTGCCGGGTGGTGATGGCGGATGTGAACCGCCGCGCTTTGCAGCTCAGCCGGGACAACCTGGAGCGCAACAAAACCACCGCTGAGGTCATCGAGAGCGACGGCATGGCGGCGGTATTGGATCGCAGCTTTGATGCGGTGATCACCAACCCGCCCATCCGCGCGGGCAAGCAGGTGATCTACAAGATGTTTGCCGACAGTGCTGCGCACCTGAAGGAAGGCGGCGCGCTGTATCTGGTGATCCGCAAGCAGCAGGGGGCGGAGAGCTGCGTGAAATACCTCAAGACCCTCTTTGGCGAGGTGGAAAAGCTGGACAAATCAGGCGGCTTCTGGGTGCTGAAGGCATCAGAACCCCTTGAAGGAGAGAGTACCAATGATGTTTAACGAGGAATACTTCGACGAGGGCCTGTACCGCATGGGCACCCGCAGCGAAAAGTGGGACGCCTGCCGCGCCGAGCATGGCGAAAACGTGCTGCCCATGTGGGTGGCGGACATGGATTTCCCCAGCCCGCCCGCCGTGCAGCAGGCCATTCTGGCTCGCGCCGCCCACCCCACCTATTGCTACACCGAGATCATGGCCGACGACGACCAGGCGCTGATCGACTTCTGGCAGCGCCGCCACGGCCTGACCATCGGCCGGGAGGACATCACCATGATCCCCTGCGTGGTCACCGGCCTGCGGCTGGCCATTCTGGCGCTGACCCAGCCCGGGGATGGGGTGATCATCCAGAGCCCGGTGTACGGCCCCTTCCGTATGTCGGTAATGGGGACGGAGCGCAAGGTGATGGACGCGCCCCTGGTGCGCCGGGAGAACGGCAGCTACGACATGGACTTGGCGGCCATCGAAAAGCAGCTCCAGGCCGGAGCCAAGCTGATGCTGCTGTGCAACCCCCAGAACCCCGTGTCCCGGGTGTGGAGCCGGGAGGAATTGCAGGCGCTGCTTGATCTTCTGAACCGCTACAATGTGCCGCTGGTGTCCGACGAGATCCATGCGGACTTCGTGTTTGCGCCCAAGAAGTTTGTGCCGGTTATGACCTTGCAGCAGAAGAACGTGATCTCCCTGTGCGCGGCCAGCAAGACCTTCAACCTGGCGGGCTTGCAGCAGGCGGACGCCATCTGCAAGGACGAGGGCATCCGCACCGCCTTCCGCTATGAGATGGACAAGGCGGGCGTGCGCAGCGGCAACATTTTCGCCCTGGAGGCCACCCGCGCCGCCTACAACCACGGCGACGCCTGGCTGGACGGCCTGGTGCGCTACCTGGAGGGCAGCTACGCCCTGCTGGCCAAATTGATCAAGGAGCACCTGCCCAAGGCGGTGCTGACCCCCATGGAGGGTACCTACCTGGGGTGGATCGACCTGCGGGCCTACGGCTACACCACCGAGGAGCTGATGCAGCGCACCGAGAAGGCGGGCGTGTACTTCACCGTGGGAACCTTCTTCGGCGAGGAGCTGGGCGCGGGTCACCTGCGCATCAACATCGGCTGCCCCCGCCGGTACATCGAAGAGGGTATCCTGCGGCTGCGGGTGGCGCTGGAGAACGGGGACGAGGAATAAAGGAACAGGGTGTGAACTGCGGCGTTCCACCTCATCAGTCGCCTAAAGGCGACAGCTTCCCCTCAAGGGGAAGCCATGGCGCATGGCCATGCAAAAGCCTTCCCCTTGAGGGGAAGGTGGCCTCGCAAGTGGGTCGAAGACCCCGCAGCGAGGTCGGATGAGGTGGAAACTCGCATTTGTGCCTATTAGCTTGGCTGGACACCTGAAAGAATGCATAACAAAAGAGCAGACCGTGCGTCTGCTCTTTTTGTGTCCCGGCCTTAGCCCTGGAGACCCTGCTCCTGGCGTTCCATGTTCTCGATCACCACATCGTAGATCTCGCCCAGGGAAGCGCAGTATTCCAGCACCTTCCAGGGTTCGTTGGTGTGGTAGTGGATCTTGATGAGCTCATCATCGCCCACGGCCAGCAGGCAGTCGCCCTTGAAGTTCTCGCAGAAGTAATCGTTGATGGCGTCCTCGTCCAGGTCGTGGCCTTCGATGAGGAGCTGGGTGTCGAACTTGAATTCCAGCATGGTGGTGCCTCCTTAAGATTGTTCTTCAGTTTTAATTGGAATGACTCCGGTTTCTTGTTCACACTTCGTGACATATTGCTGGAGGATACCCTCAATCAGGTTATTGATTGAACGGCGATCTCGAGCGGCAAGAACACGAATTTTTTCATAGACTTCTTCGTCAATGCGAAGAACGGTCTGCATCCGATTACATGCCATGTGATATCACCTCCATAACACTATGATAGCACATTGTGGCTTGACAGTCTATTTTCATTGTGATATCATACTGATATCGAAACGATTTCAGGAGGCGAAAGATGCAACAAGAAAAACTGGAACGTATGCAGTTATACATGCTTCAAAAGCAGCAGGGCGTTCCCATGTGCTGCAATTGCGTGCATTTCAAAATACACTATGTGCGCAGCGGCAGGGGGTATCGCCAGCTCAATGAAGGGCATTGCGTGGAACCCCGCCTCAAGTCACGGGCAGCATGGGATCTTTGCCAGCACTTCACGCCCACAGCAGCATCATCCCCAGCGCCAACCCAAACGAAATAGCCCCATGCACCGCCTGCCACAGCGCCTGCTCCCACAGAGGCATGAACCCCTTGGGATAGCAGGCGCGGTTTTGCATCAGCACCGCCGCGCCGCCCATGCCGGTGGCGGCGGCCATCAGCCCGGTGCGCAGGGGCAGCGGCAGGGGCAGCTCGGCCATGGCACGGGCGCCGGTGGTCACCTCCAGCAGGGTGGTGAGGGGCAGCGCCAGCGCCCCGGCGTGTTCGGTGAGCAGCGCGGCAAAGACCCGCAGCATCACCATGGTGCCACAGACCATCAGCATGGTGCGGGCGGCGGCCTCCACGGCCTCTCCCAGGGAAAGGGGCGCGGGGTCGCAGGCAGCGGGGGAGGCGCTGCCGGGGCGCACCATCAGCCCGGTGAGGTAGCCACCCGCCACCACCGCCAGCAGGATGCACGCCCCCGCCGCCGGGCTGCGCAGCCAGCTGCCCAATGTCCCCAGCAGAAACATGGGACTCATGGTGGCGCAGCTGACCGCCAGGCGCTTGTCCCGCAGGCCGCGCTGCGCCATCAGCCGCGCCCCCGTGGGCGAGCCGCCGCACCAGCCCAGCAGCATCAGGCACCAGCGGGGCAGCTGGCCGCCCATGCGGCTCACCAGCATCAGCGAGAGCGTCATGTAGGGGAACAGCCCCGGCAGCACGCTTTGCACAAACAATCGGCAGGCGGCGCTGGCGGCGTCCATGGCCACGCCGGAGCGCAAAAGCAGCCAGCCCATCAGCAGCGGGAGAACGATGCGCATGGTATCACCTCATGGGAGGATATGCGGGAAATTCATCAAGTTCGCCTTGTTGCTGGGCAAAAATGTGGTATACTATTGGCAGACTGCAAAGGAGGTAACTCCCATGAAAGATACATTCCTCATCGTAGACGGCAACAGCCTGATGCACCGCGCCTTCCACGCCCTGCCCATCATGGACAACGGGGGCGTGTACACCAACGCCATCTTCGGCTTTCTGAATATGCTGCTGAAGGTCATCAAGGAAGAAAACGTGCGCTACCTGGCCGTTTGCTTTGATGAGCATGGCCCCACCTTCCGCCACACGGTGTATGCGGACTACAAGGCCGGGCGCTCTGCCACGCCTGTGGAACTGCGCCAGCAGTTCGAGACCATCCGCACGCTGCTCACCGACATGGGTGTGAAGTGGTACACCCTGGCGGGCTGGGAGGCTGACGACCTGCTGGGCACGCTGTCCCTTCGCGGCGCGGAGGCGGGCGTGGCGCCGCTGCTGCTCACCGGCGACCGGGACGCCTTGCAGCTGGTGGGCAATGATGTGGAACTCATGTTCACCCGCAAGGGCATCAGCGAGACCATCCGCTTCACCCCCGCCAAGGTGCATGAGGAATACGGCTTCTCCCCGGAGCAGGTCACCGACTGGAAGGGCATGGCCGGCGACAGCAGCGACAACATCCCCGGCATCCCCGGCGTGGGCGACAAGACCGCCGTGAAGCTCTTGCAGCAATACGGCACGCTGGAAAACGTGCTGGCGCACACCGATGAGATCAAGGGCAAGCTGCGGGAGAAGATCGAGACCTGGGCCGATCAGGCCAAGCAATGCAAGGAGCTGGCCACCATCCGCCGGGATGCGCCCATCCAATGGACGCTCTCCGATTGCGCTTTGCCCGACCTGAAGCAGGGCATCCCCGCCTTGCAAAAGCTGCGGCTGAACAGCATCATCCGCCGCCTGGGCGAAGAGCCTGCCGAAGTGACCGAGCAGCCCGCCGAGGCTGCGCCCCTGACGCTGCTGCCCTATCAGGATGTGCAGATGATGTCCTCCGGCGCAGAGCTGGAGGCATGGCTGCCCGCCGCAGCACGTCCCCTGGCGGTGTACATCAGCGACGTGAGCATCTCCGTGGCGGACTCCGCCGGGAAGTGCTGCCTGGTGACCCTGGGGGGCGATTTGCTCAACCCCGGCGCTGATCCTGCCGAGGTGCTGGCGGTGATCGCCCCGACCCTGGCCGACCCCGCTGTGGTGCATGACGGCAAAAAGCTGCTCCACACCCTGCGCAAGGCAGGCCTGCCCCTGCCGGAGAAGTTCCATTGGGACACCATGCTGGGGGCGTATCTGCTCAACCCCCAGGAGAAGAGCTACGGCCTTTCCGCCCTCTGCCCCAATATGCCGGAGGACGCCCGTGCGCTGATGAGCCTGTTTACCTGGCAGCGCGGCCGGGTGGAGCAGGACGGCATGCTGCGCCTGATGCAGGAGGTGGAAATGCCCCTGTCCCTGGCGCTGTTCAGGATGGAGAGCATCGGCTTCACGGTGGACACCGCCTTCCTGCGCAGCCTGGGCGAGCGCTATGTGAAGGAGATCGAGGAAGCCCGGCAGGAGATCTTCCGCGCCTGCGGCACCGGCTCCTTCAATGTGAACAGCACCCAGCAGCTGGGCGAGGTGCTGTTTGAAAAGCTCCAGCTGCCCCACGGTAAAAAGACCCAGCGGGGGTACTCCACCTCTGCCGAGGTGCTGGAGAACCTGCGGGACATTGCCCCGGAGGTCATCGACCCCATTCTGCGCTACCGCCAGCTGACCAAGCTGAACTCCACCTATGTGGAGGGGCTCCTGCGCCTGGTGGACAGCGAAGGCCGGGTGCATTCCTATTTCGACCAGGTGGCCACCGCCACGGGGCGCATTTCCTCCTCGGAGCCGAACTTGCAGAACATCCCCGTCCGCACCGAGGAAGGCCGGGAGATCCGCCGCGCCTTCCTGCCCCAGGAGGGCTGGGTGCTGCTGGACGCGGACTACAGTCAAATTGAGCTGCGGCTCATGGCGCATTTCTCCGGGGACGAGGCCATGGTGGAGGCCTTCCGCACCGGGCAGGACGTTCACGCCCGCACCGCCAGCGAGATCTTCGACGTGCCGCTTAGCGAGGTGGACTCCACCCTGCGTTCCCGTGCCAAGGCGGTGAACTTCGGCCTGATCTACGGCATCAGCGGCTTTGGCCTGGCGCGAAACACCGGCGTGAGCCAGAAGGAAGCCCGGGAGTTCATCAGCCGCTACTTTGCCAAGTACCCCGGCGTGAAGCGCTTTATGGACGACGCCACCGCCGATGGCGAGAAGAACGGCTATGCCGTGACCCTCATGGGTCGCCGCCGCTACCTGCCGGAGCTGAAATCCCCCAAGAGCGTCATCCGCGAGTTTGGCAAGCGTGCCGCCATGAACACCCCCGTGCAGGGCACCGCAGCGGATATCATCAAGCTGGCCATGGTGCGCGTGGACGCGGCCCTGCGCCGGGAAAGCCTGCGCTCCCGCCTGATCCTGCAAGTCCACGACGAGCTGCTGCTGGAATGCCCCCCGGAGGAAGTCCCCCAGGCCGCCGCCCTGCTGGAAAAGTGCATGGTGGAGGTCATTACCCTGAACGTTCCCCTGCTGGCCGAAGTCCATCAGGGCAGCAACTGGGCGGAGGCGAAGTGACCAAAGGGGCGCTGCCCCTTTGGAAACCCCGCGAAGGGCCGTTCGGCCCTTTCGAAACCCATTTTTTGGGTAATTGTTACTTGGCTGCGCGCCTGTAGGGGCGATCTGCGATCGCCCGCCCGAGCCACACTCTTAATTCCGCATTCCGAATTCCGCATTCCGAATTTAGCCGAGGTGCTTATGAATCAGTTTTCCCGCACAGAAATGCTCATCGGCGCTCCCGCCATGGCTCGCCTCCATACCGCCCGGGTGGCGGTGTTTGGCGTGGGCGGCGTGGGCGGCTTTACCGCCGAGGCGCTGGTGCGCGCCGGGGTGGGCAGCATCGACCTCATCGACAACGACACCGTGGCGCTCACCAACCTGAACCGGCAGATCATCGCCCTGCACTCCACCCTGGGGCGCAGCAAGGTGCAGGTGATGGCGGAGCGCCTGCGGGACATCAACCCGGCGGTGAATGTGACCTGCCATGAAATGTTCTACCTGCCGGAGAGCGCTGATGCCATCGATCTTGCTCAGTATGATTACATCGTGGATGCGGTGGACACCGTGGCGGCCAAGCTGGAATTGATCACCCGCGCCTCTGCCCTGGGCAAGCCCATCATCAGCGCCATGGGGGCGGGGAACAAGCTGGACCCCACCAAGATCGTGGTTACCGATATCTACAAGACCGCCACCTGCCCCCTGGCGCGGGTGATCCGCACCCAATGCAAAAAGCGGGGAATTCCCCGCTTGAAGGTGGCTTATTCGACTGAACCCGCCCTGAAGCCCGCCGAAACGGAGGAGGAAACCTCCCGCCGGGCAACGCCGGGCAGCATGAGCTTCGTCCCCTCGGTAATGGGGCTGATCATCGCCGGGGAGGTCGTGGGAGAGCTGATCAAAGGCTGAAATACGCAGCGGTCTGCGGCGGAACGGTCAGCTTGCCCGCTGCAAAGATGATCTCGCTGCCAAAACGGTAGAGAGTTTCCTTGGGGGCATGGGCGCAGTTGAAGGCGACTTCCCGCGCAGAAGGATTGATGACCACCAGGATCTTCTCATCACCGCTGGTGCGCACATAGGCCAGAGGATAGGCATCCTTTTGTGCATACACGAATTCGATCTCGCCCTTGCTCTGCAGAGCCTTGTGCGCCTGACGGATGGCGATGAGGCGCTTGATCTCATGGTACAGGGAGTTTTCGTCCGCCATCTGGGCAGCGGCGGTGGGGCGGTCGGCGCTTTCATCCTGGCGGATGTACAGCTTCTGCTTGGGTGCGGCGGAGAAGCCTGCGTTCACGGTGCTGTCCCACTGCATGGGGGAACGGGAGCCGGTGCGGTTATAGCCGCCCTCCACGGAAACATGGTTCTCAACATAGCGCATACCGATTTCATCGCCATAGTAGATGAAGGGCGCGCCGGGCATGGACAGCAGGAAGGCGAAAGCCAGCTTGAGGTTGTCGCCGTGGATGGAGCGGGCCAGGCGATCCATGTCGTGGTTGCCGGAGGGGATGCAGATCAGCCCCTTGCGCTGGGACTTTTCATAGTTTTCCAGATACTTTTCCACAAAGGCGGACACATCGCCCTTGCCCCGCTCAGAGAAGAAGGGTTCCTCGCAGCGGAACAGATCGTTGTAATGCGACGGGCCGAAGTGCAGCAGGAAGTCCATGTGGAAGCCGCCCTGCAGGGATTTGTCCGGCTCGCCCCACTCGGAGACCATGGCAGCCATGGGGAACTCCGCATCCAGGAAGGCGCGAACCTCCTGCCACAGGCGGATGGTGCCCAGACCCTCCGGATCGTGCTTCACCAGGGAGCCGGCCATGTCCACACGGAAGCCGTCGCAGCCCATGGAAAGCCAGAAGCGCATGATATTTTTGAGTTCCTCCAGCGTGGCGCGGGGGCCGGGGGCGTCCATGGGCTGCTGCCAGGGCAGCGTGGGGTTAAGGAAGCCATAGTTCAGCGCAGGCTGGCTGGAGAAAAAGTTGATGGCGCAGGATCCATCCCTGGGCGAAATGCCGCGCAGGCAGCCCATGCCCTGGGGTTCCTCCCACACGGAGTCCGTCCACACATAGCGGTCGGTATATTCGTTGCGCTCCGCCTTCATGGATTCCTTGAACCAGGGATGCTCCACGGAGGTGTGGCCGGGAACAAGATCCAGCAGCACGTGCATATCCCGGCGGTGTGCTTCGGCAAAAAGGCGCTTCAGATCCTCGTTGGTGCCGTAGCGGGGAGCCACGGTGTAGTAGTCTGCCACGTCATAGCCTGCATCGCCAAAGGGGGACTTGAAGCAGGGGTTGATCCACAGCGCATTGCAGCCCAGCTCCCGGATGTAGTCCAGTTTGTCAATGATGCCCTGGAAATCGCCAATACCATCAGCGTTGGTATCCTTGAAGGATTGGGGATAAATTTCATAGAAGATCGCGTTATCAAGCCAAAGGGGTTGCTTTGCCGCCATGGTCATGCTCCTTTGCATTTTCATTTGCAGGCTTGCGAGGCCTGCACTCATATCTTATAATACTATAAAAATCGGCGATTTCCTTCGACATAGTTCTGTTTTCTGATGCGTTTGCACTTTTGATGTGCTGTGCCGGCAGACCGTACACTGATCAACAAAGCGCTGTCCTTTGCTGGGGCAGCGCTTTTTGTGAATGCTCCACGCAGCGTGGAGGGGCATCCATGCAATATAAGCAGCGCCCCTGCTCTCATGGAGCAGGGGCGCATTTTTGCATTACAGCAGGCTTTTGATGAACTGTTCCGCTGCCCTTGGCGAACGGCTGCCGCGGGCCAGGGCAAAGGCCTCGGCCTGGATGTCCAGGGCGCTTTCGTCCATTTGCAGGCCGTGGCGCTGCGCCAGCTGGTGGACGATGTCCAGGTACAGGCGCTTCACCGGGCGCTCGTAGTAGAGGGTGAGGCCAAAGCGGTCGGACAGGGACAATAGCTCCTGCACGGTATCGGAATGATGCACGTCGTCGGAGGCGGCGCGGTCGGAGAAGTTCTCCTTCACGATGTGGCGGCGGTTGCTGGTGGCGTAGATCACCGCGTTGCTGGCCTTGGCCGAGGCGGAACCCTCCAGCGCGGCCTTGAGCATGCTGAAGCAATCGTCGTTCTTGTTGAAGGACAGATCATCGATGAAGATGATGAACTTCAAGGGGTTGTCCGCGATGCGGCCCATCACATAGGACAGGCTGAACAGCTGATCCTTCCGCAGCTCGATGAGGCGCACACCCTGATCGAAGAAGTGATTGGCGCAGGCCTTCACCGTGGAGGACTTGCCGGTGCCCGCATCGCCGCACAAGAGCGCATTGGCGGCGGGGCGGCCATCCACCAGCGCCTGGGTGTTGTCCAGCAGGCGCTGGCGCTGGCTTTCGTAGCCGATGAACTGATCCAGCGTAATATCGTCCGCGGCCTCCACGGGGAGGATGCTTTGCCCTTCCACCCGGAACATACCGGCGGTGGCAAACACCCCGTAGCCATAGCGGGTGATGTTGGCCATGCGCTGGGCATACACGCTGACGAAATCCGTGGCGCGGTTCTCAAACTGGGGGAGGTACCCCACATAGTCCAGGGAGGCACACAGCGCCGGGGCGTTCAGCTCCGTGAGGCGGGAGAAGAGCCGCAGTTCCGCCTGGGCATTGGCTTCCACCGAGGGCGGGGGCGTTTGTCCACGGGCGATGCTTTTCACATAGAGGTTCTCGTCCTCGCACACGGCGCGGGTGAGGAAATCGGAAAAGCAGCAGTTGCTGTCGGCCAGGGCATAGACGAACTCACCCAGCAGCGAGAGCCTCTCACAGGTGTCGTCCTGGCTCTTCAGCAGCTGGAGCAAAAGCGCCATGGGCTTTTTTTCAAGCAGGCCGCGGAACACGCTCAGCGAGGACAGCTCGCAGGCCAGCCGATGGATCTCCTGGGTCATGCTATGCTCCTTATTCAAACTGGTTGATGATGGCGCCCTTGTCCGCCGAGCTGACCTGGGCGGCATAGCGTGCCAGGCAGCCCTTGATGCCCTGCTTGCGCTTGATGGGCATGGTTTCCTTGCGGGCGGCCAGTTCCTCGTCGGACACCTTCAGCTGGATGGAATAGGCGGGGATGTTGATGGAAATGATGTCCCCGTCCTTCACATAGGCAATGATGCCGCCGCTGACGGCCTCGGGGGAGATGTGGCCGATGGACGCGCCGCGGGTAGCGCCGGAGAAGCGGCCGTCGGTGATCAAGGCCACGTCCTTGTCCAGCCCCATGCCCGCAATGGCAGAGGTGGGGGAGAGCATTTCACGCATGCCGGGGCCACCGGCGGGGCCTTCGTAGCGGATCACCACCACGTCGCCCTTCACGATCTTGCCGCCGTAGATGGCTGCAATGGCCTCTTCCTCGCTGTCGAACACCTTGGCGGGGCCTTCATGCACCAGCATTTCCGGCGCCACGGCGCTGCGCTTCACCACGCAGCCATTGGGGGCCAGGTTGCCCCGCAAAACGGCAATGCCGCCGGTCTTGCTGTAAGGATTGTCGATGGTGCGGATCACCTGGGGATCGCGGTTCACGGCGTTTTCGATGTTCTCGCCCAGGGTCTTGCCGGTGCAGGTCATCACGGAGGTGTCCAGCAGGTTCAGCCGGGTCAGCTCCTTGAGGACGGCATACACGCCGCCTGCCTCGTTCAGATCCTCCATGTAGGTGGGGCCTGCGGGGGCAAGATGGCAGAGGTTGGGGGTCTTTTCGCTGACCTGGTTAGCCATTTCCAGGTCGAACTTCACGCCGCATTCGTTGGCGATGGCGGGCAGGTGCAGCATACTGTTGGTGGAGCAGCCCAGCGCCATGTCGGCGGTGAGGGCGTTGCGGATGGCCGCCTCGGTCATGATATCACGGGGGCGGATGTTTTTGCGCACCAGCTCCATGATCTGCATACCGGCGTGCTTGGCCAGCTCGATGCGGGCGGAGTACACCGCAGGGATGGTGCCATTGCCCTTGAGACCCATGCCCAGCACCTCGGTGAGGCAGTTCATGGAATTGGCGGTGTACATGCCCGAGCAGGAGCCGCAGGAGGGGCAGGTGCCTTCCTCGCACACGCGGAGCTGCTCCTCGTCGATCTTCCCGGCGGTGTAGGCGCCCACGGCCTCAAACATGCTGGAGAGGCTGGTCTTTTTGCCATTGACCCGGCCAGCCAGCATGGGGCCGCCGCTGACGAAGATGGTGGGGATGTTCAGCCGCGCCGCGGCCATGAGCAGGCCGGGAACGTTCTTGTCGCAGTTGGGGATCATCACCAGGCCGTCGAAGCCGTGCGCCATGACCATAGCCTCGGTGGAATCGGCGATCATGTCGCGGGTGATCAGGGAATACTTCATGCCGGTGTGACCCATGGCGATGCCATCGCACACGGCGATGGCGGGGAACATGATGGGCGTTCCCCCGGCCATGGCCACGCCCAGCTTCACCGCGTTGGCGATCTTGTCCAGGTTCATGTGGCCGGGAACGATCTCGTTATAGGAGCTGACGATGCCGATCAGCGGCCGGGCCTGTTCCTCCCGGGTCAGACCCAGGGCGTGGTACAGGCTGCGGTGGGGCGCATTCTGGAATCCGTCAACGATGGTATCCTTCATCATAGTGCGGTCACCGTCTTCCTTAGTTGTTGATCAGCTTATCCTCGTCGCTCCAGCTGTACAGCTTGCGGATCTCCTTGCCCACGGTCTCGGAGGGATGCTCGGCAGCCAGCTTGCGCATGGCGTTGAAATGCACCTGAGAACCCGCGTCGGACATATCCAGCAGGAAGTCCTTGGCGAAGGTGCCGTCCTGGATGTCGGAGAGGATCTTCCTCATGCTCTTCTTGGTTTCCTCGGTGATGATCTTGGGGCCGGTGATGTAGTCGCCATACTCGGCGGTGTTGGAAATGGAGTAGCGCATGCCCTCAAAGCCGCTCTGGTAGATCAGGTCAACGATGAGCTTCATCTCGTGGATGCACTCAAAGTAAGCATTGCGCTCGTCATAGCCAGCCTCCACCAGGGTCTCGAAGCCAGCCTGCATCAGGGCGCAAACGCCGCCGCACAAAACGGCCTGCTCGCCGAAGAGGTCAGTTTCGGTCTCGGTGCGGAAGGTGGTCTCCAGCACACCAGCGCGGGCGCCGCCAATGCCCAGGGCATAGGCCAGGGCGATTTCCAGGGCATCGCCGGTGGCATCCTGTTCCACGGCCACCAGGCAGGGCACGCCCTTGCCAGCCTGATACTCGCTGCGCACGGTGTGGCCAGGGCCCTTGGGGGCGATCATGATCACGTTCACGTTCTTCGGGGGCTTGATGCAGCCGAAGTGGATGTTGAAGCCGTGGGCGAAGGCCAGGGTCTTGCCCTCGGTGAGGTTGGGCTCGATGCTTTCCTTGTACAGCTTGGCCTGCTTTTCATCGTTGATGAGGATCATGATGAGGTCGGCATTCTTGGCGGCATCGGCGGCGGTCATAACTTGCAGACCCTGTGCTTCGGCCTTGGCCCAGCTCTTGCTGCCCTCGTACAGGCCAACGATGACCTTCACGCCGGAGTCCTTCAGGTTCAGGGCATGGGCATGACCCTGGGAGCCGTAGCCGATGATGGCAACGGTCTTATCGGCCAGCTTGGCCAGGTTGCAATCCTGCTGATAGTAGATGTTCTGCATGGTGATATCCTCCTTATATTTGGTGTTCGTTTTGCTTTATTCCATGATGCTGCCGCTGCGTTCCAGGGCGACAACACCGGTGCGGCACATTTCCACAATGCCCAGGGGCTTGACCACCTCGATGAAGGCCTTGACCTTGGCCGGGTCGCCGGTGACCTCCACGCACATGGTATCGGTACGGTAGTCGATGATCTTGGCGCGGTAGATCTCCGCTGCCGCCATCACCTCGCTGCGGTTTTCCGGGGTGTTGGGGATCTTGATGAGCATCATTTCCCGCTCCACGGTGTTGTCCGCCTGCAGGAGCTTGACCTTTTTTACATTGTGCAGCTTTTTCAGCTGGTTGATCAGCTGCTCCCGGGCGTAATCATCGCCGCCCAGAGTGATGGTGATGCGGGAGTAGGCGGGATCGTCGGTCTCGCCCACGGTGAGGGTATCGATGTTGAAGCCACGGCGCATGAACAGGCCGCTGACGCGGGTCAGGACGCCGTAGGTATTCTCGACATAAATGGCGATCACATAGCGTTTCACTTGTTCGCCCCCTGTTCCTTGGTGGTGATCATATCCTCGATGGAGCCGCCCGGAGGCAGCATGGGAAGCACGAATTCGTCCATGTCGATGATGGTATCGATGAGATAGGGGCCATCATGCTGCATGGCTTCCTCAAAGGCCTTGCGGAAGGCCTCGGGAGTGTCCACCCGCTGGGCGCAAGCGCCGAAGGCCTCGGCCAGCTTCACGAAATCCGTCTTGCGGTTCAGCACGGTACTGGAATAGCGCTGGCCGTAGAACAGCGTCTGCCATTGGCGAACCATGCCCAGCACGCCGTTGTTCACCACCACGATGGTGATGGGCAGGTTGTAGCTCACAGCGGTGGCTAGCTCGTTCAGATTCATGCCGAAGCTGCCGTCGCCGGTGATCAGCACCGTTCTGTCGCCGGTGGCGACTGCCGCGCCGATGGCCGCGCCCAGGCCGTAGCCCATGGTGCCCAGACCGCCGGAGGAGGCAAAGCGCCGGGGCTGCTCAAAGGTCACATGCTGGGCAGTCCACATCTGGTGCTGACCCACATCGGTAGCGATGATGGTGCGAGCGTCCTTCACGGCGTTGATGGCGTCAAAGAGCTTCTTGGGGGTCAGCGGCACGGTGGCCTTCTGCTCCGCCAGGTCGCTGATGCGCTTGCCTTCGGCCTTCAAAGCGGCGATCTGCTCCTGCCATTCGGGATGGCTTTGAGGCTGACAGCGCTGCAAAATGCGGGAGAAGGAGCTGGCGATATCGCCGATGAGGCCAACATCCACGGGGATGTTCTTGTTGATCTCCGCCAGGTCAGCATCCAGCTGGATGATCTTCGCACCCTTGGCATATTTGGCGGTGTTGCCGGTGGCACGGTCGCTGAAACGCACGCCCACGCCGATGATCAGGTCGGCCTCCTTGTTGGCCATGGAGGAGGCGTACTGCCCGTGCATGCCCTGCATGCCCAGGAAGCGTTCATAGCTGTGGGGGATGGCAGAAAGCCCCATGAAGGAGCAGCCGATGCAGGCGTCGATCTTCTCAGCCAGCGCCATGATGTCCTGGCTCATGCCCACGCTTGCCGCGCCGCCGCCGATGTAGATGTAGGGCTTCCTGGCGGCGTTGATCAGCTCCACCGCCTGGTCGATGGCCTCGTCGGAGACCTCATCCTGGGGATAGGCCTCCACCACACCCTGGGGAATGAAGTCGCACTCGGCTACCTGCACATCCTTGGGGATGTCGATCAGCACCGGGCCGGGACGGCCGGACTTGGCGATCTGGAAGGCCTCGCGGATGGTATCGGCCAGGTCGTTCACATCGGTGACGAAGTAATTATGCTTGGTGATGGGCAGCGTAACGCCGGTGATGTTGATCTCCTGAAAGCTGTCCTTGCCGATGAGCGAGCTGGGCACATTGCCGGTGATGGCCACCATGGGCACGGAGTCCAGCATGGCGGTGGCGATACCGGTGACCAGGTTGGTGGCGCCGGGGCCGGAGGTGGCGATCACCACGCCCACCTTGCCGGTGACGCGGGAATAGCCATCGGCGGCATGGGCAGCACCCTGCTCATGGGCGGCCAGCACATGGTTGATCCGGTCGCTGGCCTGGTACAGGGCATCGTAGATAAACAGCACCTGTCCTCCGGGATAGCCAAAGACATCGGTCACACCCTGCTCGATCAGGGTCTCGATCACGATCTGCGAGCCTGTCATTTTCGTGGCGGGCGTCTGCATTCAGTTTCCTCCAATCTGCCGGGGGCATAAGAAAATGCTCTTTTGCACTCCATGCATCCACGCTAAGATAACATGAAGAGACGAAAGAGCATCATTGTATTACATATGAAGCTTCCGCGGTACCACTCTTCTTCGCTGCGGGGAAGCAGCGCCCTCAGGATCAAGTAATCCTTACCTCCTTTATCGGGGAGGGAACCGTCTGCGCCTACTGTCCGGGAAAGGGGAGTTCAGCCCAGCCACTCCGCGGCCACTTCTCCGGCGCTTGCCCCGTGCCTTGCACTAACCGGCACTTCTCTTTGCAGCAAGCCCTCCGGGTACTAATCCGCTTCGCTGTGTTACTGAGAATTCTATCATTACAGCCAAGGCTTGTCAATGCTTTGGGTTGTTTTTTTCAGGTATTTCCCAGGATATCAGATGTCCCCGCAGCTCTCCCCGGCCAGGATGGCATTGCGCGCCTTGCGCACGGCGGAGGAGGTGCCGGTATCGGTGGTGTTCTGCATGGAGAGGATGGTGAGCTTCTCGGTGGGGAAGTTGGCGAAATAGCTGCCCAGCCAGCCGTCCCAGCCGTATTCGCCCAGGCGGGTCATGCCAGCCCAGCGGCCGGGCTCCACGCACACGCGCATCAGCTTGCCATAGCTGTAGCCCTCCAGGCTGTCCCACATATCGGCGCGGGCGGCGGGGCTGAGCTGGGGCTGGGTCATGAAGCGCACGGTCTCCGGGCTGAGGATGCGCTTGCCCTGGTATTCGCCCCCGTTCATCAGCATATCGGCAAAGACGGCATAGTCGTCCAGGGTGGAGACCAGTCCGGCGCCGCCGGAGCAGAAGGCGGGCTTGCGGGAATAATCCCCCACGGCTAGGTGCAGGTTGGCAAAAGGCTCCAGGCCGCCGGGAATGCGCTTGTAGCAGGTCACGAAGCGGTCACGCTTCTCCTCGGGCACCCAGAAGCCGGTGTCTTTCATGCCCAGGGGCGTGAAGAATTCCTCCTGCAAAAAGTCCTCAAAGGGCTTGCCGCTGGCCACTTCCACCACCGCGCCCAGGATATCCGCGCAGGTGGAATAGCGCCAATGGCTGCCGGGGTGGAAGGTGAGGGGCAATTCGCCCATGCGGTTGCAGAACTCCACCGTGCTCATGCCGCCGCCCTGAAGGATCAGCTCGTGATCCTCCATGAACAGCTTGGCCGCAGCCTGCCCGGCAGGATCGGCGTCGGGGTAGGCGGTACCGGCGGTCATGCCCAGCAGATCCATCACCCATACCGGGCGCTGGGCAGGCACAAGGCCATCGGCGGTGATCACCTGCTGATTATGGAAGCCGGGCAGGAACTTCTCCACCGGATCCATCAGATCCAGCTGGCCGCGCTCCACCAGCAGCAGGGCAGCGGCGGCGGTGATGGGCTTCGATTGGCTGTACAGCCGGAAGATGTGATCCCGCTGCACCTTCTTATCTGATTCGATATCCGCATGGCCAGCGGCGGCATACAGCACATCCTGGCCGTTTTTGCGCACCAGCACGGAAATGCCTGCGCATTCGTGGTTAGCAACGGCTGCCTCCAGGCAGACCTGTACGCGAGAGAGGGTATTCATCATAACGTACCTCCTTGGTTGCTTTTATGATACGCCATTTTGCATCGATTTGCAACAGAAAAGGCACAGCCCATAAGCAGGCTGTGCCAGATAAGGAGAGAGGGCGGAATGCCGCAGCCGCGTGATATGACCGCCACGCGCCCCGGCAGGATAAGAAGCCTGCTTCCGCCATAAGGCAGGCTATATCATCAACACGGGCGGTCGCCGTGGGAATCGTCCGCGGTGATCTCCGTGATGGATGGGGGCTGCTCTCCGGGGAAAGCAGATTGGGGCAGGTCGGGGATGCTGATCATCAGCAGCGCAGCCACGATGGCTGCGTCAACGAGCTTCTTCATGCTTCACCTCCTTTGCTGTGCTTTTATGATGCCATGGGAAAATGTACTGGATATGAAGGAACCGTGAAAAAAGCACAAAAAAACCGCCGTTTTGCACGGCGGCTGGGTGAATTACTTTTTCACATTCTTGCGGATGGTGGCATCCGGCTTGGCGGCCTGCTTCATAAAGGCCGAGGGGCTGATGCCCACAATGTTCTTGAACTGCTTGGAGAAGTGGTAGGGATCCTGCATGCCTACCTCCACACCGGCCTGGCGCACGGTGTAGTCCTGCTCGCGCAAAAGCTCCTTGGCGCGCTCCATTTTGCAATGCAGCACGTAGCTAAGGGGCGGCATGCCCACCTCGCTCACAAAGCGCTTGCGGAAGGTCTCCATGGGCATACGGGAGATGGCGGCCATCTCTGCCAGGGAGAAGTTGTCCTTATACTGGTTGGCGCGCAGGGTGTCCACCACCTTGGCGATCTCGTGGGAGAGCATGGCGTCCATGGCCACGGGCTGACCCCAATGGCTGGCCAGCATGCCATACATCAGGTGCTGGAGCTGGTAGGTGGCGTCGCCGGTGCCGGAGTGGCGCACCATCACCTGCACGATCTGCTTGGCCAGGTACATCTGGCTGGGCAGCGCGCCCTGCTTGAGGGGCATGTGCAGCAGCGCGCCCATCTTGCGCACCACCATGGGCGCCAGGGGGCCTTCCAGGGCAATCCACAGGCAGCGCGCCTGACCCTCAATCTCCAGCTGGCATTCCTTGTCGCCAGCGGGCAGGAAGCAGGTCTGCTCGGCCTTGAGCTGCAGCTCGGAGCCGTCCCAGGTGAGCTTCACCTCGCCGTCGCCCACGGCAAACCACACCCATTGGTCATGGGGCTTGATTGTATATCGTCCCGCTTCCAGCATGGCGCTGCCAGCGGCATGGATCCACGCGCCGCTGGAACGGGTCAGGCTGCCGGGCTTGTGCCAACCCTCTACCACCAGGGTATCAGCCGCGGCCTCAACGCCTGCGAACAGATAGGACTCCATGTTGCTACCTCCCAAAACATACATTTTCAATTATGTCCAGTATAACGCCCAGACCGAACAATGTCAACCCGTTTTCAATCGATTTCGCCCTTTTTCGCAAATTTCGTAAAAAGCGGCAAAAAAGAAAAGACTTCCTATAACAGGAAGCCCAAAAACAGTATGTCATTTCACCCATTCGGTTCCAGCAGCATCACGCCTTCGTAGAGTGCCTCGTAGACCTGGTCGCCGATGTAGGCCTTCACGCGGATGTTGTAAGCGCCGGGCTCGGCGGGGGTGCCGTTGGTGCGCAGGCCGTTCCAGCAAAAGGTGCTGCCCCTGGGGGAGAGCTGCTGGGGGCGGCTGGCCATGCGGGAGGCCAGGCGGCGGACGGTTTTGCCGGAGGCATCCTCGATGGTCACGGTCAGCTCGCAGGGGTAGATGTGCTCCACCACAAAGCCCAGTTCCTCCTGCTGCCCGGGGCAGAAGCCGCTCTGGGGCAGGATGGACAATTGGGGATCACCGGAGGCAGGCGGCACGCACAGCGCCCGGGAGGACACCAGCGTGGGCACGCCGCCGGACTGGGTGATGATCTGCAAAAGCGCATAGCCATAGCTGCCTGCATCTGTCAGATCCAGCGCCACGGTGCGTTCCTTTAGCCCGGGGGAAAGCACGCCCTGGGCATCGCCATAGGTGCCGAACATTTCGGCGTTGTCGTAGAGCAGTCGGCCGTGCTCAAAGTCCCAGCGGCCATCCTGCTGGTAGACCATCTGATAGGCCACCTGCACGGGGCGCTGCACCGTGAAGGAAAAGGACACCGCAGGTTCCAGCAGGGTCAGCAGGTCACCCTCGAAGCTCAGGCCTTCAATGGCGCTGTCGCGGCGGCGGCCGGTGTAGCTGGCGGCATCGTAGGAAAGCACGGCAAAGCCATCCTCCTCCGGGTAGGTGTGCACGGTGGAGGCGCCGTGGTTGTCCCGCAGGTAGCGCTTGAGCTCGGTGAGGGAAATGAGGCCGTCCCGGTTGGTGTCCGCGCCGTAGCTGCCCTTGGCGCTCAACCCGCGCACCACCGCGCCGGAGAAGTAGCCTGCGCCCACCATGGCCTCGCCTTCCTCCATGCCTGACCAGAACCAGCTTTCCTCCGCGCCGCCGGAGGAGCAGATCACCTTGTACTCGCTGCCCTGGAACACATTGTCGAAGGGCGCGTGGACGCCCTTGCCGATCATGGCGCCAGCGTGGCAGGCGTCGATGATCAGCACCTTGGTACCGCTGATCTTGTCAAACATGGCGCGGAGCATATCGGCGGTCACGCCCATTTCCCTTCGGCCATCGGAGAGCAGCAGGGTCATGTCCCCGTTGGGCTGGCCTTGCTCCCACAGGCCGTGGGTGCTGATGTAGAAATAGCTCACATCATCCTCATCCGCCTGGGCAAAGGCGGCCTGGATCAGCTCCTCCAGCTCGGCAGGGGAGTCCACGTCGTTCTTGCGGGTGATGAGGGTCTCCAGGTTCATGGCACCGCCGGAGAGGGCTTCGGCCATCTGGGTCACATTGTTTTCAGAGGAGGGGGCGGTGTCCTCCTGGGTCACAAAGCGGTCGCAGCCCACCAGTAGGGCACGGTTGACGCTGCCCTCGGCCAGGGCGGAGGGCGCAAGGAGGCACAGCCACACAAACACAAGCGCAAGCAGCCTCTTGCCCATGGCGATGCCTCCCTTCGATTTACTGATGAAACGATTGTACACCTAATTAGACGGATCATCTACCGGAAATGTTCACAAGAAAGTGCATTTTCTGTGATTTTTCGTTTAAAAATGTAAACGGCGCAGCAAAATGAACTGCTGCGCCGTTGTTTTGGATGAAAAAGCTCCGGGGGAGGTGTCGGAGGGCCCGCAGGCCCTCTGACTATGATCGTATCCGCCGGGTTTCCCGGCGGGGCGGGGTGTTTTTCGCCTTGCGAAAAACTTACCTTACGCGAGGGAGTGGCCGTGGGCTTTAGCCCACAACGACCGAGTGCCAATTCAAAAAAGTGGCTCTGCCACTTTTTTGAGGCGCTGCTGCGCCGTTATGTTGGATGAAATTACTTGTGCCACTCCCGGCCGCCCACGATGATCGTGCAGTCGGCACCGGGGCGCTGATGCTCATCCCAGATGATCTCGCCGATGCTGTCGGCCGCGATGGAGCCGTGGGTGGGGTTCTTCACGCTGATGATGTGCCCCTTCACGCTGGCGGTGACGGTGCAGTTTTCAAAGGCGAAATCCGCATCCTCCATCTCGCAGTTTTCCAGGATCAGGTTCTCGCAGTAGCACAGGGGCTGGGTGCCGATGATCTTGCAGTTCACCAGGCGCAGGTTCTTGGAATACCAGGCCAGGTATTCGCCCTTGATCACGCTGTTGTACACCGTTACGTTTTCTGCGTGCCAGAAGGCGTCCTTCGTGTCCAGGTAGCAGTTGAAGAACTCCAGGTTCTTTGCGTACTGGAAGGAGTACTTGCCCTTCATGCGGAAATCGGTGAAGGTGGAATCCTCGGCATGGAGGAAGGGGGATTCGCTGGTCAGCTCGAAGTTCTGCACCTCAAGACCGCTGGACATCCAGCCAAACTCGGAGGAATTGGCCTTGCCGCCAATGAGCTTCACGTCCCGGCACTCACGCAGGGCTTTGATGCCTCCCATGTCGCAGTTTTCGATGGTCAGGTCATTGTCGTACCACAGGGCGGCGCGGCAGGTCTCGGTCATGCGGCAGTTGCGCAGGGTGGAGCTGTCCACGTGCCACAGAGGATAGCGCAGAAGGAAATCGCAGTCCTCAATGGTCAGGCCGCCGCATTCCTTCAGGGCGGATTCGCCGTCGGCGGGGCCTTCGAAGCGGCAGGAAATCACCTGGGCGTCGCGCAGGCCATACAGCGCGCGCTCCTGATCCAGCACCTGCCCGGAAATGATGGTCATGGTGGAAAAAAACCTCCTTTTGATCATGCACATAGATGATAGCTTGACCGGCAGGAAAAGTCAAGAGTGAACAATTTTCTCTCCGCTTTGACAAGGGAGGGGATTGGATGTATAATACATCATGTATTGGTATGCTTATGATGCTGTTGAGGGAGGCTATGCCTGCTATGAAGAAATTGCTCCGTGTGCTGCTGGTGCTGGCGCTGCTGGCCTTGCTGGTGCTGCTGGTGCCCGCTGCCACGCCCCTGGCGCTGGGCGAGGGGGCGCCTCACCCCACTTATGTGCCTGTGACCCTGCGGGCTGCTGAGGTCACCCCCATTTCTTATGAGGACAAGGTGCCCTATGCACCCATTCCGGATAGCTATCTTCCCGATGGGGCAGGCTATCTTGACCCCACCATTTCGGTGAAGGTGGAATACACCCGCGCCTACGACACCACCGTTCAGCTGGTGTGGGTGCAGATCGCCGATGCCTCTCAGCTGCGGGCCAAGCTGGCCAACCCCTATCCCCGCAAGTCCTGGGTGCGCCCGGATGTGATCGCCAAGCGCGTCAGCGCGGTGCTGGCCTTTAACGACGACTGGTTTATGAACCGCAATGTGGGCTACATCGTCCGCAATGGCGAGGAGCTGCGCAACAACCCCAGCGAGGGCTATGACACGCTGATCATCGACGATCAGGGCGACCTGCACATCATCCAGAAGCCCACCAAGGAGAAGATCGACGCCTTTGAGGGCAAGGTGATCCACGCCCTGTCCTTCGGCCCCGGATTGGTGATCGACGGCGTGCAGCAGACGGAGTTCGTTTCCGACAGGAGCGACGTGCTGCACGAGATCGCCTCCGAGCGGGTGGCGCAGCGCCTGGCCTTCTGCCAGGTGGATAAGCTGAGCTACCTCATCGTGGCTACCGAAGGCCCTGAAAACAAGGGCTCTGTGGGTCTCACCATTCCCCAGTTCGCCCAGCTGTGCGGCGAGTTGGGCGTGCAGCAGGCCTTCAACCTGGACGGCGGCAGCTCCTCCTCGGTGATCCTGGACTACAAGAAGATCAACTCCGTTTCCACGGGCAAGATCCGCTCCATTGGCGGCGTGATGTACTTCGTCACCGCCGACCCCACCGTGCCCAGGGAGGATTGAGCCATGAATGAAATGACCATCCTGGCCACCTTTGGCTCCTTTACCATCACGGCCTTTGGCCTGTGCGTGGCTGCCGGTGCGCTGCTGGCCATCTGCCTGGCGGCCTTCCTTGGCCGCAAAAACCCCGGTGTGAACGCCGTGCTGAGCATGAGCGCCGCAGCCCTTGTGGGCGCTGTGCTGGGCGGCCGCATCCTGTATTGCCTCACCATGCTGGATTTCATCCTGATCGACCTGGGCGGCGCGGGGTTCATCCCCCAGCTGTGGCAGGGCGGCTATACGCTCTATGGCGCTGTGCTGGGCGCAGGCGCGGGCGTGTGGCTCTACGCCAGGGCTACCCACCGCAAGGCGGGCAGGCTGCTGGATCTGGCTGCGGTGGGCGGCGCGGTGGCGCTGGCCTTTGAGCGCGGCGGCGAGTACTTCACCACCCAGGGTCTGGGCGAGTACATCATGGAGGACGCCTGGTGCCGCTTCCCCTTCGCAGTGGAGGGCATCTATGGCGACTGGCAGATCCCCGTGTTCATGTATGAGGCGCTGGCTGCGCTGGTGATCGCCCTGGTGCTTGTGTGCATGGTGAACCGCAAGGCGGAGGGCCGCACGGCGCAGGCCTTCATCATCCTCTTGGGCGTGACCCAGATCATTCTGGAAAGCCTGCGGGAGGACGAGTTCATCCGCTTCGGCTTTGTGCGGCTGAACATGCTGGCGGCGGCCATCACCATGGGTCTGACCTTCTTCTACCGGGTCTATGCTGTGGTGAAAAAGCAGGGCTGGAGCGCCTGGCAGGTCGTGCGGCTGGTGCTGTTCGTGGTGGGCATCGTTACGGTGATCCTCATCGAGTTTGCGCTGGACAAGTCCACCATCGATAATGTGATCCTCTACTTTGCCATGGCCGCGACCCTGGCGGTGATGGCCGTGGCCATGCTGCTGGACGGCAGAAAGAAACTGTGATACCGAAACTGTAATTGTTGAAGGAGAAAAGTATGCAGGTCAGTCATCCTGTAGGGATGTTCAACCATTTGCCGCCGGAGGATGTGTTTCTGGCGACGGACGAAA
>JAFTPN010000035.1 GCA_017463245.1 Clostridia bacterium
CGTCGGACTCGATGCGGTAGGTATTTTCGCCCCAGACCTGCTCATAGGTATAGACCATGCCGCTGCCCAGGCTGAACCACATCTGCCCCCGCACCATGGTCACGCCCCAGATGTGGGCGATGTACTCCAGCACGGAGAGCAGCGTGGGGCCGTAGCTATCCTGGAACTCCTTGTCCGTATCCGGCGGCAAGGGTTCCTTAGTTTCTGGGTCAACGATGCTGGGCGCGGCGGTGAAGGGATCGAACTGCTGCACAAAGAGCAGCCCGCCATTGTACACTGCATCAAAGAGCTTCTTGCCCAGCCGGGTCACCAGCTTGTCGTACCCGTAGCGCTCCAGCGCCAGAATGGCACGCTGGTAGGTCAGTCCCTCGCATTGGCCTGACCAGTTGTTTTCCGGCGCGTTGCGGAAGGCGGGGTCGTTCACCGCTACCGAGGGCAGGGGCAGCGGCGTCCAGAATTCATCGGGGTTCAGCAGATGCTCTTGAACAAAGCGGTCGGCCATGTCGGGGGCGATGGAGCCCCAGTACATACAGCGCAGGGTGTTGTGGCACAGAACATCGATGACATTGCCCTGCCTGTCCTTGTCAAAGCAGGCGCCCCGGGCGTCATCCCACAGCTTTTCCCGGATGACCTGCGCCACGGCCTCGGCAGCCTTGCGCCACTTTTCGGCAGCATCGACATCGCCGCGGATGAGGGCGATCTCCCGCAGGGTGTCCCGCGCCGCATAGGAGAAGGAAGTCACGTCCATGGAGGCCATGGGTACAATGGAGGAACCTTCCGGCGGCACTTCCTCGGTGGCATAGTTGGGAGCGTCGCCGTAGCGGACGGCATTGTCCTCGCCGGTGTCATATTTGCACCAGCTCTCGAGGATGCCGTCGCCGTTGGAATCGCGGACGCGCCAGAGGTAGGCGTCGAACTTCTCCAGGCAGGTTTCCAGCTGAGCAAGGTAGCCTTTGTCCTCGCCCATCCAGTAGTACATATTCAGCGCCGACCAGGGGAAGCAGAAGCCCTGAAACTTATTGAATTGCGGTTCCACCGTGCCATCTGCAAAGCCCTGGATGGAACCGGCCAGGCGGCCATCCTCCCGCTGGTGGCGCATAAAGAGAAGATGATTGTTCAGCGCGGCGGTGAGGTTGTGCTTGGCATACATCTCGCCGCCCATGGGCTGGGTCTCCAGCCAGATCTTCTCATATCCGCCGCCCTCCACCAGCACCTGATCGCCAGCAAAGGTGTTCAGGTTGCTCAGGCATTTGCGCACAGCCGTATCAAAGAGCTGCTGCATTTTGGGGTCGTTGGTTTTGAATGTTACGTTCGTTAAAGGAAGCATCGGCAGGCTCTCCTTTGGTATCTATTTCCCTGTCTATTTTACGCCCGAACCGCCTTTGCCGCAACAGGAAAAACAGGCACCGGCGGGGAAGGGCTTGTTCTTTGCGAAGCGTCCGTGATATAATGGGTTCCAAGCCCATCACATCAACGGAGGCCATGCCATGAAGCGCACCGAAATCAACATTCGCGACCCCTTTGTACTGGTACACGATGGCGCATACTACCTCTACGGCACCCGGGGCGAAAGCTGCTGGGGGCCTGCTGATGGCTTTGATGTGTACGTCAGCCGCGACTTGGAGGACTGGGAAGGCCCCCAGGTGTGCTTCCATAACGACGGCACCTTCTGGGCTGACCGCAACTACTGGGCGCCGGAGGTGTATCGCTACGGCGGTGCCTTCTATATGTTCGCCAGCTTCAAGAACCCGGAGGTGAAGCGCGGCACCGCCATCCTCAAGGCGGAAAGCCCCCTGGGACCCTTCCGTCCCCACAGCGATGGCTGCGTTACGCCCCGTGACTGGGAGTGCCTGGACGGCACGCTCTATGTCAGCAAGGACGGCACGCCCTACATGGTGTTCTGCCACGAATGGGTGCAGGCGGGGGACGGCGAGGTCTGCGCCATTCCGCTGACGAAGGATCTTTCCGCCCCGGCGGGGGAGGCCTTCCTGCTGTTCCATGCCTCGGATGCGCCCTGGTGCAAGGTGATGCACCATTCCTCCGGCATCAGCGGCTGCGTGACCGACGGCCCCTTCCTGTGGCGCACGTCAGACGGCACGCTGCTGTGCCTGTGGGCCAGCTTCTCCGAGGGCGGCTATACCGAGGGCGTGGCCGTTTCCGACAATGGGGAGATCGACGGCCGCTTCACCCAGGTGGACCCCCTTTTCATGGACGACGGCGGCCATGGCATGGTTTTCCGCGCCCTGGATGGACAGCTGTACCTGACGCTCCATAGCCCCAATGCCCACCTGGAGGAACGCCCCTTCTTCCATCCCGTTGAGGATGCGGGCAGCCGCCTTGTGCGCAAGTAAAGCAAAACAATAACGCCCGCTGGTCAAGCTGATCAGCGGGCGTTGTGGTATGATGGGGTGGGCGTTAACCAACGATCTCGTCAATGCGGCGCAGCTCTTCCTCGGTGAAGGCGGGGCCGTTCAGGGCTTCCACATTCTCGATGATCTGCTGGGGGCGGCTGGCGCCGATCAGCGCGGAGGTCACCACGCTGTCGCGCAGCACCCATTGCAGCGCCATCTGCGCCAGCTTCTGGCCGCGAGCCTGGGCAATGTCGTTCAGCTGGGAGATCACAGCCAGCTTTTCCTTGGTGATGGAGGAGGGCTTGAGGTAGCGGGGATCCTGGGCAGCGCGGGAGTCCACGGGGATGCCGCCCAGGTACTTGCTGGTGAGCAGGCCGTTCTGCAGGGGAGCGAAGCAGATGCAGCCCACGCCCTCGCCCCGCAGCACGTCCGTCAGGCTGCCGGTGCCTTCCATGGACTTCTCGATGTGGCGGTTCAGCATGGAGTAGCTGGGCTGGTGGATCAGCAGGTGGGTGCCCAGGGCGTCGATGGCGGCCTTGGTCTGCTGGGCGTTGTAGTTGG
The DNA here is from genome assembly GCA_017463245.1 of Clostridia bacterium. Lineage (GTDB taxonomy): Bacteria > Bacillota > Clostridia > Christensenellales > Aristaeellaceae > UBA11524. The sequence goes on from JAFTPN010000035.1 coordinate 2,913, forward strand.
AAATGCCCACATACAGAGCCTTGCCGCTGCGCAGGATCTGCTCCAGAGCGCCCATGGTTTCCTCAATGGGGGTGTCCGGGTCGGGACGGTGGTGGTAGAAGATGTCCACATAGTCCACATTCATGCGCTTCAGGGACTGATCCAGGCTGGCGATCAGGTACTTGCGGCTGCCGTGGTCGCCATAGGGGCCCTTCCACATGTCATAGCCGGCCTTGGTGGAAATGATGAGCTCATCGCGGTAGGGCTTCCAGTCCCGCTGCATGTGGATGCCGAAGTTGCGCTCCGCTTCGCCATAGGGCGGGCCGTAGTTGTTGGCCAGGTCGAAGTGGGTGATGCCATTGTCGAAGGCGGTGCGCAAAAGGCTCTGCTGCACGCCGAAGGGGGTGATGTCGCCGAAATTGTGCCACAGTCCCAGGGAAATGGCGGGCAGCATCAGGCCGCTTTTGCCGCAGCGGCGATACTGCATTTTGTCGTAGCGATTTTCGCTGGCGATGTAATCCATGGTGGTTCCTCCTTGTATATCAGTTGATTATTTCAGTTCGTTCACCGCATCGATGACCCATTGGATGCGCTGGGGGTGATGAGGCGGCGGTATTCTTCGACCATGAGGCGATCCTTCTCGCCGCCCTGCACGCAGCAGTACACGCCGATTGCCCTGGGCGATGACATCCAGGGCGTAAAGGATGGAGGAGAAGGGCGCAAACACATTGTACAGGACAAGGCAATTGCTGGTCAAGCCCTGCTTCACGGCCTTGGCCACGGGGGTGGGATGATCAAAATAGCCATCGCCCATCAGCTTGGCGATGTCGACGTCCACGCAGGCTTGCCGCGACAGCCGCTTCCGGGCAGGATTTCCTGGACTAAAGATACAAAAACCGCCAGCCGACTTGCATGGTCGGCTGGCAGTTTTTTGTGTGCGTTTTCTCTGCTGGTAGGTCTTTCAGTTGCTGCTGCGGGCTCCCTCAGTCGCCTGCGGCGACAGCTATCCGCAACCTCAATCGGCGCGAGCAAGCTCGCTTGTTTCGGTTGATTCGTTCAGCTCACTATTTGTCGCCACTGGCGACGCGAGCTTCACTCACCTCCCGGAGGGAGCCTTTTGGCGTACTTCCCTTGTTGCAAAACCAGACAAGCAGCAGAAAAGAATGTAAGCATCACAATGCACAGAGGCTCCCTCCGGGAGGGAGCTGTCAGCGGACGAAGTCCGATGACTGAGGGAGAATGCGAGTGCACTCGCTGCATTATGTGGCAGCTTCCACCAGCTGGAAATCCTCCTTGCCGTGGTTGCACAGGGGGCAGAGGAAATCCTCCGGCAGCTCGTCGCCCTCGTACACATAGCCACAAATGGAGCAGACCCAGCTGCGCTTTACGGTCTGTACCGGCTTGGGCTTGATGTCCGCCTGGTAGTAGGCATAGGTGCAGCCCCAGCCCTCGGAAAGCACCTGGCCATCGGTGATCTCGGCAATGAAAAGCGTGTGGGTGCCAAGATCCATGCTGTCCACCACCTTGCCGGAGAGGTAGGCGTTGGCCATGCGGGTCAGGTAGGTGAGGCCGTTGGCAGAGCGGGCGGTGTGGGGAAAGCCGGCGAACTTGTCGGCGTCCCGGCCGGACTGCATGCCAAAGCGCTGGAAGAGGGCAAAGTCTGCCTCGGTGGTGATGGCGGAAAGGTTGAATATCCCGGTGGATGCCAGCATTTCGTGGGTCTTGTTTTGCTTGATCACCGATATGGCGATGCGCACCGGGTCGTTGGCCACCTGCATGACCGTGTTGATGATGCAGGCGTTGTCCTTTCCGTTTTCCTGAACGGAAAGCAGATAAAGCCCATAGGTGATCTTGAACAGGGACTTGGGATCCATGGCTGCGCCTCCTTGTGAAACGTGTCTTCTACAAATACTATAAACAGTTTGGTGGGAAATGAATCCGATTATTTCACGAAGTTGCCGCCGCAGGCGGTCACAAAGGCCACCGGGTCGATGAAGGAGAAGCGCACCTTCTGCAACTCGCCCCGGTCGAAGGCCACGTTCAGCAGGGCGGCACCTTCCTGCTGCGCCAGCACGATGACCTCCCGCACGGGGAGCAGCGCCATCAGGTCGCGGGCAATGCGCAGCGCCACGGCGCACAGGTAGCGGCAGGTCTCGCCTTCGGACTTGCCCAGATAGGCGGCCTTGGCCTGGAAGCTCACTTGCAGCTGGTCGGCATTGAGGGTCTCCACGTCGAAGGACTGGGCATAGGCCGCCAGATCGCCCAGGGGATTGGCGGCCTGCAGCACCTCCACATAGGCGGCGGTGTCGCCTTGCAGCACCTTTTCGGCGTGCTGGTGGAAGAATGCCCACAGGTTCTGGGAGGTGAGGCCGTCGGTGGGCTTGTCGTGGGCAAGGGCGTCCGTCCAGTCCACGGTGTCGTCGGCGGTCTTCCACAGCTGCTCAAAGGGAGGGAAGGTGGACTGATACACCGGCTGCTGGGGCGCAGCGGGTTTCTTTTCCTCCATCTGGGCAGAGGCGCCCCACAGGTCTTCCACGATGTCAGAAAGATTGTACAGATTCTCAGGCATGGTCGTCCTCCATCACTTTGCAGCGCACGCAGGGGGGCTTGGCGGTGACGTCAAAGCCCTCGATCAGCACATCGGCGTTGCTGAGCACCTCGTTGTCAAACAGCCAGCGGGACAGGGGATTGATCAGCAGGGCTTCCACCTGGTTGCCCACGCCGCGGCCGCCGTTGCTGAGGTCGAAGAGAGCGGCTTCCTTCAGGCTTTCGTAGGCAAAGTCCTCGATCTTGATGCGGATGCCCTTCTGCTCCTCCATGCGGCGGATGATCTTGTCCACCTGGGCGCGGAGGATGGCCTCGCCCGCCTCCCGGCGGATGTAGTCGAACACCACGATGTTCTCGCCAATGCGGTTGAGGATCTCCGGGCGGCCAAGCTCCAGCTTGAAGTATTCCTCAATGGCGGCGCGGACGCGCTTCTCCACCTCGCCGTAGTCCATGTCCATGGTGACATTCGGCTGGCGGTTGCCCAGGGCGTCCTTCACGTAGATGCCCAGGTTGCTGGTGAAAATGATGATGGTCTCGGAGAAGTACACCGTGTTGCCCTGACCATCGGTCATGCGGCCATCCTCCAGAATTTGCAGGAACTTGTCCAGGATGGAGGGATGCGCCTTTTCGATCTCGTCAAAGAGCAGGATGGCGAAGGGGTTCTTCTTCACGGCGTTGGTCAGCTGACCGCCAGCCTCGTAGCCCACATAGCCGGGAGGTGCGCCCATCAGCTTCTGGTCGGAGTGGCTCTGGCCATATTCGCTCATGTCGAAGCGGATGCAGGCGCTCTCGTCGCCGAAGAGCTTCTCGGCCAGCGCCTTGGCGGTCTCGGTCTTGCCGGTGCCGGTGGGGCCAGCGTAGAACAGTACGCCCTTGGGCTTGGCGGTGGAGGAGCTGGAAAGGCCGTTCATGCCGGTCACGGCGCGCTTCACCACGTCCAGGGTGCGTTCCAGGGCGGCATTCTGCCCCTTGATGCGCTTTTCAAAGTCCTGCTTGGCGTTGCGCAGGCTGTCCATGGAAAGCAGCTCCCAGGGGTTCTCCTTGATGCCGTATTTGTACAGGTCAACGATGCTGCACAGCTCCCGGATGGGGGTGCATTCCTGCTTGCTCAGGCGGCGCATGGCGTCCAGCTCGGTGAAGGTCAGTCCCTCGGTGAGACCCACGAACTTCTCCCGCAGGCGCTCCAGCTCCTCGGGGTGCTGCTGGTAGTAGGGCATATCGGTGCGGTATACCGTGCTGTCGAAGAAGCTGGCAAAGGCGTTGCCGCTGATGAGGCGCTTGCGCTCTTCGCGATCCGGCGCTTCCAGGTTGATGACCTTGCACACGGGGTTGTTCAGGTAAAACCAGGCGGGCAGGTCGTTGAGCTTGTTCACCAGAATGATCAGCAGGTTCTGGCGGCGTCCCATGGGGGTGCGCACCGTGGCAGCGGAGAGAGCGGATTGCATCAGCAGGTTGAAGCTGTTCACGTCGTGCTGATCCATGCGCTCCGGGGTCACGATGTAGTGGCTGGCCAATTCCAGCACGGTGGCGGTGGCGGCCTTCTGCTGGGTCATGGCCCGGCGGATGATGTTGGGCGCGGTATCGGCCTTGTTGCCCTTGAACTCCGCGGGGATCACGCCCTCCTGCGCCTGCACGCCCGCCAGACGGGCGTACTGCTCCACCATGCCGGGGGCGTAGGGGTTCATGAAGCCCATCAGGTTGGAATAGAACACCACCTGATCATAGCCGTTGTCCGTCAGGTAACCGTGCAGATAGCGGGGCAGGGGAACCAGCTCGTCCTCCGGGATGGAACCAGCCACCGGGTAGCGGTACTGATCCAGCACATTGCCCTCAAGAATGATCAGCGGCTTGATGGCGGAAAACAGCTCAAGCTCCTGATGCCATTTGGAAATCAGCGCGTCCATGGGGTCACCTTCTTCAAACGAATTTGATGTATGCAATATTATACCATACAAAAACGGAGGCCGCAATGCAGCCTCCGCTCGTGTTTGCACTTACTTTACTGCGTTTTTGTCGTAGTAGCTGATGAACTCTTCCACTTCGGGTTCCTCGTCGTTCCTGGCACGGTGGCGGCGGATGAACTCGACCACCACGCCGATGGCCAGCCCGATGAGGCTCAGCTTGATGACCAGACCCAGAATGCCGCCCACCAGCCCAAAGAAACCGCCGATGAGGCCGAACACCATACCGATCATACCGCCGATGAAACCAAAGATACCTTCCAGAAGACCAAGGATGAGCTTAAAGGGAAAAAGCAAAAGATCCAACATGATTCATTCCTCCTACGCTTAGCAGTCTACCATAATGGAAGGGGGCTTCCAAGGGGAGAATGATTAGAAAATCATGAGGATTCTTTAATCAAACAGGCTCCTTGCCCACATTCACCCATGCCTTGGCGCGGCTGAACTGCTCCAATTCGGGCAGGGTGACCTCAATGGCGGAGTTGGAGGAACCGCAGGCGGGGTACACCGTTTCAAAGCGGCGCAGGCTCTCGTCCAGGTAGATGGTCACGTTCTTCGGGATGCCAAAGGGGCACACACCGCCGAATTGCAGCCCGGTGAAGCGATCCAGCTCTTCGGCGGACATCATCTTGGCCTTCACGGCGAAGGTGTCCTTGTACTTGCGGTTGTCGATGCGGCAATCCCCCGCTGCCACAATGAGGATGGGCTGCTCGCCCACCATGAAGGAGAGGGTCTTGGCAATGCGGCAGGGCTGGCAGTTCAGGGCTTGGGCAGCCAGCTCCACCGTGGCGCTGGAAACATCGAACTCCATCACGCGGCTGTCGGCGTCGAACTGCTTTAAGTATTCACGGACGTGGGCAATGCTCATGGGTCATTCCTCCAATAAACGTTTGTAGGCATCAGGGGTCAATTCTGCGCCGGGCTGACTCACCACGGCGGCAGATATACGGTTGGCGCGGGCAACGGCCTCGGCCAGGGGCAGCCCGGCAGCCTGATGCGCCATCACCGCGCCGATGTGGGCATCCCCTGCGCCGATGGTGTCCACCACCCGGGCAGGTACGCCGGGCACGGTGGCCTCGCCCTCATCGGACAATACATACGCACCCCGCTCGCCCAGGGTGACGATCACATCATTCTGCGTCAGACTGTGCAGCATCCGTGCGGCCTGTTCCACATCCTCGCAGCGGGTGAAGTGGCAGAGCTCCGCTTCGTTCAGGTGAAACACCGCCCCCAGCGCCATGAGCCGGGCCATTTTCTCCGGCGGGATGTGCAGGATGCGCGGCCCCGGTGCAAAGTACAGCCTGCGGGGCGGGCGCTGCTCCAGCCAGTCCAGGATGACCCCGCCGGTGGCCTCCTCAATCTCCAAGCCGCAGACATACACACCATCGAACTCCGGCAGCGCCGCAAACCATTCCGGCTGGAACGCATACTCCGCGCCATGCTCGCACAGAAAGGTGCGCTCGCCGTTCGGCTCCACCAGACAGTAGCAGCAGCCGTTGGGGGCATCCACCGGAGCAATGGCGGAGGTCACGCCCCGCTTCGCCAGCGCAGCACGCACCCAATCGCCCCAGATGCCCGTGCCCACCGGCGAAAACAACACGCAATCCGCCAGCCCGGTGATGCGGGCAGTATGGAAGGCATTGTACGCGCACCCGCCCAACGACACCTGCTGGGAGGTGATGTTCACATCATCCCCGGTGTAGGGCAGGCGAGGCGTGCGGATGATCACATCCGCCACGGTGGAACCAATAAACAGCAAAGCCATAGCATCACCTAACAAAAAAGCAGGAGGCAGAAGCGCCTCCCGCCGGAATGAAAAAGTATGTAGTCCGTAACCGTGGCAGGCGGGCGAACACAGTTCGCCCCTACAAATGCACAGCAAAGCATAACGTTGAAACAAGTGGCAGAACCACTCCCTCAAGAGGGAGCCTAAGTAACTTCCCCCGCGTCGCGGCGCATCCGTCATGCGCCGTGACCCCCGCCCGGAGATCACCCAGCAACGCCCTACCCGAATGGGTTTCGAAAGGGTCGAAGACCCTTCGCGGGATTCCCAAGGGCAGCGCCCTTGGGCGGAGTCCAGAGGCAGAGCCTCTGGCGGGGTTTCCAAAGGGGACGGAGTCCCCTTTGGTCACATGGGGCGCTTTTTGCCGAGGAAGCAGAAGGCCAGGGTGCCGGGGCCGGCGTGGGCGCCGATGACGGGGCCCACGTTTTCGATGCGGATGGTCAGATCAGGCAGCTTGGCCTGAGCCATATCCTTGAAGCGCAGGGCGTCTTCGTAGGCATCGGCATGGAGCAGCAGGGCAATGGACTCCTTCTGATCCTCGATGTTTTCGACGGCCTTGTCGATGATGTAGTTCATGGCCTTGCGGCGGCCGCGAACCTTTTCGGCGGCGGCCAGCTTGCCCTCCAGGGTCTCGGTGAGGATGGGCTTCAGATCCAGCAGGGTGCCGATGGCGGCAGCGGCGGGGGACACACGGCCGCCCCGCTTGAGGTACTTCAGGTCGTCCACGGTGAACCAGGCCTGGGCGCGGAGCTTGTTCTCCTCCAGCCAGGCGGCGACCTCCTCCATGGAGGCGCCGGCCAGGTACATCTCGTGGGCTTTGATCACCAGCAACGTCTGCGGGCCGGAAATGGACAGGGTGTCCACCACGATGAACTTACGCTCGGGGTATTTTTCCAGCAGCTGCTCGCGGGCGGAATAGATGGCATTGATGGTGGCGCTGAGCTGGCTGGAGAAGGCGATGAAGAGCAGATCCTTGCCATCTTGCAGGATGGGCTCGAAGTACTCCATGTAGATGGTCTCGTTCAGCGCGGAAGTGGTGGGCGTTGCGCCAGCGCGCATCTTGTCGAAATAGGTCTTGTAGTCCATGGACTGCCCCAGGTCGTCCAGGTACTCCTTGCCCTCAAGGATGTAGGGCATCTGCACCACGGGGATGTTCATTTCCTGTTGCAGGGCAAAGGGCAGATCGCTGTCGCTGTCCGTCATGAGGATGTAATTCATTCCCTGATAACCTCCTTGTTTGCCTGGTGGGATGATGATGACATAATAAATCATCATCATTGTACCCTGAAAGGAGGTAAAAAGCAAGTATTCTTGTTGTATTGAATGAACAGGAAAAGACCGCCAATGCGGTCTCATTTTGCCTTTGGCTTGAACACCAGCGCCGCCAGCGAGCCGAAGAACACCGCTGCCGCGATGCCTGCGGCGGTGCTGGTGAGCCCGCCGGTGAAGGCGCCCATGAAGCCGATCTCCTGCACGGCTTTCTTCACGCCATTGGTCAGCGCATGGCCAAAGCCGGTGAGGGGCACGGTGGCGCCCGCCCCGGCGAACTCCGCCAGGGGCGCGTAGAGGCCGAGGGCGCTGAGGATCACCCCGGCCACGATGTACCCCACCAGAATGCGGGCGGGGGTAAGTTTGGTTTTCAGCACCAGCACCTCGCCGATGGCGCAGATGGCGCCGCCGACCACAAAGGCTTTCAACAGGCTCCAGAGCATGGGTCGCTTCCCTCCAATACAATGGCGTGGGCAATGCCGGGGATGGTCTCGCCCTGCTGGCTGGTGGTGGTGGACAGGAGCGCTCCCGTGGCCATGAACAGCACCCGGCGGACTTCCCCTGTGCGCAGGCGCTCCAGGATGTGGCTGTTCAGCACAATGGCCGAGCAGCCGCAGCCGCTGCCCCCGGCGTGCACGTCCTGATCCGGTGAAAAGACCTGCAGGCCGCAATCCATGTAGCGCTCGAAGATCAGCGGGCAGCCCCGCTCCTTCATCAGCTCCATGAGGATGTCGTGCCCCACCCGCCCCAGGTCGCCGGTGATGATTAGGTCATAGTCGGCAGGACTGCGGCCTGTGTCCGCAAAGTGGCGGGTGAGGGTGTCGGCGGCGGCGGGCGCCATGGCAGCGCCCATGTTGTTGGCATCGGCAATGCCCAGGTCGGTGACCCGGCCGATGGTCACATGGGTGCAGCGGGCAATGGCGGGGAGGTTCTCATCCGACGAAAGCAGGCTGGCGCCGGAGCCGGTCACCGTCCATTGGGCGGTGGGGGTGCGCTGGTTGCCGTATTCCAGGGGAAAGCGGTATTGCCGCTCGGCTGAGCAGAAGTGGCTGCTGGCAGCGCACAGGGCGGTTTTCACATGGCCTGCATCCACCAGCATGGCGCCGATGCACAGGCTCTCGGCCATGGTGGAGCAGGCACCGTACAGGCCAAGGAAGGGGATCTTCAGCTCCCGCGCCGCCATGGAGGCGGAGGTGATCTGGTTCAGCAGGTCGCCGCCCAGCATCACATCCACCTGCTGGTGGGTCAGCCCGGCCTTGCGGATGCAGGTGTCCGCCGCCGTGTAGAAAAAGCGGCACTCCGCCTTCTCCCAGCTTTCCTCGCCGAAAAGGTCGTCCTCAATGATCTGGTCGTAGCCCTGCCCCAGGGGGCCTTCGCCCTCTTTCTTTCCGGCGATGGCCGCCCCCATGCACAGGCGCGGGCGGTGGCGCAGCTCAATGGTTCCTTGCATGTTCACTCCTCCTACCACGGCCAGATGGCGTAAATGATGCCCACCACCACCGAGGCGCTGATGCCCCACACCAGCACCGGCCCTGCAATGGTGAAGAGTTTTGCGCCCAGGCCAAGCACCAGGCCTTCCCGCTTGAACTCAATGGCGGGGGACACCATGGCGTTGGCGAAACCGGTGATGGGCACGAAGGCGCCTGCTCCGGCGTATTGGCCGATCTTGTCCCAAATGCCGATGCCGGTGAGCAGCGCCGTGAGCAGCACCAGCACCGTGGAGCAAAAGGTGCTGGCGGCGGTGTTGTTCATGCCCAGCCACATTTTGCCCGCCTCCTGCAGAAACTGCCCGAAGCAGCAGATGCTTCCCCCCACCCAGAAGGCGCGCAGCAGCCCCTGACCCATATCGGAATTGGGGGACATGCGCTCCACCAGCTGCTTGTAGCGGTCGAGCTGACGCTGGCGCTGGGGCGAGGGCTTGGCATTCTTGTCAAACATGGTCATCCTCCTTCGGGCGGTGCATGGCGCGATCCTTGGGCTGGGGGAAGCGGCTTTCCCTTTCCCCGGGGTGGGGCTGGTAGTCAAGGGCATGGATGGGCGTGCCGAAGCGTTCCATGGGGCATTCTCCTTTCGGGGTCAGGCGGTGAGGGAACCGTTGTCGATGGTGATGGTCTTCAGCAGCTCCACTTCCCGGCCGCTCTGCGCATCGATGTAGATGAGGTAGCTCTCCCCGTTATGGGTCACGGAGACCTCATAGCACAGCACTTCTTCATCACCCTGGGGGATGAGGCACAGCCGGGTGTCTTCCACCTGGGCGTGGTCGGCAATGTGTTCCTGCGCAGCCGATATCGACAATGTGGGCGCGGGCAGGCTGCGCGGCACATGGTTCAGCCAGTAGTTGTGGGCTTCCAGGCCAACGACCTCGGCGGTGTCCATGCGCACCTGAACCCTGAGCAGATCCGGGTAGAGCAGCACGTCCCCCTGCACAGGCACCAGGCTGACAACGTAGAGCCCATCGTACACCTGATGATATACGGGCTGCACCGCCCCAAAGCCATGCAGCGCAAGGAAATCCACCGCAGCCTGCTGGCAGGCATGGGGGCTTTGCGTGATGGGGAAGGAGGCGGTTTCCGGCATCATCCACAGCAGCTTGCCGCCCTGGCGGGTCACCTCCAGGTTCAGCTGCACGTCATCCGTCTGCACGGTGACCCCATAGGCGGCCAGCGAGCCGCTGGTGCCGGGGGCGGCCTGGATGGCCTTCACCCGGCTGTCGCCCACAAGGCTGCGGGCGATATCCAGCGCCTCCTCCTGGGTGATCTCCCCCTGGGGCAAGCCGCGGGGCTGGGGTGTGGCGGCCTGCGGCAGCTCGGCGGTGATGGCCAGGCTTTCCAGATCGGCGGTGCTTTCTGCCAGCGCCAGCTGACTGCTGAGCTGAGAGCAAACGGCCAGGGGCTGCGCCAATTGGGTGCGGTCCTCCAGCTGCCCGGTGGCGACCAGCTCCTCCAGCCATGCCTCGGAGTTTGCCGAAAGCTGCCCGGCAAAGCGCAGCACGGGCTGCATGGCCTGGGGGCTCACGGGCAGATAGGCCAGGTGCTGCTGCACATTCCCGGCTGTTTGACCAATGTGGTGCAGCAGCTGGGCGGTGTGGGCGGCATCGGTGGTGATGAGTGCTTTTTCCAGACACAGCGCCAGGTCGGCGGCTTCCTCGGCAGTCTGATGCAGGGCGCTGCGGTAGGTTTCCTCCACGGTCTTTTCCAGCATGGTGATGCGCCGGGACTGGTAGGCCATGACGCCCGCCAGCACAAAGGCCAGCCCCGTGGCGATGGTGATATACAGATACTTCTTCATCCATTTACCTCAAATGGCAAAGGCGTGCTTGCCGATGGTGAGCTGCACGGTACGGGTGCGGATCCACTTGTTGGTGGCGGTGACCGGGTTATAGTAGTAGATGCAGCCGCCGGTGGGGTCCCAGCCGTTGAGGGCATCCCGGGCGGCGCGGATGCAGCTGGCGGTGGGCTCCAGGTCGAACTGGCCGTCCCACACGGCATCGAAGGCGCCGGTCTGGAAGATCACGCCGCTGATGGTGTTGGGGAAGGCATCGTGGCGCACTCGGTTCAGCACCACGGCAGCCACCGCCACCTGGCCGATGTAGGGCTCGCCCCGGGCCTCGCCATTCACCAGCCGGGACAAGAGCTCGATCTCCTTCTCCCGGTAGACGCTGGCGGAAATGCTGCCGCTGGTGAGGGATATGCCCATGGCTGCCGCTGTGGCGCTGCCCACCCGGCCATCCACGGTGAGGCCGTTCTGCCGCTGGAACCAAACCACTGCATCGTAGGTCTCCCGGCCGAAAATGCCGTCCACGCTGCCGGTGAGGTAGCCCCAGTCCTTCAGCTTCTGCTGGATCAGCCGCACCTGCTCGCCCCGGCTGCCCCAGGCCACCACGGCGGCGCTGCCTTGCTGCATGGCGGGCAGAAGAAGGAGCAGCGTGAGGCAAAGCGCTGCCATGCGCCGAAGCTTACTCATGCGCCGTCACCTCCCATAAGTTGCCCAGCAGCGCCCGGAGAAAGCCGTGCAGGCTCCAGTCCCAGCGCAGCTCTTCATCGAAGGCGGCGCATTGCAGCGCCAGCTCCGGGTCGATGAGCCCCCACCAGTTCTGCCCCTGGGCGTCCCCCAGGCGGATCATCAGCGCGGGGTAGGTGCCTGCGGGAATGGTGAGGCCGTCCAGGCTGCGCTGGTCGAAGGGGAGGGTCTCGATGGCCACAGTCACGTTGCCTGCAAAGCCCTTTGCCCTGGCGGCGACCTGGGCGGTTTGGGTCAGCTGGGGCAGCAGCGCCTGGGTGCGCTGGAGCATGGTGCCGCCCTGGTCGGGGGCGGCGGCATAGACGGCCTGCACCGCATCCCGCACGCAGAGCTTCACCCGCTGCATTTCAGCGGTATCGTCCTGGGCAACGACGTGCATCCGCAAAAGTACGCCGGTCTTCATGGCGAACACGGTGCGGCTTTCCGGGGGAAGCGCGGGGAAAAGTGTTGAAAGGAGCAGCCAAAGGGAGAGCAGGGTGCGTATCATGCTGTTTTTCCTCCTGATACACAAGAGGTTGCCCCGGAAAACAGAAAAAATACTGCATATTGCGCACAAAATAAGTCGAAAAAGTTAAAAAAGTGCGTGTTCCCCTTTACGAAATGAAACAAAAGTGGTAATATATCCATAGCGGAAAGAGCTTCCGCCCCACTATGCCCTTAAACAGGAGGGAAATCCATGTACCATCGCTATACTTCTCGCGCCGAGGGGATGCAGACCAGCGCCACTCCCCGCATGAAGGATCGCATCCGCAATATTGTTCTGGTGCTGCTGGCTGTGGCCTGCATTCTGCTGGCCATCTTCGGCGGCCGCGCCATGGGCTTCCAGGCTGACGCACACACCACCTTCATCCGCCGCATCCAGACCGAGTGCAACGACGCCCTGTCCCTCACCAGCTCCCTGAGCCGCACCGCTGGCGCCAATTCCGCCGCCACCCTGGGGCGCATCCGCAGCCACCTGTATGCCATGGACACCATCAATCAGCTGAATGTTGGCCTGCAGGGCGCAGGCGGCTACCTGGTGAACAACGATGTGTTCACCCAGCTCTATGCCCTGCTGGATGATTACTCCAACAAGCTGATCACCGGCATGCAGACCGGCGATCTCCAAACCGAGCTGGCCAATTCCCTGACGGAGCTTTCCCTGCTGGTAAGCCAGCTGGACTGATAAACGGACATAGCAAAAGCCCGCGCCTCGTGTGAAGCGCGGGCTTTTGCTTTACGGGTTATTCCATTGCCGGAGAATCCGGCTCCGGCGTGGCGGTGGTGAAGATCTCAAAGTGCGTGCCGCCATCATAATCATACACCGGATGCTCGGCATCCTGGTCGAGGGGCGGAGGCGTTTCGGTGGTGAACACGGCAGCGTCGCCTGCACCGGGCAGGGGGAAGATCAGCATCATTTGCAGCCAGTTCACGCCATCCCTGTATTGGTTGGGATAGTAGGCATAGTACACCCGGGGCGTCATGCCGTTCAGGTCGATGATCTCGTCCTCGAAGGAATTCGCCGGGTTCTTGATGGCCTTGTTGGCGTAGGCGGTGGGGTCCTTCAGGGCTTCCTCCAGGGTGATGGCGGTGGGGCTGGCGGCCTGGATGCAGCTGGCGGCCAGGTTGGCGAAGCGGGTGGGGTCGTTCACCCGCAGCTGCAGGGTGTCCAGGTAGTCGCCCTCCAGGGTGAAGGAGAGCTCCACGCCCTCAGGGATCTCCGCCATGTCCAGGGTGGTCATGCCCAGCACGGCAAAGGTGGCGTAGCACTCAAAAATGGAGTTCACCCAGCCGCGGTTCTGCTGGCTCTGGTTCTGGTTCACCCGCTCCACATAGCTTTTCAGGTTCTGCTGGCCGGGGGTGAGGGGCTCCGGCCAGATCATATCGCCCAGGGCGGCTGCGGGCAGGAGCAGCAGCGCGCAGAGCAGGGCACACAAGCGTTTTACCATGGATGTCATTTCGTTCCTTTCAGCGCCTTTTCCCGCAGGGCAACATAGCTCATCACCAGCTCTGCCGAGCCTTCGATGCCCAGCTTGCCGGTGTCAAGGCACAGGTCGTAGTTGTTCACATCGCCCCAGGTGTTGGTGGCATAATAATTATAGTAGCTGGCGCGCTGTTTGTCCATTTTGCGCACATAGTCCTCGGCCTTGGCAATGTCCACGCCGTGGACGGCCACCGCCCGCTCCATGCGCTGGCGCATATCGGCCTTCACAAAGAGCTTCACGGTGTTGGGCTTATCCCGCAGCACATAGTCGGCACAGCGCCCCACAATGATGCATCCACCCTCGGAGGCCACGCGACGGATGGCGTCGAACTGAGCCAGGAAGATCTTGTGGTTCAGGGGCATATCCATATAGGCGCCGCCCAGGTTGCCGTGCATCTGCACCCCCGTCACCAGGGAGAACAGCAGCGACCTGGTGGGCTTTTCGTCGTGATGCTCCAAAATCTCTTCGCAAATGCCGCTGTCCTTGGCGGCCTCGGCCAGAATTTCCTTGTCATAGTAGGGGATGCCCAGCTTTTCGGAAAGGAGCTTGCCGATCTGCCGTCCGCCGGAGCCAAACTGTCTGCCAATGGTGATCACGAGATTTGTCATGCCGATCCCTCGCTTTCATAGATATTGGTAAGAATGGAACGGGTGCATTCATCTAACGCTATTATAGCACAGTTTCTTCCGTTTGTGAATGAATATCCTGCGGATTGCTCATCTGGGGTGAAATTCGTCGGAAAAGCCATTGACAAAAGGGCTCTGATTTTGCTACAATCATCGTTAATCTTATAGGTTTTTAAGGAGGATGCGCCCATGCTGCAGAAGGTCGTTCGGGAAGGTCTGACGTTTGACGACGTGCTCCTGGTTCCTGCCAAGAGCGAGGTTTTGCCCAAGGATGTGGATTTGTCCATTCAGTTGACTCCTGTTATCAAGCTGAACATCCCCATGATGTCCGCTGCCATGGACACCGTGACCGATGCCCGCATGGCCATTGCCATGGCTCGCGAAGGTGGCCTGGGCATCATCCATAAGAATATGAGCATCGCTGAGCAGGCCGCTCAGGTGGACAAGGTCAAGCGCAGCGAGCATGGCGTGATCACCGATCCCTTCTTCCTCTCTCCCGAGCATCTCATCCAGGATGCCGAGGATCTCATGGGCCGCTATCGCATCAGCGGCGTGCCGATCACCCGCGACGGCAAGCTGGTGGGCATCCTGACCAACCGCGATCTGCGCTTTGTGACGGATTACTCCCGCCCCATCCACGAGTTCATGACCAGCAAGAACCTGGTCACCGCTCCCGTGGGCACCACCCTGGAGCAGGCCAAGATGATCCTGGCGCAGCACCGCATCGAAAAGCTGCCCATCGTGGACGATGAGGGCTACCTCCGCGGCCTGATCACCATCAAGGACATCGAAAAGAATACCAAGTATCCCAACTCCGCCAAGGATGCCCACGGCCGTCTGCTGTGCGGCGCCGCTGTGGGCGTGACCAAGGACGTGTTCGACCGTATCGACGCCCTGGTGGATGCCAAGGTGGACGTGATCTCCATCGATACCGCTCACGGCCATTCCATGGGCGTGGTGCGCCAGGTGGAAGCCATCCGCAACCGCTATCCCAACATCCAGCTCTTCGCTGGCAATGTGGCCACCGCTGGCGCTACCCACGACCTCATCGCCGCTGGCGTTGACTGCGTGAAGGTGGGCATCGGCCCCGGCTCCATCTGCACCACCCGCGTGGTGGCGGGCATCGGCGTTCCCCAGGTCACCGCTGTGGCCGACTGCGCCGAGGAAGCCGACAAGCACGGCATCCGCGTGATTGCTGACGGCGGCATCAAGTACTCCGGCGACATCGTGAAGGCGCTGGCCGCCGGTGGCTCCTGCGTCATGCTGGGCAGCCTGCTGGCCGGTACCGAGGAATCCCCCGGCGCCATGGAGATCTATCAGGGTCGTTCCTTCAAGGTGTACCGCGGCATGGGCTCCCTGGGCGCTATGGCCGTGGGTTCCTCCGACCGCTACTTCCAGGAGAACTCCAAGAAGCTGGTGCCCGAAGGCGTGGAAGGCCGCGTGCCCTACAAGGGAACCCTGGCCGATACCATCTACCAGATGGTGGGCGGCCTGCGCGCTGGCATGGGCTACTGTGGTGCTCCCACCATCGATGCCCTGCGCAAGGACAGCGAGTTCATCAAGATCACCGGTGCTGGCCTGGCCGAGAGCCATCCCCACGACATCTCTATTACGAAGGAAGCTCCCAACTACTCCAGCCGTTAAGTCAAAAAAGTGGCCTGTAAGGCCACTTTTTTGAGTTTGCGCTCCGTCACTGTGTCCGGCGCAAGCGCCGTCCACGGCCGTTCCTCCGCGTAAGGAAAGTTTCCGGTTTCGGCCATCACCGGGGCAAGCCCGGCGCTGGCTACACTTGCCCATTGCAAGCAATGGGCTGCGTTAGTCAGGCTGAAGCCTGACCTCACAGAGCGAAAAACGCCCCGCCCCGTCGGCAAAGCCGCCGGATACGATTACAGTCAGAGGCGCTGCGGCGCCTCCGACACCTCCAAGGTTTATTTGTCGCAAGCGGACGATGCAGCAATGCGCCGTCCGCTTTTTGTTTTCTCCAAAAGTTGTAACAAGTTTAACAGAGTTGGAAGAAAATACCCATTTGTTCCGTTGCATGGATGATAACAGGCACCTTGCCTGCTCAATACCAACAATGGAGGACACCATGATGTTCAAGAAGATCATATCTGCTTTGCTGATGCTGATGTGCCTGTGCGCCGCATGTTCCGGCGCGCTGGCGGTGGATGCCACCATTCTGGAAGAGCCCGCGGAGGAGGAAGTGTGGCGCAGCGTGACTGCCCGCGCGGTGGTGGGAGACACGCTGTATCTTTTGATGAACGGCACCGATGGGCATGAGCTGTTTTATTGGAAGGAAGACATGCCCCAGGCGGAAAAGCTGGCGGACAACCTGTTTTTTGCCGGGTACTATTCCGCCATGGACGAGGTGGAAAGCGTGATTAAGGCCGACGAAAAGGCCGCCGGGCTGGTGGATCCCCAGTACGCCCTGAGCCTGATGTTCTCCGACGGGGAACGCCTGATGGGCATGAACGGCTACAACGGCAAGATCTTTACCATGACGGTGGAGGAGGGCAAGGTGGTCTATCAGGACGTGGCGCAGGTGAAGGACACCTCCCTGATGTTCCACAAGAGCGAGGATTATCAGTACCTGCTGTCTGCCAACCAGTATGCGGTGGCGGGCGGCAAGCTGCTGTATCTGGTGGAGGACTACACCGACGAGGGTATGCAGGACAACCGCCTGCTGGTGATCGACCTGAGCAGCGGCGAGGTGACGCGCAGCAAGGTGGAATATCCCCACCGCGTCACGGAGTGGAAGGACGGCAAGGCTGTGCTGATCTGCCGGGACGACATGAACGCCTATAACGCCGAGACGGGCGAAATGGTCAAGCCAGCGCTGAATCTCTACGATCCCGCCACCGACACGGTGCAGTCCATGGGCGAAATGCCGGAGGAAAGCATGCCCTATGTGACCTACTCCGCTGCGCTGAATGCCCTGGTGTATGCCCAGAACTGCCGCATCATGGCCATGGTGGATCTGGGTCAGCCCCAGCAGGTGGGCTACATTCCCGCCGACTGGACGTACAACCTGGCGGCGGTGGGCAGCACCTTTGTGGATTGCCCCAATCAGGTTATTGGCCGCACCATGTCGCTGGACTACAAGAGCGATGTGTATCTGAACGTGTACGGCGACTATATGGATCAGGGTACCATGGCCTTTACCCGCAAGTATCCCCAGGTGCCCGTGTACACCATGAATGAGTATTACGACTCCCTGGAGCAGATCAGCCAGGCCATGGTCTCCGGCGACACCACCATTGATGTGCTGCGGATGAACACCGGCTATTCCAGCTTCTTCAGGCTGATGGAGAAGGGCTACTGCGCCGACCTTTCCGGCAACAAAGAGCTGATGGCCTATGTGGAGCGGATGCAGCCCGCCTTCCGGGATGCGGTGATGAAGGACGGCAAGCTCTATGCCATTCCGCTGCGAGCTTACAGCTTCGATGGCTGGTATGTGGCCAATGGTGTGATGGAGGACATGGGGCTGACCATCGAGGATATCCCCACCAACTATGTGGAGCTGTGCCAGTTTGCCACCCGCTGGAACGACGAGTGGGTGGAGGAATATCCCCAGTATACGCTGATCGAGTACACGGATGATTACAAGGCTGCGCTGCTGAACTACATGGTGGAAGACTACCTGAACTACTGCACCGCCAAGGGGCAGCAGGTGCGCTTCAACACGCCGGAATTCCGCGCCATGCTGGAAGCCCTGGAGGCCATGCGCACCGATGACCTGACCCGCGGCGCCAACCTGGAAAACGAGGACGAGGTGGGCTACCGCCAGGGCCTTTTGATGCCCAACTACACCGTGGTGGGCAGCTTTGACACGGACAACAAGTACCGCACCTTCATCCCCATGACCCTCACCCCGGACACGGACTATGTCACCGGTGTGGAGCTGGAGCTGGCGTTCATCAACCCCCGCTGCGCCAACATGACCGAGGCGCAGAACCTGCTGCTGTGCAAGCTGCAGAGCCTGGAGGAGGACAGCCGGACCAACGCCTACACCATCTTCACCGACCTGAAGGAGCCGGTGGAGAACGCCTATTACCAGCGCAACCTGGAAAGCATGGAGAAGGCCATCCAGCGCATGGAGGCTCAGCTGGCCGAGCTGCCGGAGGAGGAAAAGAAGGACTACCAGATGATGATCGACGAGCAGAAGGCCTGGAACGAGGACTACAAGGCCAACGAGCGCTGGGAGATTTCTGCCGAGGCCATCGCCCGCTATGACGAGCAGATCGTTCCGTATATGTATGTAAAGAAGCCCACCTTCATGATCGGCAGCCGTGACAGCGCCTCTCCGGAGCTGAACACGCTGCTGGAGCGCTATCGCGCCGGGCAGATCAAGCTGGAACAGTTCATCCGCGATGCGGACAACAAGATCATGATGATGCAGATGGAAGATTATTGATGCATCAGCGTAACTTTTCCCTTTGCCGGAGCGTTTTGGTAATAGAGATAACCAAGCGTTCTGGCAAAGGGGAGGTAACCATATGCGAACAAACCGCAGCTTGAAGGGCATCATCCTGGCCTGCGTTTGCCTGCTTTTGATGGGGGCGGCCAGGGCAGACCAGCAGCTGAACATCACCTGGAAGGAGCAGCCCCTGGCTATCACCAGCCTGACCTGGCATGAAGAAAAGCTTTTCGGCAGCGATGGCACATGGCTCTATGAGATCGATCCTGCCTCCGGCGAGGCGAGATTGCACCAGGGCTTTCTCCACGGCCGGGCGAACAATGCGCCGGAGGACGGCAGCACGGCAGTAGTTGCGGACGAAGCAGCGCTGCTGGTGGTGAATTGGCGGGAAGGCCTGGTGCTTCGTGTGCAGGGGGATACTGTGGAGCAGGCAGCAAGCTTCGATCTGCCTCATGCCCTGGAAGGGAAGCAGTTATCCCAGCCGATCAGGTCGGCGGAGAAGCTGTATTTCATGGCGGGACAGACCAATTCCGACCTGTGGCCGGAGCTGTATTGCATCGACCTGAAACAGAACAGCCGCGTGCAGCTGGTGGAGAAAAATGTGTATGACCTGGCGCCCTGGACGAATGGCCGGGTGCTGGTGCGCAAGTATGACAGCGAGCAGCGCGTCTATCAGGTGTGGATGCTGGATGGTCAAAACAGCAGCCTGCTGACGTCGGTGGAGGGTATCGACATCTGTGGACTGGCATCCGACCAGGCCAGCGAGACCTTCTACCTGGTGCAGGGAACGGAGCTGATGGCCTATCAGCAAGGGAAGGCCAGCCGGGTGCGGAGCATCCCCAGGGGGCGCTTTTCCATCAGCGGGACGATCATGCATGGCAGTTACATGGCCTGTGATCGATCCGGGACATACAGCCTGTATGACCTGCGGGAGACCGCGACCCAAACGCTGCGCATCCGAGGACTGTATAACATGATGTCCGACCAGGGCTTTTCCGCTGCGCACCCGGAGATCATCCTCAGCCGCACCCAGGAGAACGACCTGTGCGCCCAGGATGTGTACACGGCCATCCTGACTGGCGATGATGAAACAGACTTGTACTTCATTGCCTATGCCAGCGGTGTAGCTGCCATGATGGAGCAGGGGTTCATCGAACCCTTGAACGCAAGCGCTGTGCTGGCTGCGGATCATGCGCGCCTTCATGATGTGCTGGCACAGTCCCTGGAGAGGGATGGACAGCTCTATGGTGTGGCGGCCTATGTGCAGTATGGCAGCTGGGGTGTGACGCAGGAGGGCGTTGCGCCGCCTGCTGCGCTTTGTGAGGCGCTGGAGGCACAGCTGCATTGGGACGAAGACGAGAACAACCATGGCCAGGCTTACATGGGTCTGGCGGAGGAAAGCCGGGAGTGGACGGCGCTGGACTGGCTGGACATGGCGCTGATGCAGGCGCTGCTTGGCAGAAGCAAGGAGGAACCTGTAGCGCTGCAAAACCATGCTGGGCTGCTCGGCGCCATGGAGCAGGTCAAGGCGGCCTACGGACAAGGGGACTTGCCGCTGCTGCCACAGGATGCTGCGTGGTACAGCTATGATCAGCAGCCGGCACTTCTGTGCTTTGGCGGCAGCAATGGCTATTACGGCCTGGGGATCAACACCTTGAACAGCTATCCGGGCATCACCCCTGTTCCGGCAGCAATGCCTCGCATGCTGGAGGGGGAGGACATCCGCTATCCGGCGGTGGTGATGGTCTACATCCTCAATCCTCGCAGCCAGCACAAGGCGGAAGCCATGGCCTATCTGGAATGGCTGGTGCAGAACCGGGAGAGCCGGGAAGCGGTGTGGCTGCATGAGGATGGCTGGGATGAACATGTTCCCGCGGAAACGCTGCGCTTCTACAAAACGGAGATCGTTCCCCGCATGGTGGTGCTGGCCGATCCCTTACTGGAGCGTCAGCGCATGACCACCCAGCCCATTTATCCGGCTTTTCTGAATGAAATGACCCAGTACCTCACCGGGATGAAGACCGCCCGCCAATGTCTGACGCAAATGCAGCGCATTGCGGATGCCTGGTGGCTGGAAAGTCAATAGCACCTTTGCAAGGAAGGGAGACGATGGGGTGTTCCATCGCAAAAAGATCGTTTGGCTGCTGCTCCTGCCGGGGCTGGCAGGGCTGATAGCCTTTTATGTGGCGCCGCTGATCGGCGGGGTGTATTTCTCGCTGATGGACGGCACCTTTGCCAACAATTTTGTGGGCTTGGCCAACTATGAGCGGGTGAGCCAGAACCCCATGTTTCAGCTGGGGCTGAAGAACACCTGGGAGCTTTCCCTGCTCTGCGCCCCGGCCATATGGCTGCTGGCCTTTGTGCTGGCCGCCATGCTGAAGATGCTGAAGCAGCGCTCCGTCCCCTTCCGCAATGTGCTGCTCCTGCCGTACCTGATGCCTACCTCCGCCATGCTGCTGATCTGGACGCTGATGTTCGACTACGGCGGCGTGATCAACCGCCTGGTGGTGCAGCTTGGGTATGAGCGCGTCCTCTGGCTGGAGGAAGCCGCCCTGCGCGTTCCCATTGTGCTGATGTATATATGGAAGAACGTGGGCTTCTCGGTGGTGCTGTTCGCCTCGGCGCTGGAAGCGGTACATCCCTCCCTGTACGAGTATGCCTCCCTGGAGGGCGCGGGCTGGTGGCGGCAGGCCTTCCGCATCACCCTGCCGCAGATTTTGCCCACCGCCTTCCTGGTGTTTGTGCTGGCCTGGGTGAACGCCTTCAAGATCTTCAAGGAGGCCTACTTCATCGGCGGCGATTACCCCACGCCACAGATCTACACCCTGCAGCACTTTATGAACAACAAGTTTGCCAAACTGGAATATCAGGATGTGACGGCGGCGGCCTACCTCTTTGCCATTGGCGTGATGGTGCTTTTTGCGCTGATGTACATGAGCAAGGCTGTCCGTTCCCCCAACACTTGAAAGGAGGCTCCCCATGAGCAGACGTATCCGCCGCAGCGGGCGGCTCTCTTTCAGCGGCTGGGTGGCCATGCTGATCCTCACAGCGCTGTGCGCGCTGATCCTGCTCCCCATTGTGTTCACCTTCCTCTACTCCTTCTTCCCTAAAGGGGAGATCGAAAGCTACCTCAGCCAGCGGGGCAGCTATGATGCGGAGAAATGGCTGGACGTGCTGTATTCCCCGGCGGTGTTCTCCCTGCGGCAGTATTACAAGATCTTCATTGAGGATCCCACCTACCTGCGGCTTTTCTGCAATTCGGCCATGTATGCCGGGGCGATCCTGCTGGGGCAGGGGATCATTGTCCCCCTCACGGCCTACGCCCTGAGCCGCTTCACCTTCCGCGGGCGCGACCTGATCTTCTTCTGCATCCTGGTGCTGATGATCCTGCCCTTCCAGGTCACCATGGCCCCCAGCGTGATGATGCTGCGCTGGATGGGGCTGATGGACAGCGTGTGGGCGGTGATCCTGCCCATGTGCTTCTCGCCCTTCTACATCTTTCTTCTGCGCCAGTTCATGGTCAGCCTGCCCAGCGAGCTGCTGGAGGCCGGCATGGTGGATGGCGTGGGCGCGGTGCGGGGGTACATCCATGTGATCTTGCCGGTGTGCAAGCCCATCATTGGCGCTGCGGCGGCGCTGTCCTTTGCGGATTGCTGGAACATGGTGGAGCAGCCCCTGGTCTACCTGGCCAACCGTCCCAACCTGCGCCCCCTTTCGGTGATGTTCAACCAGATCTCCACCGAGGGGGCGGATGTGGCCTTTGCCGGTTCCGCGCTCTACATTCTGCCCACGCTGCTCATCTACCTGTATTTCCAGGAGGACATTGTGGCGGGCATCCAGCTCAGCGAGCTGAAATAAGGAGGGTTCTCTCACCATGAAGCTGAAAAAGTTCGCCCTGCGGGGCTTGATCGTTCTGGCGGTGCTGGTGGCGCTGTGCATGTTCTTTGCCCGCACCGTGCAGACCATCACCACCCCCAAGGTGCAGCTGATCACCGCATCCACCGGACGATTTGAGGAAAAGATGAGCTTCCACGCTGAAATCCATTTCCCCAAGACCGAGGAGATCACCGTGGAGGAGGCCGCCGACCTGAACGTGACCGTGAAGGCTGTGCACGTCAAGCCCGGTCATTATGTGAAGGCGGGGGAGACCATCTTCACCGCTCAGGCGTCCAGTTATGATGCCGACATGGAAAAGCTTCGGGAGGACTACGATGCCAAGGCGAAAGAGCTCATCGACCTGGACATTGCCAACCGCAAGCTCTCCAAGGAAAGCAAGCAGAACGAGCTCTACGATGCCATGCTCTCCGCCCAGGACGACCTGACCGACGCCCAATACACCGCCCGGCTCCTGGCGCAGCAGCACGGCCTGGTGCTGGCAGGGGATGCATCCACCTGGGCGCAGCAGCTGGTGCTGGCTGGGGACGTTCCTTCCACCCTGAAGCTGGCGGTGGATCGTGTCGGCGTACTGCAAAGCACCTATGACGCCGCAGCCGCTGCTTTCTACGAGATCCTGGAGGACAAGAAGCTGCGGGTGAAGGACAACGTGTTCAAGTACATCAACGACCGCAACGCCCTCCTCAAGGCCATGGACGAAGTGACCCAGAAGATGATCGAGCTGCACGCCACCATGTCCGCCCTGGAAACGGTGGTCGCGCCCCGGGATGGGTACATCGTTTCCATTGCCGTGGAAGAAGGTGCGGCCTACGATGGTGCCAAGCCCGCCTACACCATGAGCGCCGAGGGCACCCAGCCCGTTTTGCGTGCGCCCCTGGGCGGTGTGGAGCGCAGCATTGCTGATGGCACCCGTGCGGACATCGACAGCGAAGTGCTGGGCACCATCAAGACGGAGGTCGAGAAAACCAGCATCGAGGCCGACGGCAGCAAGCAGCTGCACATCCTTCTGCCGGAGGAGCTGCTCACCCCTGAATCCACCGCCGTGCGCCGCATGGTCAGCGATGGCGGCGTGAACGTGAACATCACCTACCGCGCCAAGAAGGCCACCACCCTCCTGCCGCCCAGCGCCCTGCGCGGCCAGGAGAACGACTACTACGTCTACCTCATCCAGCACGACTGGGGCGGCTTCATGTCCTCCGCCACCATGAAGATCGTCAAAACCCCCGTCACCGTCCTCGAAAAGAGCGACAAGTCCATCTCCATCGCCGAAGACCTCGCCTACCAGCAGCTCGCCGACCGCGAAGACCGCGCCCTCACCGACGGTCAAACCGTCATGGAATACGTGCAGTGACCAGAGGGCTCTGCCCTCTGGACTCCCGCCCAAGGGCTCTGCCCTTGGGGATCCCGCGAAGGGTCTTCGACCCTTTCGAAACCCATGCGGGGAGGGCGCTGTGTACGCACATAAGCGGGGGTCACGGCGCAAATACGGTTGCGCCGCGACGCGGGGACTGCTTGGTTACGCACACCAAAAGCCTCCCTCCCCGAGGGAGGTGTCAGGCGTTAGCCTGACGGAAGGAGTGGTTCTGCCACTTGCTCCAACGCTTTGCTTCATCTCAACATCGAAAGGACACACCATGCACACAAAAACACCCTGGTGGCAAACCGCCCTGCTGCTGGTCTTCGCGCTGCTGCTTTGCTTCGGCGCATACTCGGTGACGCAGGTGGGCGACCATCTGCAATACGTTCTTCCGCCGCCGCGACAATTGGAGCAGGGTGAGCCGGAGGAAACCATCAAGCCCAACCAGCTCATTGCCGACTGGCACAAGCGCCTGGTTGACCTCTCCGGGGAATGGGACACCACCATGCAGGCCTGGACGCTGGGCGGTGTGGTGGAACAGGCCTCCTTCAGCGCAGAGGGTGCCTCGGCGCAGGGACGGCTTGACCTCATGGGAGAGGATGGCCTGCTGTTGCAGCCGGAATACCTGCTGCACGGTCGTCTGTTCTATCCGGAGGAACTGGCCAGCGGTGCGCCCCTTGTCCTGTTGGATGAGCAGCTGGCGCTGGCGCTGTTCCGCGTGGCGGATGCGGTGGATCGTCAGGTGACCATCGGCGGCAGCAGCTACCGGGTCATCGGCGTGGTGCGCCACACCAAGCAGGTGGGCGACTACATGGACTACGGCGCGGTGATTCCCCTCAACAGTATCATCGATCAGCCCCTGGAGCTGGACGCCCTGCTGGTGGAGGCTGCGCCCATGCCGGGCATGGGTGCCAGCGTGTCCTTCCGCACGGTGTGCAGCACTTGGCAGACCGGCGGTACGTTCATCGACCTGGGCAAAGAGAGCATGGCCGCCACCCTGTGGCTGCGGGTGCTGATCTTCCTCATCGGCATGACCTGCGTTTTGCGCCTCGTCACCTGGCTGAACAGCCGTGTCCGCGGCTACCATCAGCACTACCAGGCGCAGCTCCATCAGCGCTATGCCGTGCAGCTCCTGCCGCAGCTGTTGGGGACGATCCTCCTGTTCGTCCTGGGCTATGCCCTCAGCGCGCTGCTCCTGGCGGCGCTGATGAACTACATCATCCAGCCGGTCTACACCTTCCCGGAGTGGATCCCCGCCGTGCTGGTGGAGTGGCAGGACATGGCCGACGCCTTCTGGAAGGTGTGGCAAACCTCCGCCACCCTGCGTGAGCTGCGCACGCCGGAATTGCTGCGCCTGCGCTACTTCACCCTGCTGATTCAGGGCTGCTCCGCGGCTGTCGGCGTGCTGCTGGCGCTGCGTTATGTACGCCGCCCGGACAAACCGTCGAACGATGTCGAATCGGAGGAATCAACCTCGAATGCAGGCAAACTGCACAACTGATTCCCAAGGATAATGCCGCCAGCCACCATATGTTGTGGTTGGCGGCATTTGTACAATCTGGTATTTGCGTGTAAGCGCATACGAACGCACAACGCCTTGAAAACACTTGCTGTTCGGGTTTTGAAAGAAAATCAAAAAAACGCAAATTTTTTTGAAAAAAGGTGTTGACAAACGCCAAAACCTTTGATAAGATGTACAAGCTCTCACCGAGAGCGGATGAACCTTGAAAACGATACAGAATTGACAAAACGCAAGTAAAGAGACAGATGATTCCGAATGAGTTTGTCTGACAGCGGAAGCTGTTGGATGAGATAAAGGATTAAACGTAAGAGTTTGATCCTGGCTCAGGACGAACGCTGGCGGCGTGCTTAACACATGCAAGTCGAGCGGAGACATCAGTCGGAAGTTTTCGGATGGAAGATTGATGTTTTAGCGGCGGACGGGTGAGTA